>JAYVXT010000588.1:0-13996 GCA_043785065.1 Bryobacterales bacterium | reverse complement strand
AGCCGCGCTACAAAGTAGACGTGCTGAAAGTGGAAGTTCCCGTGAATGCCGAATATGTCAAAGGCTCCAGCGTGTTCAACCAAAAAGGCGAAGTTGCCTACACACGCAAACAAGCTCTGGAGTTGTACCGCAAAGCGGCCGATGTTACCACTAAGCCGTTCATCTACCTCAGCGCTGGTGTAAGTAATGCGCAGTTCGTGGAATCTCTCAACATGGCGTCCGAGGCGGGCACCGATTACAGCGGTGTTCTCTGCGGGCGCGCCACGTGGAAAGAAGGCATCCCCGTTTATGCAACACAGGGTGTCAAGGCTTTGGAAGATTGGCTGGCCAAAGAAGGCGTCAAGAACATCAACTGTGTGAATGACGCTATCAAGTCCGCCAAGCCATGGAAGAAAAGACTTAAGTAGTTCGAGGTTGTAAAGATGTTGCCGTAAAAAGAATAGGGGCAAGCGCCCGCACGCTTGCCCCTATTTTATTTCTGGCCGCTTCTTATTTTTGAGCCGTAACAGCCGCTGCCTGTGGGGCATCGTAATAGCTGATAAAACCCACCAGCATCTCCTCTTCCGTCCCTTCACCCCAGCGAATTTCCTTCAAAGGCTTGCTTGGATTTTTCGGATTCGATTCCGAGTTGTTGTAGTAAGCCACCACGTCAACCTTGGTGCCGGCAGGCAGCAGGAAAGGTTCTTTATAGACATAGTTGGTCTGCCAATTGAAGTCGTAGGGCTTGGCCCAAACCAACTCTTTCTTCGTGCCATCCGGTAAAGTGGCTGTCATCTTCATCTCGTTGCCAAGCAAATGCATGTGCGGTAGTACGCTGGTCACAATAACGTCCTTGTTGAATTTGTAGGAAGCCCGTTCCTCATGGTGGGCGGCGCCGGCTGGAATCTTAATTCCCAGGTTGGCGGCGATGGCGCTCTTAGCGATATGCTTCACCGGGCCTTTATTCAGATAAATACCAAGCTCGCTTTGATCCTTCTCGGTCAAACCGTTCTTGTGATAATGGACCTCAATCACAACGTCCGATCCTTTGGGGAAAAGGGCGCCTGTATCTTCCGCGCGCAAAGTTGTAGCTAAACCAGGAGCCCAACCGCCGATTGAGATTCGCTTGTAAGCTTGCGTCATGCCAAGCGAACAATCAAAACCAGGAGCCGGATCGGCCTCGTCCAACTTGCGGGCTTGACCGGTGGTATCGGCGAAAGTTCTCACATGATGCACGATCTTCCGGTTCCCGGGCCGCACTTCCATGCCACGGATAAACTTATCTTCGGTTAGTTCTGAAGGAACCACAAAGCAACGGTAAACATCGACGCCATTGCCTGTCAGCGTATACGGCTCGGGCATCCTGTAGGCAAGATCCGGCGGACCTAGCGACCAACCATCGTTGTAGACTTGCGCCGGAGGCAGGTCTTTAGCGTTCCCCATCGGAGCGCCCGCGTCGGCCCAACGCGCGAGGGTCGCGATTTCGTCATCGCTGATGTGCCGTTCATTCTTGAATTCCCCATATCCGGGCACAGCCGACCATGGGGGCATGATGTGCGCGGTGGTCACGCGCTTGATCTCGGCCTTAAACGCGCTGGCCTCTTTATAGTTGGTTAGCGGAAAAGGACCAATCTGTCCAGGCCGGTGGCAACTCTCACAATTCTTCTGGATGATTCTCGAAACTTCCTTGGCGTATGTGGGGGCGGCCACATCCTTGGAAGCTGCAAACAAACAGGCGCAGGATGATACTACCAACAACAGGCGCATATGAGAAAACCTCTCCTTCTATCTTAATCCGTATGGTTCCGGTTTTTGGATCTTTCCTCGGCGCGTTTTCGTCAAATCTAAGTAATGGACCTGACGGCGGCGGCCGGGAGACCTAGTACCGGCCCCACCGTACTCTTAGAGTGTGCGGGTTTCACGGCTATTCTGTAACTGCCGTGAAACCATTTTTCATTTCTCTGTTCATCGCTGCCGTTGCCGTTGCGCAAAACGCTTCCATTGAGATACCCGCCCCGTTTTCCGCGACTCCCGCGGAACTGCAGGCGTTAGCTCAAAAGGTAAAAGCTCCGGAAGGAGTAGGGGCTAAGATTGTTTTCGATGACACCTCTTATTCCTTCGATGCAAAAGGGCGGATGACTCACAAGTGGCGCAGGGTGTATCAAGTTTTGAATGAGGAAGGCGCCAAGGATTGGACATCGCTTAGTTGGGAATGGATGCCCTGGCACGAATCAAAACCAGTCTTGAAAGCCAGAGTGATCACCAAAGATGGAGCGATCCACCATCTTGATCCCAAGACGATTGCCGAAGGCGCGACGCGCGACGATTCGCGGGATATTTATAGCGATGAACGAGTCATGCGGGCTCCTTTACCTGCCATCGCGCCCGGGGCAATCGTGGAGCAACTCGTCGAAATGCGGGACACGGCTCCGTTCTTCGAAGGTGGAACGCTGCACCGCCTGTACCTTTCGCAATCCGTTCCGGTGGGACGTTCGCGCTTAAGGTTGGAAGCGCCAACAAGTCTCAATTTGCAGTTCAGGATTTACCGAATGACGGGCATCAATCCGGTTCGGACCGAATCCAACGGCACCACCAGCGTGGTGGTTGATGCAGGTCCATTCGACGCAGTTAAAGTTATCCAACCGCTTCTACCTCCAAACGCGGCAACGTTCGCTACGGTCGATTTTTCCGTCGGCAAATCGTGGCGCGATTTGGCCAGCCGCTATGCGGTCCAGGTGGATTCCCGTCTTCAGTCAGAGGGCTTCGAACATCTTGTAAAAGAAGCCGTCACCGCAAATACGAGAGAGGAAAAGATTGCCACGGCCCTAGCGCGTTTGCACAAAGAGGTCCGCTACACCGGCGTCGAATTTGGCGAGGCCGCCCTGGTGCCGCATCAGCCCAAAGATGTTCTTGAACGTCATTACGGCGACTGTAAGGACAAAGCAACGCTGCTGGTTGGAATGCTTCGCAAGATGGACATTCCAGCCTATGTCGCGCTATTGCGAACCGGACCTTCTCTCGACATTGACCCGGGTCTGGTGGGCATGGGCATGTTCAACCACGCTATCGCTTATGTGCCGGGCTCGCCCGATTATTGGATTGATGCGACGGCCGAATTTGCACCGCTGGGCGAACTTCCCGCGATGGACCGTAACCGCTGGGCGATTGTAATCAGGCCGGACACGGAGGGCCCGATCAAAACGCCGGCGCTTACTTCAGCTCGAAATGTGACCATCGAAACTCGTGAATTCTATCTCGCCGAAATCGGCAAGGCGCGGTTGGTGGAAACCACGCAGTACAGCGCCCATGCGGCGATTCCGATTCGTTCGAATTATGCCTCGCCCGACCCGGCGAAACTCAAAAAAGATCTTGAGGGCTATCTCAAAACATACTACGGAGCCGAGAAGCTGACCAAGTTTGACTACTCATCCAGCAACGATTTGAAACACCCGTTCCGTCTTACGCTTGAATCGGACAAAGTGCAACGGGGCATGACCGATCAAACGGTAGCCACCGTAGCGATCTTTCCGGCGAACATCATGGAGAACCTCCCGGCCTACTTCCGGGACCAGGATGAAGAGACCGCGCCGGTTGAACCGCGCCGGGAGAACTTTGTCATCTCCAACCCTTTCGTTACGGAATGGCGATACAAGATTGTCCCGCCCGCCGGATTCAAGACGCGGAAATTGCCGGAGAATAGCAAGCTAACATTGGGACCGGCCACGCTGGAACGGACGTTTGAAACGGCTAGAGATGGAGTCGTGATGGCGATGCTCAGGTTCGATTCGGGCAAGGCCGAATTGACGCTGGCCGAGACAAACTTGTTGCGCGATGGCGTAAAGGAATTCGCCAAAGGCGAACCGGTCATGCTGAATTTCGATCAGACCGGCGAGTTGTTCTTGTCCCAAGGGAAGGCCAAAGAGGCGCTGGCTGAGTGGAACTCGTTACTCAAGATTGATCCGAAGAACGGGCTCATTCAGGCACGCATTTCACGCGCATTGCTGGCCTGCGGATTGGGGGCTCAAGCACGCAAAGCAGCAGAGGCGGCAACAAAACTGCAACCAGAATCGGCTGAAGCATGGCGAAATTATGGATGGATTTTGCAGCACGACATGGTGGGCCGTTTGCGGCAACGTGGCTTCGCACTTGAGGATTCGATTAGGGCCTATCGCAAAGCAAGGGGACTTGCGCCCACTGATTTCGGCCTAGCCGGGGACTTGGGGATTTTGCTGGAACACGATGCCATGGGCTTCCGGTACAGTCCCAAAGCTCGCTTAAACGAGGCGATTGAGGTCTATAGGGAAGCCGGTGAAAAGCTGGAACTGTATGGGCTTTCCGACAATCTAGCTTTCGCCTTGTTATACGCCGGCCGCTATGATGAGTTGGTCAAGCACCTGGAAAGTGGAAAGGCTACTGCGAATCACAGAGCCTTGAAGATTGCGGTTATCGCTTTAAAAGCGGACGTTTCGCCGGCTGTTGCCGAAGGGGCCAAAATCACTTTCGATGCCGACCGGCGCGCCGCCTTGGCGCTGGCCGGCAACATGCTTTTGCGGACTCGCAGCTATCAAAAAGCCGCTGAATTGCTGACCGCAAGCGCGGAGGGTTCGCCCAACGGGGCCGCGGTCCTGAACGCGGCGCGGATTATCGCCGGCACTAAAAAGTTAGAGGCGCTGAACAAGATCGGGAATACACCGATTGGCTTAGTGCTTGAATGGATGACAAACATTTTGAGTCCGCAAGATGGCATGCTCAAGCGCGAAGATCCTGAAGAAACCGGAAAAGCTTTCGAGCGGCAAAAAGTTCTGGCGCAGAAAGCCGGGATGAAACAGGGGCTATCCGGAGCCGTGATTCTGGACATTGGATTCTCCGCGATGCAAATCACTTCCGACGGAGATGATGCGCTAGGTCACCGCGTAAAGATGCGGTTCGCCACGGAGGACGGCGCTAAGAACGAAACTTTCTTCGTCTTCAAGGAAAACGGCAAATACAAGCTGGGAGGTTCAAGTCAATCCCTGAACAGTTTGGTTCCGGAGATTCTACGCCGCGCGGAGAAAGGTAATTTGGCGGGGGCTCGCAAGCTGCTCGATTGGGCTCGGGAACTAGTGGAGCGAAGCGGAGGAGACGATCCGCTGGCAGGGGGCATTTTCCCCCGTCTTTGGGAACGAGGAACTGCCGCCGGAGTTGATGCGATTCGTGCGGCCGCGGCCAGCCTTGACCCGAAGAATTCATTGGAGCTTTTGAAGAAGCTTCGAGCCAAGGCTACAGATCCAAACACAAAGTTGAACTTGGATTTGGCGGTGGGCCAGTCCGCGATTTTGAATTGGGTACCGAAGACGCTTCTTGATGCATCGCGCCGGATGCTTGCCGTACATCTTAATTCGGAACGAGCTTTTACTTGGGAACAAGCGGCACTAATACAACTTCAACTGTTCAAAGAAGCCAGTGAGGCGATAGAGAAAAGATTAAAACGGCTGCCTGAGGATGCCGTGGCGTTGCGAGCCGCGGTGAGTTTGAGCATGGCTCAAGACCACTGGCGACAGATCCGGGAATACTCGGCGCGTCTTGAAGCGGCCGGCAAGGAAAGCGGTAATGACTTAAACAATCTGGCCTGGTCGGTGTTTGTGGAAAAAGGCGGAACACAAGAGGCCATCGAGTATGCGCAGAAGGGGCTGCTGCTATTAAAGAACGACTTCGGCTTGCTGCATACGCTGGCCTCCGTGATGGCGGATGCCGGACGCAGAGCCGAATCGCGGGACTATTTATTGCAAGCGATAGAAGTCGCGGGTATGGATGCCGAGCAAGAGGAAAACGGAGATTCCATCAATCTTGTGCTTGGAGTGACCGCCCAACATCTTGGTTTGAAGGACGCCGCCAAAGAATACTTTTCGCAAATACGATCTCCAAAAAACAAGACTATGGGTGGGATATCTTCCAGTTCCAGCTATGCCATCGCGCAGAAAAGACTAAAGTCACTTTAGCTTGGAGCCTTGAGGTTGTTAGAATAAAAGCTTCCAACTTAACCAAGGAGATCTCACCACTAAATGAAATACCTGCGCGATTTGTGGGACGAATCCGTAGCCTCCGCGCTACCCGACGAACTGGAACGATTACGCTACCGTTCCAACCTGCTTGGCGCTGACCTGCGCATCACCAATTTTGGTGGCGGAAATACTAGCTCTAAGATTACGTTGGCCGACCCTTTCAACGGCAAGCCCACGGAAGTGCTGGCGGTGAAAGGCAGCGGTGGAGACATCGGCAGCATTAAGCGGGAAGGCTTCGCGCTAGTCTATATGGACCGGCTGATTCAGCTGCAGTCCGTGTATAAGGGCGAGGCTCATGAAGACGAAATGGTGGGCTACTATCCGCTGGCGGCCTTTGGCGATAATCGCGTGGCCGCGTCGATTGACACGCCGCTGCACGCTTTCTTACCCTTCCCACACGTTGACCACCTGCACCCCGATTGGGCCATCGCCATTGCGGCTTCGGCCAATGGGCGCGAAAAGATGGAAGAGTTCAATAAACAATTCGGGCATAAGATGGTTTGGCTGCCTTGGCAGCGTCCCGGCTTTGAATTGGGCCTGATGTTACAGAAAGCCGTGAAGGACAACCCAGGCTGCGACGGCATTTTTCTAGGAAGCCACGGGTTGTTTACTTGGGGCATGACGCAACGCGAGTGCTACCTGAATTCGGCCACGGCGATTGATCAAATGGGCCAGTTTGTGATGAAGCATCAGAAGGCCAAAGGCAAGATGCTTTTTGCCGGGGCGAAGGTTGAAGGGCACAAAACGCCTGATCAAATCGCCACGGCGATCTTCCCTTATCTTCGCGGTCAGTGCGCGACAACGCGCCGCAACATCGGCCATTTTGACCGCAGCCCAGAAGCCATGGCGTTCATCAACTCCGCCGACGCCAAGAAATTGAGCGCCATGGGAACCAGTTGCCCGGATCACTTCATTCGCACCCGCATCTGTCCTTTCTATGTGGAATGGAACCCGCAAACCGGCACGATCGACCAATTGAAGAAGGCAATTTCGACGGGCCTGGTTGCTTACCGGGAAAACTATTCCGGCTATTACAACAAGTTCGCTACAGCCGATTCGCCTAAGCTGCGCGATGCCAATCCAAGCGTGGTGCTGATTCCCGGCATCGGCATGTTTACGTTTTCGCGCAATAAAAAGGAAGCGCGCATTACCAGCGAGTTTTACCGTAATGCAATCGGCGTGATGGCCGGGGCTACCTGCATGGACGACGGCGGCAAGCCGAAGGTTCTGCCGCAAGCCAAGACTGCCGCCGCGAACAAGGGCTTTGCCAGTTACAGCAACTATGTTTCGCTGCCGCCGCTGGAAGCTTTCCGGATTGAATATTGGGCGCTTGAAGAAGCCAAGATTCAGCGCATGCCGGCCGAAGCCGAATTCAGCCGCAAGGTTGTGCTGGTGGTTGGCGGGGGCAATGGAATTGGACGGTTGGTTAGCTTGATTCTTGCCAAGCAAGGCGCGCATCTTGTGATCGCTGATCGTGATTTGAAAGCGGCGGAAGCGGTTGCGGCTGAAACCAAGCTGGGTGAAGCAGTGCATGCCGTGGCGCTTGACCTTGTGAATCGCAAGAGCATTCGCGCGGCGGTGGACGCAACTGTACTGAAATTCGGCGGAATTGATTCCATCATTAATACAGCGGCGGTTTTCTTTGCGCCCGATACAGCGGGCAATCTGTCCGACGAACAATGGGGGCTCACATTCGATATCAACGTTACGGGCAACTACTACTTGGTGGATGAGGCTCGATCAGTTTTGACCGATCAAGGTATTAGCGCATCGGTGGTGTTAACCAGTTCGGCGAATGCTGTAGTTGCCAAGCGGGGCAGCGAAGCGTACGATGTTTCAAAATCGGCGGTGAATCATTTGATACGTTCGCTGGCCGTGGGGTTGAAGCCGCACGTCCGAGTGAATGGGATTGCTCCGGCGACGGTGGTTGAAGGTTCGACGATGTTTCCTCGCGACCGCGTGATTGCTTCGTTGGCCAAGTATAACATTGCGTATTCCGAGGACGAGACGACTGAATCGTTGCGTGAAAAGTTGGCCCAGTTCTATGCTAAGCGCACTTTATTGAATGCGGCGATTCGTCCGCAAGATTGCGCGGAGGCGATTGTATGGCTGGCAAGTGATCGTAGCTCGCGCACCACGGGGCATGTGATTCCAGTTGACGGCGGATTGAACGAAGCTTTCCTTCGGTAGCGGCTCTTGACGTCTAACGTGAAACAGCCGGCCAAGGGGTCGGCTGTTTGCGCGATGGCCTCCGTAATCTCTTACTGGGGGAGGCCGGGCAGGCCGGGGAGTTTGTAGTCGGGTTCCAAAGCCGGCATCGGTGATTACCTTATGTGCGGCTGCGTCCACTGATTCGCAGGTTGCGCCGGGTTGGCGCCGCGTCTTGCGCCTTGCCTTCCAGTTCCCAAACGATGGCTTGCCGAAGACCGACATACGGGCGATGTCCAGGGTGCAGCCATCACCTTGGTATTCGCAACGAAGAACCCCCATCAAGGTAAAGAAGCTCGTCGATGAATGTTCCGTTAACGCAAGAGAATGCTCATACTTTGAAATGGTTTCTCGCGCGGCAGACGCCCCCTTTGTTACACAAACGGAGTTTCAGGACGAAAACCGGAGCCCGTAAAAAACGGTGGCCGCACGGTCCCGTTTTGTACTCGTTATGGGGTGATGAAATACGGTGCTCCATCCTCTGTTAGTTAGAAACTCCCAACCCCAAACATGGAATGCTTTCAGCAATCACTTTGGCAAGCTCCGCCAGTTTGATCTGCATTCCCTGCTTCGAGCTTCTAGGTCTCTGACGATGAGAAAGAGTTCGGGGTTAGATCCCCCTATTAGGCATAGGGGGCTAGTCGAAACTGTATTCAGATCCGGACATTTTCTAGCGGTCGGAGAGCTAGCTAAACGGATTGTCAATCGAAGGACTCTGGGGCGTGAAAAAGCGCGGGCCGTCTTGGGTGATGTAGAGGCAATCTTCCAGCCGCACGCCGAACTCGCCGTAAATTGCGATCATCGGCTCGTCGCTGAAACACATTCCAGGAGCGATTTTTGTTTTATTCCCGCGAACAAAATTGGTCCACTCATGACCGTCGAGCCCTATTCCATGGCCAGTGCGATGCGGCAGGCCGGGGAGTTTGTAGCCGGGACCGAAGCCCGCATCGGTGATCACCTTACGCGCGGCTGCGTCCACTGATTCGCATGTCGCGCCGGGTTGGGCTGCCTTAAAGGCTGCGTCTTGCGCTTTTCGCTCCAACTCCCAAACTTGGCGTTGCCGCGCCGATGGCTTGCCGAAAACCCACGTGCGGGTTATGTCCGAAGTATAACCGTCGGCCTTGGTTTCGGTATCGATTAGAACAATATCGTTTTCGCGAAGACGTTGTGGCTGCACGCTTCCATGAGGGAAGGCGGAGGATTCACCAAGACAGACAAGGCCATCGCCATTGAACCCAAGGGCGCGATACGCGGAAGCTAACAGGGCGCTAATTTGGAATTGCGTCATGCCCTCTGTGAGGGCTTCCGAAGTGGCTTTGAGGGCTGTCAACGTGACGGTGTTGGCAAGGCGCAGCAATTCAATCTCGGCGGGCGATTTGAACATCCGGCACCCGGCGGTGACAGGGCGCGCATCCTGATACGCAAGCGCCGGGGCGGCTTTGCGGATGCCATCGAACAAGAAGAAGCGGGTTTGTTCTTCGATACCGATGTTGCCCGTGGCGATCCCGCGGTCCTTGAAAATCTGGGCGATGTTGACGGCTGGGTCTTCATCCTCTTGCCAGACGCGAATGTCCTTGCTGAATTTGATGAGTTCCTTGGCGCGCATTTCCTCAAAGGCGGGAACAACATAGGAGGGTTCGCCTTTGGCGGGCAACACCATACCAAACATACGTTCCGACCGTCCCCAGCGCACGCCGGTGAAGTACTGCATGGTTGTTCCGGGTTCAAGGTAGATGGCGGCCATCTTGTTTTCTCGCATTAGACGGCGCGCCTTTTCCATGCGGCCCAGGCGTTCCTCATCGGTAATGGGCTTCACGGCCGCCGACATTGATTTCAGCGCGCGAATGGATTCCGGAGCGGTTTGCGCCGAAGCCAAGCCGACGCCGGTTGCAGCGAGTAAAAATTGCCTTCTTTGCATAGGCATTAATTGTGATGCTGCATTTTGTCGTGAAGCATGGCGGCGATTTGGCTTGGATTGTCGATGCCGTTGATGGTGAGGCGGCTGGTTTCGCCCGCGGTTTCAAGCGTCAGGCTGCCGATGCCCATCATTCGTTCGATCATGGATTGGTCTACACGCACATCTTGGAGTTTTTGAATGACGATGGTGCGCTGCTGCTTCGATGCAAAACCCGATTCGTACTTGATGAGATCGCCTTCGATGATGAGTTTCGTGGTGCGGAGCGCCAAGTGCTTGGCCACCGCCCATAAATCGATGAGTAGCGGTAAAAGGATCAGCCACCAATGCGGCGAGCCGGATGTAGCAATGTAAAAAGCCACCAGTATGAAGAGAATTGCTCCCAATAGGTAGAGCGGAATGAGCGGTTTGAAACTGGGATGAATGATCGTATCGGCCATTGGTTGCCTTGAATGGTTATTGTATAGCAACGCGGCCCTTGGTATTCAGGTAAACTGCGAATAGTAAGGAAAAACACGATGAAAACATATTCCCACTGCTACCTGCTACCCGTCCTGTTGGCGGCCACCGCCTTCGGCGAAATCACTTACGTGCAGACAACTCAAATGACGGGTGGAGCACTTCTGAAAATGCCGTTCTCCGGCCGCTTGAAACAACCGGTCGAATCGACCACGGTCATTAAGGGAAACCGCATGGCTCACCTCTCTGACAGAACCGGAACCATTTGGGATTTAGACAAGGAAACGGTTACCAACGTTGATTTCAAGGACAAGACCTATTCGGTGATGACCTTTGCCGAAATGAAGGCGATGTACGAGAAAATGCTGAACAACATGAGTGAGGCCAAGACCGAGGTTAAAAAGAAAAGCGATGTGGACATGTCTTTCGACATTAAACTGAACGAGACAGGGCAGACGAAAACTATTTCCGGCTATCTGGCGCGCGAGGTTGTAATGACGATGATCACGAAAATGACGGATCCTAAATCGGGCCAGAGTTTTGATTCACAGATGGAAAATCATTTGTGGATTGCCAAGGATGTGCCGGCATCGAAGGAGTTGGCCGAGTTCCACAAACGGATGGCGATGAAGATTGGTTTTTCGCCGGATGCAATGCGGAGTATTCAGACGAATCCGCAGGTGGCCAAAGCCGCGGCTGCGATGGCGAGCAAGGCTTCGGCGCTGGAAGGCTTCCACATGATGAGCGTGACGAAACTAATGGGGTCGCCGGAGATGACGGCTCAAATGTCGCAAGCCTCCGAGGCGATGGCCAAGGCGCGCGCCGAAGCAGGTAAGGACGTGAAGGATTCCGTGCAGGATTCGGCGGAGCAATCGGCTGTGAGCGCGGTGGCCGGACGGCTGGGCAAGTTTGGCGGTATCGCGGGTTCAGGGCTCGGCGGATTGGCTCGCGGCAGAAAGAAGGTTGAGGCGGCGCAAGAGGCGCAGAAAACTCCGGCGCAACCGAAAGTTGCGGATCCCGATGCCGGCGTGATGTCGGAATTAACGATGACAACCACGCAGATTAACGCGACGGCCGATGCTTCGAGGTTTGAGGTTCCGGCGGGCTTCAAGAAAGTGGATAGCAGGGCTGATCGGGTTATGCGGCAATAGTGGCGATTTTATGCTGACGCCTTGCCGTCAAGGCGCGTAAGAATGTCCTCACGAATCCTTCAAGAAAAATGGTCCGTCCTTGCAATTTTTTGGCTGATCTATTTGCTGAATTATGCTGATCGGCAAGTACTTTCTTCCGTGTTGCCTTTGGTGAGCGGGAATGGCTGCTTAGCGATACGCAATTGGGCATGCTAAGCGGCATTTTCTTTTGGGTGTTCGCGCCGCTTGTGCTGATTTCCGGCAACCTTGCGGACGTATTGTCCCGGCGCGCCATCATAATTGGTTCTTTGGTGGTTTGGAGCGCGGCCACTGCTGGTTCCGGTATGGCCGGCGCGTTCGGTGTCTTGCTTGTGATGCGCGGCCTGACTGCATTCGGCGAATCTCTTTATTACCCCGCCGCCAATTCGATGATCGGCGATCTTCATGGATTGTCTTCCCGATCAACAGCCATGAGTTTCCACCAGACGGCGGTCTATATTGGAACGATCAGCAGTGGCACGCTGGCGGCCTACATTGGGCAGCAATACGGTTGGCGATCTTCCTTTTGGGTGTTTGGATTGGCCGGAATTGGCATGGCGCTCGTCGTGGCGGCTTTGTTGCCGGAACCGGAACGGGGCGGAGCTGATCTGATTTGGCCCGTGCCAATGACAGCGGCGGGCCGCCTGCGGCTTATCCTCAATAGGCCCACCGTGATGTTTCTCACCATTGGCACGATCAGCAAGATCTTGGTGCTCTCCGCCTATTTAAGCTGGACGCCAACCATGCTGTTTCGCAAGTTTGGAATGACGCTCGCTCAAGCGGGGTTTCATGCAACGTTTTGGCATAATCTCGGGGCGATTGCCGGAGTATTGGCCGGCGGCCGGTTGGCGGATACGTTGCGAGCTCGTACTGATTTGGGTAGGCCATTGGTTCAACTCATCGGCTTGGCCGCCGGGGTTCCTTTCCTGTTTCTGATTGGACGGAGTTCCGATTTACTGGTGGTAAACATGTCGCTGGCAATCTTTGGAGTATGCCGCGGCATGTTTGATTCCAATGAGTTTGCCGCGGTGTATGATGTGATCCGGCCGGAGGCGCGCGCAACGGTTACGGGTATGATGATGTGCCTGGGTTTCATTGCCGGCGGATTTGCTCCGGTTCTGATTGGGCGAATGGGGGAGACGATGGGCATTGACGGAGCGATGTCGTGGCTGGCGGCGGCTTACGCAGTTGGCGCCGTTTCCGTGGCTTGCGCCTGCAAGTTCACATTCCGCCGCGATTTGTTGAGGCAAGGTTAGAGAATGATGTTTGTGTTGCTGGCGGCAATTGCAATCTCGGCGAAATTTGAAGGTCGAATCCTGGCGCAAGTGCAGCAGGTCACTCCTACCCATTTCTGTTGTTCGCTCAAGGGTCAAGTGGATCAAGACCAGCGAAACCGGCAAGCGAACTGGTATTACTTTCGAGTGGACGGAGCGAAAGGGAAACAGCTAACAATAGACTTGGTGAATTTGCCGGGCGAATATAACTATTTGCCGAATCGCGGGGCCGTCACCAAAGATACCGTCCCGGTGGTAAGTGACGATGGTAAGTGACGATGGTAAGTGACGATGATAAGGCGTGGCGGTTTGCGGATAAAATTGAGTACGACTCGGCTGAACCCCGATTGCGCATCCGGCTGATTCCCACAGGCAACCGGATTTGGATTGCTCACACTCCGCCATATACCAACTATCAATTGGAGCAACTGCTGCGGAAGTCCAATCAATCGCCGTATTTTGAGTCGCGAGTGATTGGCGAAAGTGTGGAAAAGCGCCCGCTTTTTCTATGGACATGACCGACTCCTCCGTTATGGAATCAGGCAAAAAAGTAATTTGGCTGATGGCGCGGCAACACAGTTGGGAAACATTTACGTCATGGGTTTTGGAAGGCGCGCTAAGGCGGCTACTTTCCGATGACGAGGAATCGCGGCGGCTGCGCAAGGAAGCTATTTGGAAAATTTTGCCGGTGGCGGATCCGGATGGGCTGGCCCATGGCGGGGTCCGCTTTAATCGCAATGGTTTTGATTTGAACCGGAACTGGGACGTGAACGATTCGGAAAAAATGCCGGAGATAACTGCCCAACGCGAGGCAATATTGGCTTGGGTGGATGCGGGCAATAGCTTTGATCTGTTTTTTAGCATGCATAACACCGAGACTGCTGAATACTTAGAAGGTCCGCCGGATGGGTTCAGAGACTTGGCTGTAAAATTGTTTAGCTTGCTTCAAGC
>JAYVXT010000587.1:0-13998 GCA_043785065.1 Bryobacterales bacterium | reverse complement strand
ACTCGCCTTCCTTCATGTCTAAGTTGACCCTGCGTAAAACGTAAGACCGTGTGAGTCCCTGTTGGAAATATTTTTCAACACCGCGCAGCTTGATCATTGCAATTAATGCGCCGCTTCGCTTTCCTCTACGATGCGTCCGTCGAAGAGATGAATTTCGCGATCGGCATACTTGGCGTAGCGCGGGTCGTGTGTGACCATGCAAATAGTAGCACCGCCGCGATGCAGTTCCCGCAGCAAGTCCATCACCTGTTCACCATTGGCCGAATCCAGGTTGCCCGTGGGTTCGTCGGCTAACAACACTGCGGGGTCTCCGCCAAGAGCGCGAGCCACTGCGACGCGCTGTTGCTGCCCGCCCGATAATTGCGATGGATAGTGCTTCACGCGATGGGACATGCCGACGCGCTCCAGCGCCTCCTGCACGCGCTTCTTACGCTCCGCTCCACCCATCCCTCGGTAGGTCAGCGGCAACTCCACGTTTTCATACACTGTAAGATCGCCGATAAGATTGAACGCCTGGAAAATAAAACCGATTTCGCGATTCCGGATCCGCGCCCGTTCGCTCATTTTGAGGGACTCGACCAGTTTTCCGTTCAGCACGTACTTGCCGTTGCTGGGGGAATCGAGCAAACCAAGTATGGCGAGCAGCGTCGATTTCCCGCAGCCCGAAGGGCCGGAAATGGACACGTACTCGCCTTTAGCGATGTTTAAGTGAATGCCCGCCAAAGCGTGCGTTTCCACCTCGTCGGTCATAAAGACCTTGGTCACGCCTTCCATCGTCAACAGGGGTTGTGCGGTGCTCATATTCCTATTTCCTTTTCCCTAGTGTCTACTTCTTCAACTTCAACCGTTCTTGATTCTCGTACTGGGACATGTCAGACAAGATAACATTGTCGCCCACCTTCAGGCCCTCCAATATTTCAATTGTCGTTACCGAACTTCTACCCAGCTTTACCGGAACGCGAACAGCTTCCATGGTGACCGGATCAAACTTAAACATCTTCACCGTAGTATTGGGCTGGCCGAATACGGGGCGGCCCATGTACAAAGCGTCTGGAATCCGTTCGATATCGATGGTTCCATCGACACTTAGATCCGGGCGGGCGCCTTTCGGCAACGGGCCCTCTAGTTTAACGTCGACAGTTACCGTTCCGTTTGCAGAAGCCGGGTCGATTCTAATTACGGTTCCGGGAATTAATCCGTTCCGCGTATCAATGGAAGCGACTTGGCCAAGAAGAATATCCTTCGCTTGCGTTTCGGCGATTTTCAATTCCGCCTTGAGTTTGGAGGGCTGAGCAACTTTCGCGAGCATCGCCCCGGCGACAACTCGCTGGCCCACTTCCACCGGAAGTTGCTGCAAAACGCCTTGCACTCCCGCGCGAACTTTTAGTTGGTCCACCTGATTCCGTTTCAGTTGGTAAGCGGCGCGGAGGTTCTCAATCTTCACGTTTTCGGCATTGAGTTGCGCCTTGATGGAATCCAAATTGATCGCTAGCCGCTTCTTTTCAATCTGCGAACGCCCTTCCAACTCTTCGGCCTTGGCCTTGGTTAGCTTATATTCAAGGTCCGCCTTCAAACCTAGTTTAACAAGCGCTTCATCGCGATCGGAAGTCAGGCGTGCTTGGGTTAGTTCCGAACCGGTTTTAGCCGTTTGGGACGTCAGATCGAGGTGTTGGCTTTCCAGGCGGACTTCTAAATCTTTCAGCCGCGCTTCGGCTTCCTTCACCTGCCATTCCGCATTGAAGGAAGCATTTTCCAGTTCCTGATTGGTGAGGACTAATAGAATGGTTTCGGGCTGCACGGCCGCTCCGGGACGGAGGATTATTTTTTCCACACGGCCATCGGTGTTCGCGGGAATTAAGAGCACCTCTTCCGGCACCAGAGTGCCCAACCCATGCATATTCCGGATCATCGGCCCCCGTTTCACCGTATCTGGCCAGACGGTGCCGAATTCCACGGTTTGGGCGGCTTGCGGCAGCTTGTTAACCCCCCATGTGATTAGACCGGTCACTAAAATCAACGCTAAGATGATTAGAACCCGTTTAATTGTTCGTTTTCTTGCTGCGCCTTCCCGTGGTCTATCCATCATGTCTTTCTGCTCCGACCTTAACAAAGCATCCTGGCTACCATCACTCTTCAACTAGTTAAGTGATTGTAACGAAAAGAATAATCATCTACCCAGGGTTTGGGTATATAAAAACTAAGTGTCCGATTGTGGGACAGAACTGACCAGCGGCGAGCATCGGACTATGACCGGTGTGAGTACACTAGGTGGAGAGGGTTTTGGCCAATTGAAGAAGAAAACCATCGAAATTCACATACCCAACGACAAGGAAACACAAATCAAACGGGTTTCCAGGGGGTTCTTGGGAGGACTCCAGCCACCAAGCTGATTCTGCCAAAAAAGGACAAACCGCCGAAGTATAAAAAGACCATTGAATTGGGATGGCAAGATCATTGGAAAAATTAATGGTAAGAAAGCAGGACGACATGCATCTATGCTTTTTCGATAAACAAGATTCGCTTGGAGGATGCACCCACATTAAAGTGGTGTTTCATTGCTGAAATAAGTATGAATGGAAGATTATACTACATTAATGTATAGGGCGCTAACTTTGAAGGGTTTGTTCCGGATGATTGTGCTAGGCTAACATCTTAAGTAGTAAACGGCGGATTAGGACAAATCCGACCTCCACAGGACACAAATGAGTATGAATCGAAATACGAGGCAGAGAAGGGCTTTACGGGAAGCTTTCGAGGAGCAGAACCGGCCATTAAGCCCAACGGAGCTTTTAGCTCTGGCGAGTGAAAAAGTTGACGGCTTAGGAATCGCTACGGTTTACCGTACGATCAAGTCGTTATTAGAAGACGGTAGCCTGGCCCAGGTGGATCTTCCAGGAGAGCCACCGCGCTACGAATTGGCTGGTAAGCCAGAGCATCATCACTTTCAATGTAATACCTGCGCGAAAGTGTTCGATGCTCCCGGTAAACTAGAAGGGCTCGAAAAATTGGCCCCCGAAGGCGTCACCATCTCGAAGTACATTTTGGTGGTATACGGCACATGTCAAGCCTGTTCGGTTAAGGGCTCCAAGTAAGGCAGCCCCAACGGATATAAGGGGTTGAGGCTCACCACCGATTCGGCTTATAGTAGTCGAGTGAACCGCAAACTTCTCTTATTCATTGCCGTCATATTAACGGCGACTGGCGCGCCAAGGAAAACTGCGTTAGACCGGTATGTTGACGCGCCTGACAACTCTTTCAAATACTCTGTCGCGAACAAAGCGATGGCTGGTTCGACAACGATCTACAATTTGGACATGGTCTCCCAGACTTGGCGAAAGCCTGAGGAGATCAGTAATCCTGTGTGGCGCCATTGGGTGAATATCGCGCGTCCCGAAAAGCTTACCAGTTCCATCGCCTTTCTGTTTATCACCGGAGGATCGAATCAATCGACCTCGCCGGGGCAGATGGATCCGAGATTAGTCCAGATGGCTGAAGGGTTGGGCGCGGTGACGATTGAATTGAAGATGATCCCGAATCAGCCGCTCGTGTTTCTGGACGATCCTCAGAAGAAACAACGCGGGGAAGATTCTTTCATCGCCTACACCTGGAACCAGTACATGGCCACGGGCGACGATACTTGGCCCGCAAGATTGCCGATGACCAAGGCGGCGGTACGGGCGATGGATGCGGCAACGGCATGTTTGGCTTCCACGGAGGGCGGGTCGATTAAAGTGGACCGGTTCGTGGTGGCGGGCGGGTCAAAGCGCGGCTGGACCACCTGGACAACGGGAGCGGTTGATAAACGGGTAGTGGCGATTGCCCCGCTTGTGATTGATTTGTTGAACATGATTCCATCGTTCAACCATCATTACCGCGTGTACGGTTTCTGGGCTCCGGCGATCAACGACTATTTTGAGCAAGGCATTATGGACCGGACGGATGATCCGAAGTACAAGAAGCTTCTCTCCATTGTCGAGCCCTATTCCTACAAAGACCGGATGACGATGCCGAAGTTCATGGTGAACGCGGCGGGGGATCAGTTTTTTTTGCCAGATTCCTGGAAATTTTATTACCGGAAGTTAAAGGGTGAGAAACATTTGCGGTATGTGCCGAATGCCGATCATTCGCTGCGCAATTCCGATGCCTGGGAATCCGTCACTGCGTTTTATGAATCGGTCATTAAGGGCGCAAGGAGACCGGAGCTGGATTGGAAATTACAGGCCGATGGCAGTTTGCGGGTGACCAGTAAGGATAAGCCATCGTCGGTGAAGTTGTGGCAAGCGAACAACCCGAATGCGCGCGATTTCCGCCTGGAGACGCTCGGCGCCGTTTATAAGAATTCTGACGTGCAGCCCTTAAAAGACGGGGTCTGGGTGGCAAGGCCCGAGAAGGCGGCTAAGGGATATACGGCTTACTTTGTGGAGATGACGTTTCCAAGCGGCGGGAAATATCCGTTTAAGTTTACCACCGGAGTGCATGTGACTCCGGACACCTACCCTTATGGTCCACCGGTGAAGGGGCAAACTAAGATCGGGCCCGTGGTTAAGCGGAATTAATTCCCTCTATCCGAATAAGTATTCGAAGAGGGATTTGCGCGGGAGTGCCGCGTGCGACTGGAAGGCGGCGTCCAACGCCAATTTGGATTGATTCAGTTCAAGAATGGCCGAGGGAAGATCAGCGTCTTGAATTTCGCTGATTTGCTGTGTAAGCGAAAGTTGCAAACGGCCGCTGTCGTTAATGGCGGTTGCGATCTGGCTTTGCGACGACCCGTAGAAAGCCAGTTGGTTGTTGAGATAGCCCGAAGCTGTTTCCACGTCGCTAAGGGATTTTTGAATGGCGGCGGTGTCGTTAGCGGCAAGCGCGACGCGAAGGCCGTTGGCGGCCGCGAACACGCTTTGACCGGGGCCCTGGCTGTCGAAGATTACATCCGCGGTTTTGGCGATCGGGAAACGAACGCCATTTTGGTTTTCAGCTAGACGGCCGGAGGTTGGAGCGCCTGCATAGGCGGCCACACCGTTTGGCTGCGTCAAATCGACCGAATAGGGAGCAACCTGATCGGTGTCGCCGCTGAATAAATAGCGTCCCTGCACCGAGGCCCGGCTAGCTGAGACAAGCTGCGTGAATACTGCTTCTACCTCGTTAGCTAATGTGGGGCGCTGATTCGACGCGGAGGCGTCGCTGAGGCCTTGCGCGCCAAGAGTGCGGATTTTTTCCAGAGACTTGACGGCGCCTTCAAGCGTTGTTTCGGCAGTATCCACCTCGGTCTTATAAGCATCCAGGTTACTCTTAATTTGCTGAGCATTGAGCAGTTCCGCTCTTGTGGATAACAGAACGCCCACATGATCGGGGTCGTCGGAGGCCACGCGGACTTTTAGTCCGCTGGATATCTGCGTCTCGGCCGTGGTTTGCCGCTGCTGCGTCCGTTGGACATCGGCTAAAAATCGGCTGTTGGCCGCATCAAGAAACTGAAGCATGGCGTTGGTTTAATGTCCCCTATTTTATGATTCCCATTACGGTGTCGGTCATGCTGCTAATGACTGTCAAAAGTTTTGAAACGGCTTGATAGCTCCGCTGAATTTGGAGCACGTAAGCGGCTTCTTCATCGAGGGACACACCCGAGGTGTTGGCGCGAATGGTTTGCGCCTGGGTCAACAATTGCGTCTCGGTATTCTGGTCGGCCTTGGCGGCCGAAATGGCCGTCCCTACTTTGGCCGATGTCGCGCCATAAAATTGCGTGTAAGTGTAGCCGTTGATGGCCGGCTGTTTGGCTAAATCGGCTAGCGCCAGGGCATTTGCATTGCCACCCGGGGAGGCTGCTCCCGCCACAGCGAGGTCCTGCGGCGCAAGTGGCGCGGCCGCCAATGTGGATGCCGCCCCGTTGGGAGGAGATGCTGAATAGTTGAAGAGGTTTTGTACGGGAGGCGCCCCGGATTGATCGAGGCCGGAGGCCAAGGTGGTATTGACCTGATCGGCCACCTTTTGCGCCAAAGTGTCCAGATCCGCTGAATACGACACGAATTGTTTGTTGCGAAAATTGAGCAATGACCCCAGACGGCCTGATTGAAACTGCGCGGTAATGCCGGCGCCCTGCGAATCTTGAATTTGAATTTGGTTGTTAGCCACCACCGAATGAATTTGATAGCTCGAATCGCCAATCACGCCCAGAGTTTGCCCCCCCAGGTAAACGGAAATTGATCCGTCTTCGTTGGGAAGCGCCTTAAAATCGGCATACTCGGAAAGACTTTCGAGCGATTTGTAAAGACGCGATTCAACCCCTGCATCTTGCTTAACCTGGCTATTAACGCGAACAGCTTTATTAAAACCGGCGATGTCGTTTAAGACGCCGTTTATCCTCGACACAGCGGAACCAATCTCTTGTTCGGAGGATTGCGCCGAACGCGCCAACCGGTTGGCGGTGGTGTTGAAGTCGGTGGCGAGAGTGTTCGCTTTGTCGAGAACCACCTGCCGCGCGGATGTGGAGTTGGGAGAGACCGCCAACTGCGTGAAGGACGTAAAGAAGCTAGAAAGGGATGCCGCAACGCCCAAATTCTCCCCAATCGGCAATGCTTGTTCGACTTGGCTTAAAGTATCTATTTGTTGATTGGCCGCACCCAGGCCGCTTTGGCGTTGCCACACGGAAGATTCGTTATACAAATCCCGGGACGAAATTACCCGGCCAGCCTGAATCCCATCGCGGAAGGAAATAATCTCTTGACGTTGCTTGGCGTAGCCCGGCGTGTTTACGTTGCCCACGTTGGTTTGGGCTACTTCAAGACTTCGCTCGAAAACCCGCATTGCGTCCGTAGCTGAAAATAACGCTGTTGTGAGACTCATTTCATAATTTCCCGGCCCAACATTTCCTAATGTCCCGGCGCAACAAACGTCTCTCGTCAGGCCAACAGATCTTGCCCAAGTTGAAACCCCGAACCAACTTCCGACCGCGTGGCGGATAAACACCCATGACAATTGTAGGAACCACCGACCGGCGTCACTCTGTCCAACCACTTGCCGTACAAATCCGCGCCTTGCGCGGCCAGCAAACGAAGCCCTTCAAGCTCCGCGGATATCGCTTTGCGATCCATTTCCGATCTCTTGACAAATTCCCCTCGAGACAGTTCGCCTGCCAATTGTTCAAGAACTTCCACGGCGGGCAATGGATTGTTCTCCGATAAGTGTTGCCTGGCAACCTTCGCCATTTCAATTTGCGTTGGCATATTAAGAACCTCTACCTTCATGCACAGTCTATTTTCAAAAATAGTCTACTTAGGATCGTCCGGTGCGTCCGGACCCTTGCGCAACGCATCCTCCACCAGTTTCTTGCTGACTAACTTACTATCCGGCTTATACCGGCCCGCATCCACTTCTTTTGTGAGCTTGTCAATTTTGGCTGATCTTTCCGGCGAATCTTCGGTTTGTGAATTGATGGCCGTACTTAAACTGGAGAGCGTAAACGTATCCGTTGCCCCCGAGGCGGCATCAACCCCGCTTTCGCGAACTTTTTGGTAACCGGATTCCACGCGGTTCGGCTCTTTGCCGCGAACCGGTTGGTTGGAAATTGGCTGCTGGTTGGAGTCGTTGATTCTCATTTCGTTACCTGCTTATCTTATCGTTGTGGATCCTCAGAAATTTAGATGAAATAATTGGAATGGAGCGATTTGTTTTTACTTAGACTGGCCAATGCGGTGTTTCCGACACAAAATGCTCAAAAACTTACTGATTCCGTTGCTGTTGACTTTCTTATTCCTGCCCATGGCGCGGGGCCATGACGTCATAACCACCAAACTCACCTGGACGCGGGAGATCTCTCGCATCGCCAGGAAACACTGTTCCAGTTGCCACCACGATGGCGGGCCGACGATGAGTCTGACTAACTATCGAAACGCGCGCCCCTGGGCTGTCGCCATTCGCGAAGAGGTCTTGGCCCGTCGCATGCCTCCCTGGCCCGCTGTTCCAGGCTACGGGGAATTCCGGAATCAATCGGCGCTCTCCGCCCAAGAGATTTCCAATCTTGCAAATTGGGTGGAAGGCGGCGCGCCGGAAGGGGATGCGGAGTATTTACCCACGCATTCCCTTATCGGCCGGCAAATGGAAAACAAGCCCATTTCAGGGAACAAATTATTGGCGGGCGATGGTTTCCGCGTTTTGAAATCCATTGCCATCGGAGCCATTCAATTGAAGTCCGGAATCGAAACCCAGCAAATTAAATTTCGAGCGATTCTTCCCGATGGCGCGGTTCAGCCACTGGTTTGGTTGTTGCCGATGCCCGCCCCAACCCGCAATCGCCAGTTGATCTATCTAACGCCGGTTCAATTGCCGGCAGGCTCGATTCTAGTAACTGAACCGCCGGCGGCAGGGCAGTTCCTTCTTATCGTAGTTCCGCTACGGGCACATTAAATGCCACCGTATTAATCACACCCTTATTCTGAAACTGCACCCATACCCGATGAATTCCCGGGCGCGGAAATATTACGTTGAACTGAATTTGCGGGCCCGCGTCGGCGAATTCCGGATGGCCATGGATAAGATCGATGAGATCGGTGCTGGCCGCCAGCAAATGCCCCCAGGCGCCAAGCAGCGGCTCTAACCCCTCGTGCGGTGTGATTCGAAAAAATAGAAGCGTCTTCTTTCCCGCCAGCGGCAGCGGCGGTTCAGCCACTAATTCCACACGCATATTGGCCCCTTGCTTGGCCTCTAAATCGGCACGCAAGGATTTGGCCGGCTTGCATTCGCCGGCAACGTAGAAAGAACGTGAAATGAGTTGCGGAGTCCCCCCCCGCGGGAAGAAGTCCGCCAACAGCCGGTATTCGCCCGCCTTACGAAAAGTGTATTTCAAGCGGAATAACCCCTCCGAGCCAAGCGTCATTTCGGGATGTTCATGAGCGAACAACTCAAGATCCGCACTGATTAGAAAAAGATGAAACAGCTTTTCGTGGATCTCCAAAAAGCGAGGCACGGGTTGGCGCTTAACCGGATCGAAAACCTGGAGTTCCAGCGTGGCGGGCAATCCCGGACGCGGAGGATTCGGATGAATCGTCAGGCTCATGGGATACTCGGAAGGCTCAGGCAAACCAGCTTCCAGCTTCATGCCGCACCGTGGGCATTTGCCCGGCGTTTTGGAGCGGACGTCAGGATCCATCGGGCACAGAAAATCGACAGGAACTTCCTGCGCCCGAACTAGCGCTCCGAAAGCCAAAGCGGTGAGTGCGCGGCGCGAAATTGCTAAGGTTCGAATGGCCATTTGGCTGTAGTGGAGTAGCCCCCATCGCAATAAATAGTCTGTCCGGTAATGTAGTCCGATGCCGGCGCGCTTAGGAAAACAGCCAAGCCCGCGATATCTTCGGGCGTTCCCAGCCGTGGGTTCGCTTGTGTTCCCATTAGCCAATCCTTCATGTGGCCCGCCTTCCACATCTCGCGGTTGAGATCGGTGACGATGAAGCCCGGCGCAATGCAGTTCACTTGAATATTGTGTCGGCCCCATTCGGCCGCAAGCGCCCGCGTAAGTCCGGCAATGCCCGATTTGGTCATCGCGTAAACGCTTAAATAGGGCAGGCCCAGGCCGGAAGTCAGGCTTCCGATGTTGATGATTTTTCCCCCATTGCCCGCCTCCACCATGCCTTGGCCGATCTGCTGAGTAAGTTCAAACAGGCCGTGAAGGTTGGTTGTCATGATGCGTTCGTACTCTTCCTTTGAATAGGAGGCAATGTGCTTTCGGACGTTGGTGCCCGAAACGTTGATAAGGATATCGACTTTGCCACGCAGCTTTTTGCCAGCGGCTTCGATGGAGGCGGAATCGGCCACATCCAGTTGCTGAGCTGAGGCTTTGTAACCCGCCTCGCGCAAGGCGGCGGCTTGTTCCTCCAGCTTATCGAGAGAACGCGCGGCAAGAATCGTATCGGCTCCGGCGGCGGCAATTTCCTTAGCGATGGCGAGGCCAATGCCGCGGCTGGCTCCGGCGATCAGAGCGGTTTTGCCGGACAGAGAGAAGAGGGATTGAAGGGACATTCGCCTTCAGTTTACAACAGTAGCGCCGAAGCTCCTTTAAGACCGCTTGAGTTATATTGCACTACATGGATCTAAAGTGGGGCGGAACCCCTGTTCCGCGGCTGGCCCCCTGGCCAGTCTGTCAATGCCCTCGTAACTTCTTCAGAATCGTGGAGACGCATCCGCATGGCAAACTTATATGGTTCTTCTGAAGCCTGTGCTACTGCAAGCGAAAAGTTTATTGAGGGGAGCGATGCAGCAAAGACCGCAGCCTCCGCGCTAGGCTAGGAAGAACTTTATGTCCACGAATACTTCTAACGTCCAATTGTGGGGCGGACGAATCGCGACCGCCATCCCCGTGATAGTTCTCTTCATGAGCGCCGGCATGAAAATCGCCCAGCCGCCCGGCTTCGCCGAAAGCTTCAAAGCATTCGGCTATCCGATAAACGAGGCTCTGACTATCGGCATCGTTGAACTGCTGTGCACGGTTATTTACCTGATTCCACGAACGTCGGTTCTTGGCGCAATCCTGCTTACGGGCTACCTTGGCGGCGCCATCGCTACTCATGTTCGTATTGCTGACCCATCCTTTGTGGGGCCACTTTTATTCGGCGTTCTTGTCTGGTTAGGGCTGTATGTTCGCGATCCACGGATCCGGGCTTTGATCCCGCTCCTGTCGCGATAAGGATGTTTGGCGACGAGCGGGCGTGCGTTTGAGATCGTATCGGCTCATGTGACGGCGATTTTCTTAGGAATGCGGCGCTGTGCAAAGCCAACAGCTTGCCCCACAAGCTGGTGGTGAAGGTGCTGCTCAGCTATGGAGCGAATCCCAACGCCGTCGCCAATCCCGACGTCGAAACGGGCGGCTTCATGCGCGATTGCCCTACAAAAGGGGAAACTCCGCTTCATCGCGCCGCTACTTTCGGCGATGAAGAGATGATCCAAATGTTACTGGACGCCGGCGCGGCGCTTGAAGCGAAGGACATAAATGGCGATTCGCCGTTGGGTTGGGCCAGTTGGTATTTACGGGCGGCGCCGATCTTGCATAAGCTATGTTACGGCCCCTTTCGAGTTCGTCCGGACCGTGCGGGCATGGAGGCTAACTTGTTGGGGAGTCCACGCTAACCTTACTTCAGCAGCGCGCGTTTGATGACGGACATAAACAACCCATCGGGCAGTAACCGGCGCAACAGCAGCACGCCGTTGGTACCGGCCTGATATCGTATCTTGTTCGAACCATCCGTCGCGGCTTTGAAAATTACTTCGCCCACACTCGCTGGCGGCGCCCCATTCCCGCCCCCCTTTTGCATACTTGTCATAACGCGAGCCGCGAAGGAATCGTAGGCCACAAGCCCTACCTTTTTCATCACGTCCATCGAACGATACTAGAAATCGGTCTTGATCGCCCCCGGCTCAATGATCTTCACGCGGATTCCGAACTGTTCCAACTCAAACTGCAATCCTTCAGAGAAGCCTTCCACCGCCCACTTGGTTCCGTGATACGGACTATACAAGGGGAAAGTAATCCGCCCGCCCATGGATGCGACGTTGACGATCACACCGGCCCGCCTCTCGCGAATGTGCGGAAGCACAGCGCGCACAACGTTCATCAACCCGAACACATTAGTCTCGAATTGACGGCGGACTTGCTCCGGCGTGGAAGCTTCAAACGGACCCACCAAACCATAGCCGGCATTGTTCACCACCACATCAATGGCGCCGAAGCGCTGGATGGTTTCGCCGATTGCGGCGGCTATGGAATCCTCGCTGGTCACATCCAGGCGAACCAGTGCAATACCTTCCAACTTACCCAGTTCGGCTTCTTTTTCGGGGCTCCGCATTGTGGCCGCCACATTCCAGCCGGCTTGTTGAAAGCGCAGCACCGTGGCCTTGCCGATGCCGCTGGAGCTGCCCGTAATCAAAACGGTTTTATTGGTCATGAACTATTTTTCCAAACATCTGTCCCCCGCCCTTCTCACTGCTCCATGTGCCCGCGTACTGATCGCGATCCAATACAATGCGAGCGCTGAAGGAACCCATTCCGGGGATAGATAAATTGTCGAGCGTAATCACCGGCGTGTCTCCTGCCCACTTGATCGTAACCGGCACAGGCAGAGGAATATCCTTGCCCGCGTATTGAAAGCGGGAACGAAACAGCCATGTCTCTCCAGCTAATTTCGAGACGCCTTCGATCAGATATTTTTCTTCGCTGCTGATCTTGTCGCTGCTCTGGCGCGACGAGCGGCCAATCAGCGTGACGCCCTTCATCTGCTGCTCGAATTTCTTATCGAGGTCGTCTTGCGGAGTGACGGGCTTTTTCGCGCATCCAATCAAAAGGAGGAGGACAAAAAGTCCGGGCAACAAGCGTTTGGCTGGCAGGCATTTCATGAATACCATTATCCTCTTCAATAGCTTGCAAACGGCTTCTCGCCTCAGTCAAGAACGCCTCCGGAACATTCGTCAAGGCTAATATTGAAACCCTCGCCCTCGACAGCGCTCAATTCCCTCGCGATTTCCGCGGATTGATCACGAACGCGACCGGTGAAAAGGCATACCCGATCTGCTGCTTCACCTGGCTCATCGGGCCAGCCGAATTCGCAAGCTAGCCCAAAGGCAAAGTGATGAAGCGCTTTCTCCGCTGATGATTCGACGAGGGACTGAAGCTCGCTCTGCTCATGGACTGCGGCATCATGCCCAATGCGGTCATCGACCGCGCGAAGGATCAGATCGAAGGCATCAAGATTGTCAATTAAACCGCCGCCGTCTGGATCCCTGCGCGCCCGCCGCCGGACCCTGGAACATCGACAAATCGATTGCCTCCGCCATCGCCTTGTACCCGGCGTCTCCCGGGTGCAAGTGATCGCCGCTATCGTACGCCGCTAGTATCTTATCAGGATGCTCCGGGTCCTGCACGACTTTTTCGAAATCGATGTAATCGTCGTAACTGTCGGTCGTCCTAATCCACTGATTAATCGCGACCCGATATCTCTCTTTTTCCGGAGTGTAGTAACCCGCCGCCGTGTAACCGCCAAACGGCGTGATAGTCGCGCCGATTACCTTCAGCCCCATCTCGTGGGCTCGATCCGCCATCTGCTTTAACCCCGCGATCACGTCGTCCGCCGTCACGGCCTCCGACGCCGGCGCGGTCGCGCTTCCCGGATGCCCCAAATCATTGATGCCCTCGAGAATCACCACGTACCGCGCGCCCGGTTGCGCCAGCACGTCACGCTCAAATCGTGCCAGCGCATTCACACCATATCGCGCATTCGGCGCAGTCGCCGGATCGTGCAGAATACGATTGCCGCCAATCCCCGAATCCACGACCGCCAAGTCCGTCATGTTCGCCGCCAGCAGCCGCTGCGCCAGGAAATTCGGCCAGCGCCGGTTGGTATCCGCCGTCGACCTCGCCCCGTCGGTGATCGAATCGCCAAACGTCACGATCACCCCCGCCGTCTCCGGACCCGCCACGTCGAGCCCCGCCAGAAACGCCCACGACGCGACGGTCGTGGTCTGGCGGAACGCCGCGGCCGCGGCTTGGTTGCCCGCGCCGATGTAGCTTGTAGCGCTCGCCGAATAGTGGATTCCCGCGCCTGCGGCCGTCCCCGGCAGAAAAATGCTGATCGCCACGTCGCCATCCGCCGGCACGCTGAACTTCACCGGATCGCTGATCATCACCGCGCCAGGCGGAATCGCCATCGCTCCGCGCCCCGAGAAAGTCAACGCCACATCGGATCCCGCCACGGTGTTCGCGGCCTTGTCTCGTAACGCCATCCGGACTTCGCCGATCTCAAGGACATCCTTGCCGTACACGTTCGAAAGCCTCACCCGCGCCGTCTCGCCACCGATGCTGGTCCTCACGAATTGCCGCAGCGTCTGGTTGTCGAACACCAAGCGGGCCGCGCGCATTTCGGCGTCGGTGGCCAGTTGCGGCGCCGGACTGAACGCCCATGTCGCCACCCACCGCGGCTGCTGCGCGATCGCGCATCCGGCCAGTATGAAAGCAAGAAGAATTCTCAT
>JAYVXT010000586.1:0-4498 GCA_043785065.1 Bryobacterales bacterium | reverse complement strand
GGCGCCGATATAGTGGCTCCCTCGGACATGATGGATGGACGAGTGGCGGCGATTCGCACCGCCCTCGATTCCGAAGGTTTTTCCAATACGCCTATTCTAAGTTACGCCGCGAAATTCGCCAGCGCCTTCTACGGGCCGTTTCGCGAAGCCGCCGAGTCGACGCCCCAGTTCGGCGACAGACACAGCTACCAGATGGATCCAGCCAACGCGCGCGAGGCAATGCGGGAAATTCAACTCGACCTGGACGAAGGCGCGGACATGATCATGGTGAAGCCCGCCATGCCGTATCTGGATATCATTCATGAGGCGCGGCAACGGTTTGATGTACCCATCTCGGCGTACCAGGTTAGCGGCGAGTACAGCATGATTATGGCAGCGGTGCGCAATGGTTGGATTGACGAGGAGCGCGCCATGATGGAATCTCTGACGTCGATTAAGCGCGCGGGCGCGGGTTTGATCTTGACCTATTTCGCGATGAAAGCCGCACGGCTCTTGGCTTAGCCCTACTAGCCAGTGGTGGAAGTCGGAAAAGACCGGTCGCTTACGCTCGCGGCTCAGTAGTTTCAATACGTTACCGAGACGCGACGGTAACGGAGCGGACTTCCACCACGGGCTGCTACTGCACCGTAATCTTCGGCATCGGCACGGCCTTCATCGGTTCATGCAATCCAAATGAAAAAATCGCCGTCGATGAAGCAATCGCCACAAACTGCTTGCCATTCACTGAATAAGAAATCGGCGAGGCCAGCATCCCTTCGCCCACATTAAAGTGCCACAAATGCTTGCCATTCTTTGCGTCGATGCCGACCAACTGACCATCGTCATCGCCCACGAACACAACGCCACCAGCCGTGGATACTGTACCCGACCAACTCTCGGCCGGACCAGTGAACGGATATTCCCACACGCGTTTCCCGGTCTTAGGATCAAGCGCCCGCAAGAAAAACTGTCCGAGGTCTTTAGGCTTTGTGCCCGCTCCGCCACCGGAAAATCCCTTATTCGGTTCCGGTGTTTTCGACGATGAAGTAAAGATGTCGCACTGTTCCAGCGTCACCACATATAACAAACCCGTCGCGGGATTGAACGAGGGTGACATCCAATTGGTGGCGCCGCGTACACCGGGACAAACTAGATTTCCAGCCGGTGTCGGGTCCTTCCCGGGCACTTCAATTGGCCGTCCTTTTGCGTCCACACCCGTTGCCCAGTCGAGCTTATCCACTAGCTTTTCCGCCTTAATAAACTCACCGGTTATGCGGTCAAGAATATAGAAAAAGCCGTTGCGGTTGGCGTGCACTACTATCTTGCGAGGCTTGCTGTCAATCGGCAAATCGAGCAACACCGGCCAGGACTGCGCATCCCAATCGTGCACGTCATGAGGCGTGAATTGGAAGTACCACTTCATCTTTCCCGTATCCGCATCGATAGCCAATAGGGAGCAACTATACAGGTTATCGCCGCCACGATCACCGCCATAGAAATCAGGCCAGGGGTTACCGGTGGTCCAATAAAGCGTATTCGTATCGGGGTCATATGTGCCGCTCAACCAAGTTCCCGCCCCGCCATATTCCACGTATTTGCCCCAACTCTCTGAGCCCTTTTCTCCTTTGGACGGCACTGTATAGGTTCGCCACAATTCTTCGCCGGTGGACGAAGACAATGCCGCGATATATCCGCGCATTCCGGTATCGCCACCGGCCACACCCACCATTACCTTATCGCGCACCACGAACGGCGCGGCGGATGCAAAGGCCCCTTCCTCAATGTTGCCGTACTTGTGTTGCCACAACACCGCGCCTGTGCGCCGGTCCAGCGCCACCAGATACACGTCGGCCGTCACGAAGTAGACGCGATCCCCATAAACCGCCGCGCCGCGATTCACGGCTTCCTTCTTCGCTCTCGTATCTTTGTAAGCCCAAATCAGACGGCCCGATGCGGCATCCAGCGCGCGAATCTCGTTGGTGTTGGTGATGTACATCACGCCGTCGTAAACAATCGGATTGGTGCGCAATCCGCTGGCCCGCGGCACGTGATAAACCCACTTGGGAACCAAGTTCGCCACGTTGGCCGTATTGATCTGCGTCAGCGGGCTGTGGCGCCTGCCCTGATAGTCGCCTGCAACGGTGAGCCAATCGGCATTGGGGCTTCTTTTGATGTCTTCAAATGTCACCTGCCCGGGACAAACGAATGCCATTACGGCGAAAGCGATGATAGAAAAACGGTTCATGATCTGTTCGTCCTTGGTTTATTTCTTCGATGGCTCAAAGGGCCGCAAGCTTTGCTTAGCAAGATACGCTACCAGATCGTCTACTTCCTTGGCTGAAAGTTTCTTGCTGTAATCCTTGGGCATCGGCGAACCTTTTCCCAGCGTCATTTCCGCAACATCAGCCATATTGATCAAATGTAGATTTCCTTGCCCATCCTGCAATTGCAACGAATAGTTTGAGCGGTTGCGAGCCACGCCGTTCAGCGACTTGCCGTTTCTCAGTGTCAGGCTGACAGCGTGGTATCCATCTGCTCCGTTCCCATCCGGGTCAAGGATAGCGTCACGAATCGCCAGCGCCGGTTTCACCGAAGCAATGTTCGATAGATCCGGACCCAGCTTGCCGCCTTGGTTGTTTATGGAATGGCAACCGGTGCAACCTCCTTTGCCGGAGAAGACAGAGCGTCCGTTTTCCACGTCTCCCTTGACTGGCGCTTCAATCGCCGGCGCGGTCAAAGAGACCACATACGCCACCACCTGCCAGGCCTGGTCCTCTGGTAGATTTGAAGCGGGCATTCCCGCTCCCACGCCTTTCAACACGGCCTTGTAGATCGTTGGCGGATCTATTGCATGCCAAAACACGCGCATGCGTAGATTGGGGCCGCGTCCGCCTTGCCCATCGGCTCCGTGGCAGGCCGCGCAGCCGCCGGCGAACAGCTTCGCGCCGGCATCAATGGCCTTGGGATCGCCAATGGCGGGGTTCTTCGATTCCTCGCCTTCTTTTTCGTGTTGAGCCAATAAAGGCAATGCGATTAGTAACGTGAGAGCCGCGAAGCGTTGCTTCATATGGGCTCTATTATATGTCGAACCTATGCCCTTAAGTACAATACTATTCTTAGGTTTTGACTAGCACCCGATGGAAATCAGGGGCTTGTTCGGAGCCCCAACAACGAACTGGGTTCGGAAGAATCCCGATTCCCATCGAGCTAGTTGCCATTAAGGAGCAACGTATATAGTAACGAGATCCGGGCTAGCAATGCCACCGACGCTCAACACCACGGGCAAGGTTCCAAGTGTTGCGATATTGGCCGGAATCCTCACGTTCACTTGCAGCAGGCCGGTGATCAAGTTGGGGGCTGCGCCGGCGTAAATCACCTCGGCCGGTTGGCCGGCAATCGTCACGGTAACGGGCTGCTGGGGCTTGGGATAAGTATCAATGGCCAATTTTCCGCTGACGCCCGGCGGGTATGTCTGCCCTTCGCCGGTAGCATATAGCACGATGATTGAACCCGGCTTAGCGGCATTTTCACGTCCGTTGAATGTGCCGTTTTCGTTGAGCGCCGCAGCGGGTCCTTTGCCGGAGGAGTCTGCCGTGAATATTCCCGGCGCCGAGGTAGTCACATTCAACTTGACCGGAGAAGAGCGCAAGCCCTTGTATTCTACAACCACGTTCACTAAAGTTCTACCGGCCACTTCGTAAGGAACGATAAGCCCAATCTGATTGGCGGCGGCAAACAGCAACGGCGCCGGAAGCTCGTCGAACAACACGCGGGTGGAAGCCAGAAATGTTGTGGCCGAATTGTTTTGCAATTGAATGCCCGTCAAGTCCGCAGGCCCAAAGCCAAATCCAAACAGAGTGACAATTTCCCCTGGCGCAATGGCCGCCGATTTAAAACTGGCGCCATTCAGCACGCCGTTATCGGCAAATAGCGGAACCAAAGGCGCCACCGTTAGAACGTAATTTGCTTGCGCCGCCCGTCCGCGTGAATCGCTTACTTGGATAGCGAAAAAGAAATCTCCCAGTGCCGCCGGTGTTCCCGAAATTACACCGGAAGTTTGGTTGATCGACAAGCCCTGCGGCAGTGGCGAGCCGAATGGAGTCCAAATATATGGCGGCGTTCCACCTTGCGCAACCAACTGCTGGTTGTATGGCGCGCCGACATATCCTTTGGCCAAGTCGGTCTTGGTTATGACGATGCTTCCTTTTGAGTTTAATGAAAAGGCGCGGCTGGCTTGTAGGCCGAAGCTATCCACAGCCAGAACCGAGAATGTATAAACGCCATCGGTGGTGGGCACGCCAGTCAGAATTCCTGTTGACGAAAAAGTGATGCCTGGGGGCAGGAAACCGGTCGAGATAGTGAATAGGTAAGGACTGGTTCCACCGGATGCCTGAATCGTCTGCACATAGTTGACGCCGACCGCCGCGTCGGGGAGCGACGTTGTCACGATGCTGATGCTGGTGGGAAATGCGTCGATGGTCAAGGTATAGGTTTTATCGAAATAGGAGCCAAGGCTATC
>JAYVXT010000585.1:0-4499 GCA_043785065.1 Bryobacterales bacterium | reverse complement strand
CTTGACCGACCAGGCGCTCTCCACTTTTGGCAAAGCCCACGACAGAGGGAGTGGTGCGGCCACCCTCCTGGTTCGGAATGACGACCGGCTGGCCACCTTCCATTACGGCTACCACAGAGTTTGTGGTGCCCAGATCGATACCTATGATTTTACTCATGATTGTTGCAAATTCCTCCTACGTTGCGTGGCTGACTGAAGGACCACGTGTTCGTTTGAGTGCTGGACCATCGGTGATCGCTTAGCACGTTACCAGTATCAGATATTAGTGTGTTGTTGTCAAGTTTTTGTTATGGTGACTTGGTTTGAGTCGGATCCGGTGTTTTGGGCACTGGTTTACCTTCCTTCCCAGGCGTGTGTTCAGACCGCCGTTGCCACCGCGCTCGACCTTTTTCGGAGGGTAGGGCCCAGTCGGACGGGATAGTGGCTACAGGTTCGTACTCCGCAAATTCCATTCATAAGGTGCTGTCCTAATCGTCAAAGGCCTTTAGAAGCCTCAGTTTGAGCCAGTCATCCCTTAAGAACCAATTACTTAAGAGCGCCAGATCGATCAATAAGATATCTTTTCCGACATGGTGGGCAATCCAGAGTTCTAGGGTGTCTTACGCGCGAAATCAAGGTCGAATTAGGGGTTTGGTTTATATCAAGGGGCCAACAGACAGGGTAAACTTAGGTCCTGTACCCCATGACCAACCGTTTATTCTCTTCGAATTACCCCATATGCGTTGGCATCTACTTCCTGGGGTCGCTTGCCTTTGCCTCGGCAGAGACTACTTTCCCACTGCTGACCAATTGTTTCGAAGATGCCGAGCGAGTGGCTGACGTCGCAACGTCAGATGACGTCCGCGTTCATTACGCCTCAGCCGCCGGAGGTGCCAAGTCCTGCTATGCCGTGCAGGTAAGTAAGGAAGGCCGTTCTCTGAATGGGTTTCTAGTTGGGGCAACCCTGCCGTCGATTCAGCGGTTTGAGGATGACGTTCGGAGGCATGTTCCACAGCCGCCCGCCCCGGCTGTCGGCCTAGCCAAGGCGGCGTTAGTGCCGCCAGCACCCGAATCGGAACCTCTCGGTCCTACGAGCCTCGCCGGATTGAAAGGAGTGGATATGTACGGTCGCGGCGTCGATTTGAATATGATTCCGGCATCCCACATGATCGTCTACTTCTGGTCGGCGTCAAACAAAAAATCCACGCGGACCGCTGAAGAGATGGAATATATCCATGGGCAATTCGGCGGTTCTACCCAAAAGCTCGAAATCGTCGGCGTGGCGACAGCCAAGGACGTGGAACAATTGCGCCAAGTGTGCCTTCAGACAGAAGTCACCTGGCGCCAAATCCTTGACCGTGGACAAATCGCTAACCGGTACCATGTTAGTCCTGACAAACCATATATTCTTCTCGACCGCTCGCGCAGCGTTGTGGCTGCTGTGGCTTCCCCCAAGGAACTGGAAGTACATCTTCGGCGGATTGGTTTGAAATGAGCAAGCCGATGATCAGCAACCAGCGACTCCCGAAATGTCGAAAACGAAGCGGTCACGTCATCCTTGAGATGGCCCTTGGCTTCATGCCATTCTGCGCGCTCATTTTCGGCATCGCCGACTTTTCGATGGTGCTGTTTATTAACAGTACTTTTCAAAACGCTGTCCGCGAAGGCGTACGATACGGCATTACCTATGGCTTGACGTTCAACGGACAGACTTACACTACGCAAACCGACGCCATTCGAGCCGTCGTCGAGTTTAATTCCTCGGGATGGTTGACAGCGGCATCTACCAGTGGTCCGACTTACATCAAGGTCAACTATTACACTCCTGATAATCTTTCCACGCCTGCCACGAGCGGGCAATTACCGAAGACCGTGAATAGTGTGAACATCACAAACCTGAACCAGCAAGGAAACGTGCTTGAAGTGAAGATCCAGGCTTACCCATGGAATTGGATGGTGCCCTTGCCCAACTACATGCCCGGCAATGGCCTCGCCCTAACGGCTTCATCGTTGGACGTTATGCAAAGTCTGCCGGTCGGAATGGTGACGACGCCGAGTCCGTAAAGTCCATTCAAGGAGATGTGATTCATGAGAAACTCTATTAAAACCCTAGGTCGCCGCTCCAGTCAGCAGAAGGGCAGTTTTATGGTCGAGTTCGCCATCGTCGGCTGGACTCTTTTTTTCCTTCTGGCGGGCACGCTTCAAGTCGGGTTAAATATGGGCCGCGCGATGACGGCCGCATCCGTTTGCCGGGATGCCAATGTGTTGACCGTTCGCGGAATCGATCTGTCACAGTCTAACAACCAACAACTGTTGACACGTGCTGCCGCCGGACTGGGAATTAACCAGTCTGGCAGTTGGCTGCCAGATGCCAATGGCACCGGTGTCATCTATATCAGTAAAGTATTGAAAGTGGGTCCGTTAGAATGCTCTAACGGCGTGGCCAACTTCGATGGCACCGCGAGTACCTGCCCGAATTTGGGACAGTACGTAATCACACTGCGAATCGGGGTCGGTAACACCACCCGCTGGACCAGCCAGACCGGCACTCCAGCTTCGACTCCAGGCTCTGACGGCAAACTGACTGACAATCAAATTTGTACCGTGACCGGGAACGTGACTGCTTCCTTTCCGGCCGACTTGGCCTTGGCTGCCGATCAATTTACATATGTCGCCGAAGTGTTTGCCGACACCAGCAACATCAATTTCTTCACCTTTCTGACGCCGACGGCGATTTATATGCGCAACCTTTCGTGAACCGATTCATTGGAACGGAGACCCAGTTGATATGTTGAAACATCCCACTGCACCGCAGAACCGCCATCTCCTCGAGCGCGATGACCTCAATCGCATGAAGGGCAGTCGCAACAGCCTCAATCAAAAGGGCATAGCCACGATGATGACAGCCTTTAGCATGCTAATGCTTGTACCGATTGTCGGTCTGGCCCTGGACGGCGGTCTCGCCTACCTGGTCAAGACAAGACTCAGCGCCGCGGCTGACTCGGCTGCCTTGGCCGCTGCCAGGGGGCTCAGTGGCGGATCCACAGTATCGCTCGCTCAGGCTCAGGCGACCGCGCTTGCGACCACATTCTTCAACGGAAACTTCCCTGCTGGTTACCTCAACACCGACACGGCGGTCCGGTCGATCAATACAGTATTTACTCTCGGAACGGGTACAAGTGGCAACGGTATTCCCAATGGTGTTCTGCAGGTGCAGGTGACGGCGTCGGTCAGATCCTCGACCTACTTCATGAAGTGGCTGGGGTATTCAGATCTGCCAGTCAACGTGACAGGCACGGCGACTCGCCGCCAGTTGGTGATGACCCTTGTGCTCGATAAATCCGCGTCAATGGGATCGCGGACTACTGCGGTTGGAAACACCAGTGTCGGTATTGGCACGACATCCTGCGATGCCATGGTCTACTCGTCCATTCAATTCCTCGGCTATTTTAGCCCTTACGACTATATCGGTGTGCTGCCTTTCGATTACACCGCTTATGCAACTTATCCACCGACGACAAACTACGCCGCGGCTGGCGGTGCTGCTCAACAGATCGCGAATATCAACTGCGGCAACAACACAAACACCACAGCTGCGCTGAACCTCGCGATGACGCAGATCACAAATGTCAATCTGCCGCTGGCCAATAACGTAATCGTCTTGTTTACCGATGGCGTGCCGAACGGGGTCAACGCCACTTTCCCGATTCGTACCCAAGCCGATACGCGAATCTCATCGGCGTGCGGCGGAGCAGAGTGCGCGGTACCGGTCTGCACCACGGTCGCCGGCAACGTTTCAGCGGTCATCACTCAAACGGCCGGGTTCAGCGTGAACTCCGGCAATTTAGGCGGACCGTTTAAGATGTTCAGCACGGATGGAACACCATCCGTCCCCGGCAACGGATGCCCCAACTCGGGAACGGATTTCGTCCAAAAAACCCTTGCGTTCATACCTGCCGCGGACTTCTTTGGCAATGCCACCAGCGGCCCGTATGACAACTGGCTCTATCAAGTGAACTCCCATACTGCGCCTAATGGCACTCCGATTACATCCGGTAACAGCGCAACTAAGAACCTCGGCGATCTGTGGTCTAATTATGCCGCTACTGGTATCGGCGCACCCAGCAACAAGTTTCAAAATGGCCCCTACATCAACAGGTTCCGAACCGACTTGGCCAACACGATTGGCGTGATCAGTATGAACACCGCAGTCAATCAGGCGAACGCCATCCGCGGCAACACTGTGTTCCGCCCGGTCATTCACACAATTTATCTCCAGGGCAACGCCGGCGATCCGGTGGATCGCGCCTTCCTGCAATTGGTGACCAACCAACAAACAATTCAACCGATCATCTACGCAGCAGACGCAGCTCCATATGCCAACGGGGCGTACGATGCGACTCAACAGCAAGGCTTATACCTGGCCACGACGAGCACTGCGGCGTTGAACAACTTGTTTCTTCAAGTCGCCTCTTCGCTCTTACGCATCGCCCAGTAGCGAGACGAACCTCAAAGCACCA
>JAYVXT010000584.1:0-14042 GCA_043785065.1 Bryobacterales bacterium | reverse complement strand
GATAATCAGGGGATCTGCCACTAGCCTTGGTTAAACAACAAATTAGCGAATGACGAATATCGCGGAATCCCCGATTGCCATCGAGGGCTGGTGCGTGGTTGTGTCACTCAAATGGTGAAATACGCCGCACGCGGAACTTCCTTTGCCTCAAGGAGTCTGGGTCTTTTATGTCAACTCAACCGCTGTTTTCAGGTTAAACGGGGAATCCATTACGATCCCCCATGACCTAAGCGCTAGAACAGCAGCTTCAATCCGAACTGCATCTGCCGCGCCGGGTAAGTAGCGTTGATCTGTCCAAAGCTTCCCGACGTCCGGTTGCCGTTCGGCACGGCAAAATTCGTCCGGTTCAGCGCATTGAACGCCTCCGTGCGGAACGAAAGTTTAAGCCGTTCGGTCAAAAGAAAGTCTTTATGCAGACCCATGTCGAACTGGTAAAGTCCAAAGCCGCGCACCACATTCCGCCCCGCGTTTCCGAAGGGCTGCGAGCGATCCGTGGGCGGCGCCACCGTCAATGGATTAAGAAGCTGAACAAAGCTCGGCTGCGATACGCGATTGGCTTCCGGCAGCACCGGATTCCCCAGCAAATTGGGCCGATAGTTCGGGGAACCGCTCACCGAAAAATCCGCCGACGGACTGTAGGTGAGGTTCACCGGCGTCCCCGAATTCATCGTGTTGATCCCCGATAGCCGCCATCCGCCAAGAATCGCATCGGTCGCTTTGTTCCAACCAGCGGCGAACCGCTTGCCTTTGCCGAATGGCAGATCGTAAAGGAACGTTGTCGTATTGTTGAACGGTTGATCGTAACCGCTCAAGCTTTTTTCGTTCCTCAAGTCACGGTAGTTCACGCGCGAATTGTCGCCGTTGCTAGCTTCCAGGTGGCCGCTGGCGTTATCCAAGGATTTCGAATAAGTGAAGGAATTCAGCAGATAGAAACCTTGGTTAAAACGTTTTTCCACTTTCGTCTGAAGGCCATGATAGGTCAGGAATCCGCCCCCAAACGCCACCTGGATCAGCCCGAATTGTTGAATAGGCCGCCGAGCCTGCAAAGTAAGATTTTCGGGTGTATTGGGGCGAGCCTGGTTGTAGTCGCCAAGAATCATAAGTCCATTTCCGCGCGCGCCCACATAGGCCAAGTCCAGCAGCACATTCTTCACCAACTGCCGCTGAATCGTGAAGTGCCAATTCTGCACATAACTCGTTCTGTAATTGGACGGAATATAGTTCACCCGGACATTGATCAGCTTCACGTTCGACACGGCAAGAAAGTTGTCCGGATACCCCTGCAGCGTGGTCCGGAAGCATGTGCCAGGAGCCTGTGCCGTACTGGTGCAAAGCGGCACACCCGCCGTACCCGCGGTAATTGGCGATTGGTCGATGCTCGGGTTCACGATGTTCGGCAGGTTATAGGCAAGCAAATTCTCGCCGCCCATACGGTTGAAGTGAATGAAGCTGATGCCATAAGCCGATCGAATCACTGTCTTCGGATTCACCGTATAAGCAAGGCCCAACCGCGGAGCAAAATTGTTCTTATCGGGATGAACTAACGAACGTTCGTAGATGCCGCCCGCTTTAGCCGCCAGCAGAGTATTGCCGATTGGATCGTAGTTGGAGATTTTGTTGTCATCCAAATACTGCGGCGTGGCGTATTCGTAGCGCAGCCCAATGTTCATCGTCAGCTTACGATTCACCTTAAAATCGTCGGCCACATAGAGGAAGTGCATCCGTTGCCGGTAGTTCACAATTGCAGCATTATTTAACTGATAGTTGCTGCGCGCGCCGAATAGGAAGTCGGCCACAAACTGCTCGTTGTCGTTGGCCGTGCCTGGAGCTTTGCTGAATCGTCCGGCGTAGGTGTCGCCACCGTACTTCGGATTGAAGTCGTCAATCTCGGTATTAATCGCCTGAAATTCGTAACCGGCTTTAATACTGTGCCGCCCCATCAGCAAGGAATAATTCACCTTCGGATTTATCATCCGCGGATTCTGGAATTGCGGATTGGAACCCTGCACGCCAAGTTGCGAAAAGCCATTGATGGATTGGCCATTGACGCCGCCCGTGAACCGCGGATCGCGCGGAGCATTCGGCAAATTGAATCGTTCCCCGAAGCTGGTGGTTCCCACAAACAAGGGAGACTTTCCGCCCTCGGTCTTGCCGATGCCGATGCGGAATTCAATCAGCGATCGCGGTGTCAGGTTATACGTTGCGCCTCCGGCGATCTGGTAGTTCAACACGCGAATGTTGCCGTTGCTGTTGCCGCCCGAAGGTCCGGGAATTGCCGGAGGCACTTGGATGATGGAAAGCCGGTCGCTGAAACGCGCAAACGCCGTCAGCTTCGAGGTGAAGTATTGGTCGTAGCGGACATCGCCCTTATCCACGTTGGTCGGCTGCTTGGGTAACGTCTGCAAGTTGTTTCCAGTCCCCGGTAGATTTGGTGCGGGAAGATCGGCGAAAACATCCTTCGCCAATTTCGTAATCTGCCCTGCCGGCACAATGCCGTTGCTGAAAACTTCGCCCGTGTAAGGATTCATGATCGGACCTTTGAAGATGCCGTTGCGTTGATCAAGCGTGGGGATTGATGCAAATTGAATCGCCTTTTCCACGCGCCGGAAGCCTTCATAGTTGGCGAAAAAAAAGATCTTGTCTTTCTTTACTGGGCCGCCGAATGAACCACCATACTGATTCTGAATCAACACCGGTTTTTGATTCTGCAGCGGTTTGAAGTAGCCCGTAGCATTAAGTTCCGTGTTGCGTAAGAATTCAAAAGCCGAACCATGATAAGCGTTCGTCCCGCTCTTTATGCTGACATTTACAATGGCTCCGCCCGCGCGACCGAATTCGGCGCTGTAGCTGCTGGTTTCTACTTTGAATTCCTGAACCGCATCCGGCGAAACTTGCACCGACTGATTAGAGAACCCTTGGTTCGAGGTGCCATAGGCATTGTTATCCACGCCGTCCACGATGAAGTTGTTTTGCGAGCTGCGCATGCCGTTCACGTTGAACGAAGCATCGCGCGGAGGAATGCCGTATGCCAAATCCGACCTCCGCACGCCTGGAACCAGCAGCGCCAAGTCTGCATAGTTGCGGCCGTTCAGCGGCAGGTTGACGATTTCGGCGTTGCCAACCACTTGGCCCTTGGAACTGGAATCTGTTTCAAGCTGAGCGGCGGCCTCGGTCACCGTGATCACTTCTTTCACGTCGCCCACTTGCAGCGTAAGGTCGACACGCTGCCTTGCGTTCACTGTAACGGTGAAAGCAGAAACGCTGGTGCTCTTGAAACCTTTGGCTTCGGCGGTAACGGTGTAGCTGCCAATCTTGACATTGAAGAACTGGTAATCCCCAGTCGCGGCGGTTACTGTGGATTGTTTTACACCCGTTTGAGTGCTGGTCAAGACGACGGTTCCTCCGGCGATTGGTAGGCCTGAACCATCCCGAATTGAACCCAGCACGGCCGCGGTATCAAACTGCGCATAAGCCCCGCTGCCGCTCAAAGCGGCGGCTAGGCATAAATGAACTAAAGAGCGAAAACTGAAACGATTATTTTGCATGAAGAACCCCTTGAAGACTATAGCAAGCCTTATTTCAACATTGAATGAAATAATTGTTACGGTAGCATAACAATTCAAATTTCGGAAGGGGTGGTGTTAAATTTTCGGCACACAAAAAACGGAGCCGCCCTGGGACAGGCGCGGCTCCGTTAGTTGTTGTGTTGGTCGGGGAACTACTACTTCAACTTCTTATTGCATCGTTACAAAGAACGTTCTTCCAGCGCGATTCACCAGCAGGACGGCATCGCTACCGGCATTCTTCATCTCCTTTCTAAAGGCCGCGGTTGATTCCACGGTCTTTTTGTTCACCTTCAGAATTACGTCACCGGCACGCAATCCCGCTTGTGCAGCCGCACTCTCCGGGCTAAGGTTGCGAATCACAACGCCCTGAGTTTGCGGAGATAGGTCCAGCCGCCGGGCAACATCGGGAGTCAACTCTTGTACGTCGATTCCGGAAGTAGCCTCGCCACTGTCCTCCAAGTCCTTACCAGCGGCGGCGTCTTTACCGCCGCTTTGTTCGCTCAGCTTCGCCGTCAGCGACTTCACCTGTCCATCACGGATCACCTCAAGTTCAACTTTTGATCCAGGTTCAGTCATGGCGATTCTGTTACGCAATTGATTGTTATCGTCCACCGGCTTGCCGTTCATCGAAGTCACAACGTCTCCAGCTTTCATACCGGCTTCCGCGGCCGGGCTGTTCGGAGTTACATCGCCGATTAAGGCGCCCTTTGTATCTTTCAAACCGAAGCTACGGGCCAGCGCCGGGGTCACAGGTTGCACTACAACGCCAAGCTGCGCGCGCTTCACTTTGCCGTTCTTCAGCAGTTGGTCCATCACGCCAAGCGCCATGTTGCTGGGGATAGCAAACGCCACCCCATTGTTGCCGCCGGAGCCAGACATGATAGCCGTATTGATGCCCACCAGATCGCCGTTGGCATTGACCAATGCCCCGCCGGAGTTGCCTTTGTTAACGGCGGCGTCGGTTTGGATGAAGTCTTCATAGTCTTCAATCCCCAAGCCAGACCGGCCGATGGCGCTGACAATTCCTTGTGTCGCCGTCTGGCCGATACCGAATGGATTACCAACGGCGAACACCGTATCGCCCACTTCAAGCGTAGAAGAATCGGCAAACTTCAGGAAAGGAAGGTTGCTGGCTTCAACGCGCAGAATAGCAACGTCGGTTTTTTCGTCGCGGCCAAGTACGGTCGCCTTCAGTTCGCGCCGGTCACGCATCCGCACTCGAATGTCCGTTGCGCCGTCCACTACGTGATTGTTGGTTAATATGTAACCGTCCTGATTAATGATTACGCCCGACCCGGCACCTTGGGCGCGCCGTTCCGGAGTTCTCTGCGAACCCTCGGGTCCAAAGAAGCGGCGGAAGAATGGGTCCATCTCGGTGGGGCCGCCGCCCTCCATCGACGCTTTCGTTACCTTCGTAACAAGAACGTCAACCACAGCCGGGGTTACCCGCTTTAACACGTCACGATATCCCGCTGTTGGCGCCGGGGCGCTGGAAACGGTCGCGACGGAAGAATGATGTTGTACTGCGGTTGCCGCTACGGCAGCAGTCAGACCTGCCGCCAGCGTGAAGATCAGTGCTTTTGAGTTTTTGCGAGTCATTGCTTTACCAGAATAAGGCGAATGGCCCATCATTCCTATACTGGCGATGCCGTAGATTCGTCTACAGTATCGCCGGTATGGCCTTTCCTCGCGCAATGGTCCCTTCTCTTTATGGAGCCAATGTCCGCTAAACTAGCGAGGGGAATGGAGAAACTGGATACGAAGACGGGTAGGCCCACCGGCTCCCGCTGGTTGCTGGCCGCCGGCTTTGGTGGAATGGCTCTGCTGATGGCTATGGCGGGCATCTACGCCATCGCCGCCATTCGCCAAGTTCAGGAAAACGACGTCAACATTTATGGCGGGTTCTTGCAGCGCAATATCGCATTGGAACGGATTCGCTGGTCCATCGTCCTGTCCGCCGTCTACGCCCGTGACTATCTGGTTGATCCCGATCCCGATAACGCCACCGAACATCTTCAAAACTTAGTCAAGACGAAAGCGGAGATCGATCTGGCCTTACAGTATCTTCATGGCGTAGTTCCGGAAGCCGAACAAGCTTTACAACTGAGTGTGTCTCAATATTGGAGCGGGTTGCTGCCCATCTTCAGATGGACGCCTCTGGAACGGCGCCGTTTTGGGTACGAATTCCTGGCCACCCGCTTGTTGCCCCAGCGTGCAGGTCTACTAACTGTAGCTGGCGCCGTCGCGGCGTTAAACGGCCAGCAACTGGATGCGGGACGGTTGGAATCGGAAAGACTGTTTGAGAATTTCACCCGGCGTATGTTCTGGATTCTGGGCGCGACCCTCTGCCTGGCGCTGTTTCTTGGCACATGGACCAGCCGCAATATTTTAAACTTGGAGCAAAACCTTAGCCGGCGCTATCAGGAAATTCAAGCCGGGCAGGAAAATCTGGAAGCGCTATCCAGGCGTCTGGTGGAGGCGCAGGAACAAGAACGCCGCAACATTTCCAGGGAACTGCATGACGAAGTGGGCCAGACGCTTTCCGCTCTCCTTGTCGAACTGGGCAACGTCACCGCGCAAGTTCCGCCGGAACAGCATTCATTGGCTGAGCGATTGCAATCGGCGAAAAGATTGGGAGAAAGCTCCGTCAATGCCGTGCGCAATATGTCGCTATTGTTGCGCCCTTCCATGTTGGATGATTTTGGATTGGTTCCGGCCCTGCACTGGCAGGCCCGTGAAATGAGCCGCCGCACGGGAATGAACGTCACCGTGGATGCGGAAGACTTGCCCGACACTTTGCCGGACGAACACAAAACCTGCGTCTACCGTTTGGTGCAAGAGGCGCTGAACAATGCCGCCAAACATTCCCAGGCCACTGTGGTCAAAATCCATGTGGAGGAAGGGCCAGCCCGGCTTTGCGTCAAAATTGAAGATAACGGCAAAGGTTTCGATACCGGCACTACGCGCGGTTTTGGGTTGCTTGGCATGGAGGAAAGGGTGCGCCATTTGAACGGAACATTAAAAGTGGATTCCGCGCCGGGGCAGGGAACGCGGATTGTGGTGGAATTGCCGCTGGATAGAAAGGTATGAGCAAAATACGGATACTGCTGGCCGACGATCATACCGTGATCCGGATTGGCTTGAAGCTTCTGCTGGAGCGGCAGCCCGATTTTGAAGTTGTGGGCGAAGCAGACGATGGGCTAGCCGCCGGCAAGCTTGCATCGCAACTTGAGCCCGACGTGATTGTGATGGATGTGGCCATGCCGAATTTGAATGGCATCGAAGCAACCCGGCAGATTGTGACGGCGCACCCGAAGATCGCCGTTGTCATCCTCAGCATGCACTCCGACGAAAGTTACGTGATGCGCGCCTTGAAGGCTGGAGCTCGCGGCTATTTGTTGAAGGACTCAGCGGAGGCGGAACTGATTCAAGCCGTTCGCACGGTGGTAACCGGCAAGTCGTTCTTCAGCGCCGTGGTTAGCAAAATGTTGCTTGAAGATTACGTGCGCAACTTGCAGCAGCGCGGCATTGAGGATAGCTACGACCTTCTGACGCCCCGGGAAAGGGAAGTGCTGCAACTGGCGGCCGAGGGTAAGTCAAATAAGGAATCGGCCGCATTGTTGAACTTGAGCGCGCATACGGTGGAGACGCATCGCACCAATCTGATGCAAAAGCTTAACCTGCATTCGGTCCCGGAATTGATACTATACGCGGTTCGCAAGGGAATTATTCGTTAAAAGCAATAACGAGTCACGATGAGTTCGTCCATGAAAAGCCTATCGTCTTCAATTCTTTAAGCGCGCCCGATTCCTCATACGTTGACTGAAACTTATTCCGTGATGATCAGGATGCCTGCCCCCTACCGAATGGCGCCATCGCCCGCCTTCGAGTTGATGTCCGACAGTTTCCGGAAATATCCAATTCTTGAACACCCACCTGCCGCTGATTGTTGGGGCTATTTGCCGGGTATGGCAGGAGCTTCAGTTGGAGGGGGCCGAAGCTACGATGTATGGATTGCGAGAACGGCCCATCTTGGAGGCATGCACGCTTTGGTAACTTGGAATGCCAATCATTTTGAACGAAACCCTTATCACGGATTGGCGATTCTTACCCCATAACCTAAATCGTCAGCCCAGCCATCCAAAACGTATACCCAACGGCCTGCCTCAAATATAGCCACCAATCCCGCCACGAACCTTTCTCCGTCCCCGGCCTGGGCGACCCAAACACCACCACGCCATTCGCCTCCAGCATCTTCTTCGCCCGGAACAAATGGTAGCCATCACTCACCGCGATGCATGTCTTCAAGTTCATCCGCTTCATGATCTCCGCCGCCGCCACCACCGAATGAATCGTGCTCAACCCCTCCGCCTCAAGAATGATCTGCTCGCTCGGCACTCCCTTTTTGACCAGATAATTGCGAGCCACGCCGCCTTCGGTAAAATCAGGATCGCCGCCGGCGCCGCCGGTGGTCATCACAAGGCCCGAATACCCTTTTCCGTATAGTGTCAGCGCGTGGTCCAGCCGGGCCTTCAACACGGGCGAGGGCCGCCCGCGATACTCCGCCGCGCCCAACACCACAATCACGTCGCTGGGTTTGGCTTCATCCAACATCGATTGGTCGCGGATTTCCCCCACCAGTCGCGCTAGCCACACGAACCAACACACTAGTAAAATACCCGAAATGTAAAGCAACTTGCGCAGCATAGCAGACCGGTTCAATTCTAGTCTAAAGGGAAATTGCGTTGGTCCACTAATTAAATGTCGTGTTACAACTGGGATTATGAAGTTCCGTCTCCTTTCCCACTTTATACCGTTGTTCCTGGCCGCCGCGATTACCCAAGCCCAAACGGCCCCGAAGATCAAAATTGAAATCCCTTTCCAAAAGTTCGTTCTTCCCAACGGCCTTACTCTCATTGTTCACGAAGATCACAAAGCTCCTATCGTTGCCGTTAATATCTGGTACCACGTTGGCTCGAAAAACGAAAAGCCCGGAAAAACCGGTTTCGCCCATCTCTATGAACACCTGATGTTCAATGGAAGTGAGCACTATAATACAGACATCTTCAAGGCCTTTGACCGTCTAGGCGCCACCGATCTAAACGGCACCACCAGCAATGATCGAACCAATTACTTCGAAAATGTGCCCACCTCCGGTCTCGACCAGGTTTTGTGGCTGGAATCGGATCGCATGGGTTTCATGCTCGCCGCCATCGACAAGGCGCGGCTCGACGAACAACGCGGCGTGGTGCAAAACGAAAAACGCCAAAGCGAAAATCAACCCTACGCCATTAGTGAGGAGCTGATCACCAAGAGCATTTGGCCCGCCGCTCATCCTTATTCCTGGACCGTGATCGGCTCCATGGACGACCTGAATGCCGCCTCGCTCGAAGACGTGAAGGCTTGGTTCAAGACATACTATGGCGCCGCCAACGCCACGCTGGTAATTGCCGGGGACATCGACGCAAAGACCGCAAAAGAGAAGGTGGAGAAATATTTCGGAGCCATCCCATCAGGGCCGCCGGTGGCCCATCAGCGCGCATGGATTGCCAAGCGCAACGGTGCGCAGAGGCAGATCGCGCAGGACCGCGTACCCGCCCCGCGCATCTACAAAGTGTGGAACGCACCCCAGTTCGGCGCCGAAGAAAATGAGTATCTGGACCTTGCCGCTACGATCCTAGGCCAGGGCCGCACTTCGCGCCTTTATAAACGTCTAATCTTCCAAGACCAAATCGCCACCGAAGTTCGGGTTCAGAACGAGACGCTGGAAATCGCCGGCATGTTCTCCATCCACGCCACGGCGCGTAATGGTGTTGCGCTGGATAAGGTGGAAAAGGCCATTGATGAGGAACTGACGCGCTTTCTGAAAGAAGGCCCCACTGCCGATGAATTGCAAATCGCGAAGACAAGGTCCCTGGCCGGTTTCCTGCGCGGGGCCGAACGAATCGGGGGCTTCGGCGGCAAGAGCGACATTCTGGCGACCAGCCAAGTGTACACCGGCGACCCCAACTTCTTCCAAAAGCAACTGGCGATGACTCAATCCGCCACAACCGATCAAGTGAAGGCCGCGGCGAACAAGTGGCTCTCCGACGGGGTCTACAATCTGGAAATCCATCCGTTCCCGCAATACACCGTGGCGCCCAAGGATACCGACCGCTCCAAGCTTCCCGAACCCGGCGCCACGCCCGCCTACAAGATGCCCAAGTTGGAAAGGACCAAACTCTCAAACGGAGTTCAGGTGATTCTTGCGGAGCGCCACTCGCTGCCGTTGGTGGCCTTGGACATGGTGATTGATGCGGGTTACGCCGCCGATCAGTCAGGATTGCCAGGCACAACTAACCTTGCCACCAAAATGCTGCTGGACGGAACGGCCAAGCGCACCGCGCTCCAAATCAGCGAAGAAGCCGCGCGCCTTGGGGCGGCTCTCGGCGCTAGTTCCAATCTTGATCTCACCAAGGTCACTGTTTCGGCGCTGAAGTCGAACCTGGATCCCACGTTGGAACTGTGGGCTGACGTCATCCTTAATCCCGCCTATCCCACCGCCGACGTGGAACGGCAAAAGAAGCAGCAAATCGCCGCTATACAACGGGAGAAAATGTCACCCACCGAAGCGGCGCTGCGCGTGTTGCCGCAGAAAATGTATGATGCGGGCCACGCCTATAGCCAGCCATTTCGGGGCTCGGGCACGGAAGCCAGTATCGGCAAACTTAACCGCGAAATCCTCGAGAAGTTTCACTCCACATGGTTTAAGCCCGGCAACGCCACAATCTTAATTGTTGGTGACACAACGCTGGCCGAGATCACTCCGAGATTGGAAAAACTCTTCGCCGGATGGAAGGGCGGGGCAGTCCCCAAAAAGAATTTAGGAGAAGTGAAGCAGAAAGAAAAATCGATGGTCTACTTGATCGACCAGCCCGGCGCGCAACAGTCCAACATTCTTGCCGGTCACATCGCGCCCCCCCAAAACCATCCGGCCGATTTGAGCCTTTACACGTTGGATCAAATTCTTGGCGGAACTTTCACATCGCGCATCAACATGAACCTGCGGGAAGATAAGCATTGGTCCTACGGTGCGCAAACCGTCTACCCAAGCACTCGCGGCCAGCGTCCCTTCATGGTGCTTGCCCCCGTGCAGACCGATAAGACCAAGGAAGCTATTGAAGAAATTCAAAAAGAAATCCGTGGCATCAGCAAGGCAAATCCGGCCACGGCCGAGGAGCTTTCCAAAATTCAGGAAAGCGAAGTGCGCAGCCAAGCCGGAAGCCGCGAAACATCGAACGGCGTTTTGCAGGCTATGGAAGATATAGTGCGCTTCCAATTGCCCGACAATTATTACGACACCTACGGTCCACGCATCGAAGCGCTGACGCTGAAGGACATCAGCGCGGCTTCCGAAATTCTACTCCGTCCGGAGCAGATGACTTGGGTGATCGTCGGCGATATGTCAAAGGTGGAAGCGCAAATTCGCGCCCTCAAAATCGGCGAAGTGCGAAAGATCGACGCCGACGGCAACGTTGTTCAATAGCGGGAATCACTGTGGGAAAATAAAGGTTCGGGCGCGCCATCGCGTCCGGCCTCATAAATGGCAATCGACACAAAGAGCACTTTCCTGGAAGAACTCCGCTGGCGTGGATTTCTTGAAGCCGTGACTAGCGATGATTTGGACACTTACCTGTCTGAAGAGAAGCGAACGATGTACGTCGGCTTCGACCCCACCGCCGATAGCCTCCACCTAGGCAGCCTGATTCCCGTCATGGCCCTGGCGCATGCGCAGCGCCACGGCCATCGGCCTTTAGTGTTAATCGGCGGAGGCACCGGTTTAATAGGCGATCCTAGCGGCAAGTCCGACGAGCGCACGCTGCTCACCGCCGAAAAAACTTCTGAAAACGCCGCCGCCGTGCGTTTGCAGTTGAGCCGTTTTTTCGATCTATCCTCAGGCGATAAGGCGCTGATGCTGAACAATGCCGAATGGCTGGTTCCCCTCAACCTGTTGGAATTTTTGCGCGACATCGGCAAGCATTTTTCCGTCAATGAAATGATCAAGCGCGATTCGGTTCGTACCCGCCTTGAAGAGCGCGATCAGGGCATTTCGTTCACTGAGTTCAGCTACATGCTGCTGCAATCCTACGATTTCTACTACCTCTGCCGGAATTACGACTGCGCCATTCAAATGGGCGGTAGCGATCAGTGGGGCAATATCCTTTCCGGCAAGGAACTGATTCGCCGCGTGCTGGGTAAGCGTGGCGAAGGCATCACGTTCCCTCTATTGACCACATCCACGGGCAAGAAATTTGGCAAGACCGAAGAAGGCGCCGTGTGGCTCGACGCCAAGCGCACCAGCCCCTATCAGATGTATCAGTATTGGTTGCAGACGGCTGATGCCGACGTGGTCCGCTACTTGAAACTCTTCACGTTTCTGGACCAACCGCGCATTGAAGCGCTAGCCGCTGAGGCAGCCGCCCATCCGGAAAAACGCGAGGCGCAACGGGTGCTTGCCGCCGAATGCACGGGCGTGGTGCATGGTCCCGAAGCTGTCAACGCTGTGGAAGCGGCCAGCCGGATTCTCTTCTCCGGTTCGAGCGAAATTCCCACAGCCGAAACCGTGGCGATGCTCGCCGGAGAAGTCCCGGTTACCGAAATCCCCACGGTCGACTTGACCACTGGCATCACGCTTGTCGATTTGCTAGTGCGGACCAAGCTAGCCGAAAGCAAGGGCGCGGCCCGTAAGTTGATCGAAGGCGGCGGTGTGTATGTCAACAACGAACGGCACAATCAGCCACAAGCAATGGTGTCGATGGAAGATTTGAAATGGCCGAGGGCGATTCTGTTGCGATCCGGAAAGAAGAACTTCCACTTGGCGCTTGTGGTTTAGAAAACCTGAGCAGCCAGTGAAGGCAAGTGGTGAATTTGATTACGCCACTCCTCCGGATCAGATGCTGCCCAAATAATCACGATAGCTTCAGCCACTGGCCCAATCGGCGCAAATTGAGACACGATGAAGACGCGCGGACTGGAAAGCCCCGCTGTCATCCGTTCGCGGAAGTGACCGGGCATAGTCTTTTTGTCATGGGTAACGAGGATTCGATTTTGGGCGGCTGCAATTTGTAGGACTTCCGGATCCAGCACACCGTTAAGCCGGGCATCCTTCGCTGAAGCGAAATTGATCGCCTGCTCCTTACGGCGTACGGACAGAACAATCTCGTGATTGAGATCAGCGTCGGCTTGGAATAAGATCAAGGCCGGTCAAAACCCATTTTCACTCGGGCGTTTTCGAGCTTATCCCAAAGCGCAGGATTGGATTGTGCAAGCGGGATCGTATCCGCCTCGAACTCACGTTCGCTTTTCTCTAAATACGCGTCGATTTCAGCCTTGTGGTCAAGATAGAAGGCGATAGCTGCATAAACTTGCGAAAGCTTCAGGATTGGGTATTGCTCAAGCACCCGTTCCGGAGAGTCACCACGATTGAAGGGGTATACGACAGAATCAAGAGATACGCGCGTGCCTGTTATGAAATAGCAGCCGCCGCGAGTTTCGATGTATTCGCTCTTCATGGGTTGCTCACTTTCTACTCTCATGGTAAGCCTCTTTTTGCTTTTGAATCGATCGGTTTAAGCAATCAAAGCCCAAATAGGTGGATTGCGCTTTGTATACTCGCATTGACCACACTTAGAAAAACGGCAAAACCCCATGCACAAGTAAAGGCTCTAGCCGAAACCGAACACTCCACAGTCACAAGAGAGGGCGAACAGAAGCCGGACCGTCCGCTCATATTTATCAGTCACGACCATCGGGATGCCGAGTTGGCGGAAGCATTTTCAAATTTGCTGACCGATGCGAGTGGAGGTTTCTTGAAATCTTTTCGCTCGTCGGATCGAAAGGGCACGGCAGGGATCGAGTTTGGCGCCGATTGGTATTCGGAGATTATGGGGAAGATCAGCGATGCTACTGACGTGGTTGCTTTGCTGACACTAAATAGCATCAACCGCCCTTGGATTTTGTACGAAGCTGGCGTAGCAAAAGGAAAGCTGGACAAGCAGGTTTTCGGGGTAGTTGTGGGTGTCCAACTGGATCAGGCCACGCAAGGACCTTTCGCGCAATTCCAAAACGCTGGAGACGACGAGGATTCTCTCACCAAACTTGTCCTCCAACTTATCAAGCGAAATTCAGACGCTGAACCCCGCGAAGAGGCAGTTCGACGTCAAGTGAACGCGTTTCGCGATGTTACTTCTAAACTTGCAGTCGCCAAGCCGGAGTCCCGAGAGAACAAAGCCATGGATGTGTACGGAAACTCTGTAGCCAAACTCTTTGAAGAGATCAAAGTAATGTTCCGAGATCTGCCAGACCGGCTTCAGGGTCAGCTTCATGAAAGTCTAGGTTCTCGCTCAAGGAAGCGCCGAAGGTTTCACCCCATGATGCTGATGGAAATGATGCATCATCCTGCATTTGAAGAAAGCCCCGGGGGGAAGGCCGTCGCAT
>JAYVXT010000583.1:0-4512 GCA_043785065.1 Bryobacterales bacterium | reverse complement strand
CGTCAACTCGCCACCCGCCGTGCGGGCTCTGGCGCGCATTCCGGTCATCCCCAATCCCTTGCGGCCCGGTTCAGGTTCCATCGGCATGCCTCGTCCATGGCGCGCACCCATGACTGGATCGATTTTAGACGTCGCTGCAAGGTATTGGCTGATGTTCGGGCGACGGCTAGTGGTCAGTCTGTACCCAAATAACGCGGCCTCCAGTTCTTTGGATCCGATCAGAAAATCCAGGCAATTTGAGCGGCCGAACGCCCACTTCACGCGTTATCATGGAGACGTGGCCTACATTCCCACTGGACCACTGGATTAGTCAACCAAGAACAGCTAACGGAAGCCGTAGCCCAGGCGGCAAAGGCTCTCGATTCCCGTGATGTTTATGACCTCCGCTTTCGGCTTGGGTCTGATGCTGATGGAGAACCTTCCATCTTTTTTGGCATCTTGCTAAGCCCCCGCGCTAGTAATGCATCCCGCCTCGCGGCAGTGACCGGAAGAATTTCGACTGCGCTGTTTGATCAGCTTCAACCGTATAATCGTTGGGGGCTTCAGCCTTACTTCGATTTCACAACGGATCGCGCCCACTTCCGTAATCCAGGTTGGATGTAGGATGACCTTCGCGGAAGAGCTCTTAAAGCAGGCTTTCCTTCTTCTGAATCAGGAATTCAAGAATCCGAGACAGGCAAGCCTGCATGGCCGCGTCCATCACCACTACATCCGGCAGTAACTCGCTCGCCATGGTGACCTACTCCATGCCATTCTCTGAACCCTTCAAGCAATACAAATAGCTGTATAATTGTATTGTGGAAGAACAAGCTAAGATTCGGCCACTGCGGTTCATCGGGTCTTCGCACTCCGATTTGAAATCGTTCCCCCGGAAGGTTCGCAGCGAAATTGGTCAAGCTTTGTATGCGGCTCAAGTTGGGAAGACGGATCCGGCTGCGAAACCGCTTAAAGGATTTGGGGGCGGCAGCGTTATGGAAATCGTGGCCCCCTTTCATGGCGAGGCTTGGCGAACCGTTTATACCGTTCGATTTGCCGGCGCAGTCTATGTGCTCCATGCCTTCCAAAAGAAATCCAAGTCAGGCATCGCAACACCTAAAAAGGAATTGGACCTTATCCAAGCGCGCTTGGCGGATGCTCAACGCGATTATCGAAGGAGGCAGAACTAGGATGGCCGCGAAAAAGGCTAAGAAACAATCCCCCCTTGCACGGCGGGAGAATCTGATCACAGAAAGCTCGGGAAATGTGTTTGCCGATCTTGGCCTGCCTAATCCCGAACAGGAAATGGTGAAGGCCAGGTTGTGCTTACAAATCTACGCCCTTATCAAAGCGCGGGGCCTCACGCAGTCCGAGGCTGGGAAGATACTCGGGTTAAAGCAACCGCACGTTTCGCTTTTGATGAGGAACCGGGCGGGTAGTTTTTCGGTTGGACGCTTGATGGAGTTGCTGGCAGCGCTGGGGCAGGATGTGCAGATTCGGGTACGCCCATCGAAGCATGTGCATGGAGACCTTTCGGTTACTGTGCGTTAGTGGTACCTGAAGGCTTAACGTCGAGAAATTGCGGGAAAACAGTTTACGGAAGCAGCGAAGCACGTCCTGGCATTGACATTGACTGAGAAACAACTCGCCGAGCTCTTGAAGCGTGGCGATTGTGTCGAGGTAGAAACACAATGAGCAAGAAGTATAGAAGTGAAGCGATGGCGGCCATCCATGAAACCATGGAAGCCTTGCACGACCGCAAACCGCACCAACTCCCCCGTCGTGTGCAAATTCAACTTCTCCATGATCCGCCCGCGATGCGCATCCACCGTGTGCACGCTCAAATTCAAAAGAGTGGCGATATCCTTATTCGTCTTCCCCTCGGCAATCAGTTTCAGCACCTCACGCTCCCTGCTACTCAGCAGATCCAAAGGATCCGTCACATGCCGACGGTAATCGCTCAGCACCGCATCACTCACCGAAGGATACAAATACCCATCACCCTTGGCCACCGCGCGCACCGCCAACAACAATTCCACATCACTTGAGTCTTTCAAAAGGTAACCCTTGGCCCCAGCGCGCAGGATCTCGCGGACATATCAGCTGCCCAGCGTGTTAACCTTGGCAAGTTGTACAACACCAATCCGTCAGTATTGGTATGATGTAGGCGAACAAACAGAGAACATTTGATTAGTACTTGAGGCTGCCGATAATGAGATGACTTACGACGATCTGCTCGAACTTCATAACATTAGCTCTATTGTGAATCTGGGATCAATTTTAAAACTTGGAATTGTTTCGCACGAGAGAGCAGCGACTTTACCTCATCATTCAGTAGCAATGCAGCAGATCCAGGATATACGAGCGACGGTGGTTATTCCCAACACGAACAGAATGCTGCACGGCTACGCCAATTTGTACATCAACGCACGAAACATGATGATGTTCAAAAGGAAGGGTGTGCATAGCGAACTTTGTGTTATTCGGGTTGATAAGTCGATTCTGACTACTCCAAATGTAGTGGTATCCGACCAAAACGCATCGAGTGGCTACGTTCGTTTCGGCAGCGGAGTGACCGGTCTTATGAAGCTCGATAAGGACACCATTTTTGCTAGATATTGGTCACATCCAAATGATCGGATTGCTCAGATACGGCATGGCTCGGCGATGTGCGCTGAAGTACTCGTCCCTAATGTAGTTCCAACCGCATACATTATGGGAATCTATGTTTCAAGCGAAGCGACAGCCGAAACAGTAAGGAGTGCGTTTCCTGATCTGCAAATCGACGTGAATGGCGATCTATTTTTTCAATAGTGGTGAAATGAATGGTAACAACGAAAACAGGCGATATGTTCGCATCTGAAGCACAAACACTAATCAATACGGTGAACTGCGTAGGGGTAATGGGAAAGGGCGTGGCCTTAGAGTTTAAGAAGCGCTTCCCCGAGATGTTTAAGGATTACGCTCGGTTGTGCGACGCCAATCGTGTTCATTTGGGCGAACCATACCTTTACAAACAGTTCAGCGCTCCATGGATTTTAAATTTTCCAACGAAAGCCCACTGGCGCTCTGTTTCAAACCTAGCAGACATAGTCAAGGGGCTGGAGTACCTTGAAAGTAACTATCTAGAGTGGGGGATAACTTCCCTGGCGGTACCGCCGCTTGGGTGCGGTCAGGGCGGTCTTGAATGGCGGGTCGTCGGGCCAACTCTTTATCGACATCTCAACCGACTGCAAATCCCAGTCGAGCTTTTTGCACCCCAGGGAACGTTACCTTTCGAATTGACATCCAACTTCTTGGCGCCAAGTTCTGCAACAATCGCGAAATCCAATTCCCAAAGCTCACCGGCCCCTTCAAGAATTCAGCCTGGTTGGCTAGCGTTGATCGAGATTCTCCAACGTGTAGTGTCGGAACCGTACCACTGGGCAGTAGGACGAGTTACTTTCCAAAAGATCGCATATTTCGCTACAGAATCGGGATTACCGACAGGATTGACTTTCGCCAAGAGCAGTTATGGTCCATTCTCCGACGAACTTAAACTGATGATCTCCAAATTGGTTAACAATGGCTTGATGGAAGAGCGTGCTCTCGGAAGAATGATTTCGGTAGCTCCGGGACATACATACTTGGATGCGAGAAAGGCTTTTAAGGCAGACCTAGATGCGTGGAACGAAACAATCGAGCGAGTTGCAGATCTATTTGTTCGAATGCGTACAGAACAAGCTGAGATTGCAGCATCGGTCCTATTCACAGCCCGAAACCTGCCTATTTCAGATGCTGGTAGCCTAACCGAGCAAGATGTTCTTGAGGCGGTCTTGCAATGGAAGATGCGGCGCAAGCCGCCATTGAAGGTCGAGGAGGTTGCACAAGCTGTTCGGAATTTGAACCTTCTGCAGTGGGTTCATCTTGAGCCCAGTGATCTACCATTTGAGAATGAAGCTTGCGAGATCTAGGTGACCCGCACGTTTCTGTTTGACGTGACTATTACCAATAAGATTGGATCCTTTATTAACGCTCATCCACTAATCAATCAAGCCCTTCCGCACCGCAAACCGCACCAACTCCCCCGTCGAATGCAGATTCAACTTCTCCATAATCCGTCCGCGATGCGCATCCACCGTATACACGCTCAAATTCAAAAGAGTGGCGATATCCTTATTCGTCTTCCCCTCGGCGATCAGCTGCAGCACCTCACGCTCGCGGCTACTCAACAAATCCAAAGGATCCGTTACATGCCGCCGGTAATCGCTCAGCACCGCATCACTCACCGACGGATGCAAATAGCCATCACCCTTAGCCACCGCGCGCACGGCCAACAGCAATTCCACATCGCTTGAATCTTTTAGAAGGTAGCCCTTGGCCCCGGCACGCAGGATCTCGCGGACATACACCGAATCCTTATGCATGCTCAGCGCCAGCACACGAATCAACGGGTTGGCCGCCGCCAAACGCCGCGTAGCTTCAATGCCGTTCAGCTCCGGCATAGCCACGTCCATCACCACTACATCGGGCAGCAACTCGCTCGCCATGGTGACG
>JAYVXT010000582.1:0-14070 GCA_043785065.1 Bryobacterales bacterium | reverse complement strand
CCGCCTATGAAAAACTCTTTCATTCTATGCAATGAAACTACGAAAGCGGCCGAAGCTTTACTTCCTTTCATAAAATAATTTCCCTGCAATCGAGTTATTCAACAGCAATCTGAATTACTCTGATATTGTCGTGCATTTTTTATGATCCCTCTGCGTGACGGCGGGCCTTTCCCGGCATTGAAACAAGCTCTATCCACAGTGTTCAGCAGCCTATTTGGTACATGGCAATGGAAGGCCCCACCATGGGTTGTCTCAATTCGCGAGCTCGGATTGAGGGCGTCGGCTGCCCGCGGTTTTGCCGCCGCGGGAGCACACCGTTATAAACTTGCACCCGCCTTGCTTGGGGTGTTAGGCGCGTTTGGAAGCTGGTATTGGTACACCCACCGGCCACAGCCCCACTACACTACATTTCAGGTAACCGCCCCAACGCAAACGCTGTATGGGGATAATGGAATTTCCTCCATTAGTCCGGTGACGATCACCTTTAGCGAAACGGCGGCTCCCCTGCAAAACATCGAAAAGAAGGTGACCAACGGTATTAAGCTCGCTCCGGCAATTCCAGGGAATTGGGTATGGGCCAGCTACAAACTGTTGCGGTTCACCCCAAGGGATGACTGGCCAATCGACACCCCCTTTACCGTGAGTTTCGACAAGAATGTCTTCTTTGCGAAGGAAGTTCAACTCCATAAGTATCGGGCTGAATTTGCCACGCTTCCCTTTACGGCGGCGATTCTAAACAGCCAGTTCTACCAAAATCCGAAGGATCCCAATCAGAAGAAGCTTGTGGCTTCAGTGCAGTTCAGCCATCCGGTGGATGCGGCGCAATTCGAAAACCGCATTTCCCTGGGCGCGCCTAAAGATGCGGAATATTTGGGGCTAAAGCCCGGCGTTCGTAACTTCACCGTAACTTATGACAAGTTCAAATTGGCGGCTTACGTGCATTCCGGCCCGTTAGGGATGCCTCGCGACGATGCCGGCATGTGGCTTCAAATCGACAAAGGGGTGCGGGCGGCGCGTGGTGGAAACGAAACGCCACTGGCACTGAAATCGACCATCACCGTGCCGGGGCGAACCAGTTTGCGGTTTTCAGGGGCCAACATGACGCTGGTGGAAAATGCGCGGCAAGAGCCGGAGCAAGTACTTCTGTTGACCAGTTCTTCCCCGGTGACGGAACGCGGGTTGAGTGGGAAAGTTTCGCTTTATCTTTTGCCGGCCCGTCATCCCAATCAGAAAAAGGAAGATCCCAACGACTACAGTTGGGTGGACTCAAACCAGGTTGGCCGCGAAATTCTGGGGGCATCGCAACTTTTGAAAATCGGCTATGTCGCCTCCGATGCAGGGGGTGAAACCAGCCATGGATTTAAGTTCAACGCACCGGTAGGCCGCTACATATTCGTCTCGGTTGCTGAAGGAGTTGCGGGAATCGGAGGGTACGTTTCAGGCAAGCCGTTTGCTTCCACGCTTCAAGTGTTGCCTTACCCGCAAGCGCTGCGGTTTCTGGGCGAAGGCGCGCTGCTCTCCCTGCGCGGAGACAAAAAAGTGGGCTACGTCACGCGCGATGTGGATTACTTGCAGGTGGAGGTTGGCCGCTTGTTGCCGAACCAATTGCATCATCTGTCGGCGCGGATGTTCGAATATGCCAAGCCCAATTTCGAGGATGAGCTGACGGACAGCGTCACCGACAGATTCACGTTCGACCGTGACTATCGAGGCAAGGCTCACGGGAAACCTACTTACGATAGTGTCGATCTAACCAAGTACTTGCAGACATCGCCACAAGGCGGACGAGGGCTTTTCTTCCTGCGCATTTATCGCAAACCACCGCCGGAGCTGAGGGCCCCTGGCGAGGCCCCGGTTGAAGCCGAAGTGGATCGATACGGTGGGGTCCAAGATGCGCGGCTGATTCTGGTGACCGACATGGGTCTAATCGTAAAGCTGGCGAAAGATGGCGTGAGGGATGTCTTCGTGCAATCCATTAGCACCGGGCAGCCTGTGGAAGGCGCGCAAATTGAAGTGCTGAGCCGTAACGGGCAGCCCATTCTCTCGGCGCTCACGGGGGCCACCGGCAGGGCGCTGCTGCCAAAGTTTCCAGACTTGAAACGGGACAAAGCGCCACAGTTGATTCTTGCGCGCAAGGGCGAAGATTTTTCGTTCTTGCCGATGAATGCCCAGGACCGCTTCTTAAACCTGAGCCGTTTCGACATTGGCGGCGTTGAGAATCCCTCCTCCCCGCAGCAAGTCTCCGCCTACTTGTTTTCCGACCGTGGCATGTACCGCCCCGGGGAAACCGCGCATTTGGGATTGATCGCGCGTACCGCCGATTGGAAATCTTCGCTGGCCGGTCTACCAATTCAAGTGGCGATCACCGATCCACGCGGAACCGCGGTGGGCCGCTACCAGCTGAAGCTTTCCGACACTGCGTTCAACGAAGTAACCTTTCAAAGCCAACCATCGTCGGCTACCGGAACGTATCAAGCTACGGCGTTTCTGGTGCGTGATCCCAAAAACCCTGTGCTGTTGGGAAGCAGTACGTTCCTGGTGCAGGAATTCGAACCGGATCGGATGAAAATTCGGCTGGACTTGGCGGAGCAGGCTCCGGAAGGATGGCTCAAGCCCGAGGAAGTTAAGGTAAGGGCGACCGTGATGCACTTGTTTGGCGCGCCCGCGGGAAATCGGCGGGTGGAGGCTGAACTTAGCCTGACGCCCGCATTGCCGCAGTTTGCCCGCTACCCTGGGTATCGCTTCCAAACGGCTGAGTTTTTGCCGGAACCCTACCATGAGAATCTTGCGCCGGCCACCACAGGCGACAATGGCGTGGCCGGGATACGTGTAGATCTTCAACGCTTTTCCGGTCGAGCTTACCGGATGAATGTGCTGGCGCGCGCCTTTGAGGCCGAAGGGGGACGCAACGTTGCAGCGCAAAACAGCATGATCGTTTCAAGTGCCGATTATTTGGTGGGAGTGAAGCCCGCGGAAGACTTGAGCTATATCCTTCGAGGCAGCGCCCATCGGGCGCTTTGGCTTGCTTTGAACTCGAAGTTGGGGGCCGTTGCGGTCGAAGGGCTGACCCTTGACTGGGTGCAACGAAAATATGTGTCGGTCCTTACGCAACAGGATGACCGGACCTATAAGTATGTATCGAGGATGAAGGAAACCGTGCGTGACTCACGGAAGGTCAGCCTTGGCGTAAGTGGGACGAATTTCACTTTGCCTACGTCCGAACCTGGCGATTTTCTATTGGTTTTGCGAGACGCATCGGGGTCGGAGTTGAACAAGCTTCCGTACTCAGTGGCTGGGGAGGCAAATATTTCCCGCTCCCTGGATCGTAATGCCGAATTGCAAATTCAGTTGAATAAGAAGGCCTATGCGGCGGGCGACACGATTGAAGTGAGCATTCGCGCTCCTTATGCCGGGGCAGGTTTGATCACCATTGAACGGGATAGGGTTTTTCAGCACCAATGGTTTAAAAGTTCAACCAGCAGTACGGTGCAGCGCATCCAAGTGCCTGCGGATTTTGAAGGCAACGGATATGTGAGTGTGCAGTTTGCGCGCGATGCGGCTTCAGAGGACATTTATCTTAGCCCCTTGTCTTACGGTGTGGCTCCGTTCGCGGCTGATCTTTCAGCGCGAACGCAAGCGGTGGGTTTGACGGCTCCTCGGGAATTGAAACCGGGCCAAGTGCTAACGGTGCGCGTCGCGCCGGCGGAAAATTCGCGAGTGGCATTGCTCGCGGTTGATGAGGGCATCCTGCAAGTTGCCCGCTATCGCAATCCGGATCCACTTGGGCATCTGTTCCAAAAGCGCATGCTTGAGATTGAGACCAGGCAGATCCTGGATTTGATACTCCCGGAGTTCAGGCGCTTTCTGGCCGCAGCGGCTCCGGGTGGCGATAGCGATGGCGGATTTGCGCGTCACTTGAATCCTTTTAGTAAGAAGCGCAAAGCTCCGGCGGCATTTTGGTCGGGGCTTGTGGATGTTGGCCCCGGCGGGCGGGAGTTTCGCTATACGGTTCCGGATTATTTTAATGGACGGCTGCGAATCGTGGCCATCGCCGTTAGCCCGCGACGCATCGGAGTGGCGCAAATGGCCACGGAAGTGAAAGGCGATTTTGTTCTGACACCGAACGTCCCGGCAATGATTGCGCCGGGAGACGAAGTGGTGGTGAGCGCGGGCGTGTTCAACAATATGGCGGCTGGTCCCGTGCGTGTGGAAGTGCGGCCTAGTGCTGGTTTGATTGCCCTAACGCCCACTGTTCTTGATCTGACGATTGCGAGTAAGCAGGAAAAACCAGCGGAATTTCGTTTCAGAGCTAACCCGGTGCTCGGTTCGGCTAGTCTGAAATTTATCGCTCGCCGGGGCAGCTCTGAATCACGGATTGAAGAAAGCATTGGCGTGGGGCCGCCGATTCCATTTCGCATACAACTGACGTTGGGACGCTTACAAGGGGGCGGCACAACCGTAGCGCTGAAGCGGGACCTGTATCCGGAGCGGCGCAAGGTGGAAGCCGCTGTTTCACCGGTTCCATTGGTTTGGGGCCAAGGCATTGCGGCTTGGCTCGATGAATATCCATACTCCTGCACGGAACAACTGGTGAGCAAGGGATTTTCGGCGTTGGTGATTGGCGGGCGTCCTGAGTTCGGTGTTGTACAGGCGCGCGAACCAATATCCAAGGCTTTTGCCACGCTTCAATCCAGGGCAAACAACGATGGGGGATTTGGGTTGTGGACCTCATCACCAATTACGGCCGAATTCCCTAGCGTATACGCGGCGCATTTTCTGGTGGAGGCCAGCGAGCGTGGACAGGCGATCCCCGTTGAAACGCTGTCGGCCTTGAATGAATGGTTGAACCGCTATGCCTCAAGACCAGCGTCGTCATTACAGGAAGGACGGTCGAAAGCATACGCGGTGTACCTGTTGGCGCGGCAAGGCATTCGGCCTACCGCCGCATTGGCGAATGTGGAGCAGGAATTATCCGGCAGGTACACCAGGACTTGGCCTGGCGATCTTGCCGCGGCGTATCTTGCGTCAACTTATCAATTGATGCAGCGGAACAAGGATGCGGATAATTTGATTCGCAATGTTCCGTGGGCCCGGCAAAAGAACGATTGGAACGGCGAAATTTATTATGATGCGGTGCAGCACGACGCCCAAATGCTGTATCTGCTGTCGCGTCATTTTCCGGCGCGGTTGAGCAATGTGCCTGCTACCGTATTGGAAGATATCGGCGCGGCGGCAAGCGGGAACCAATTGAATTCGCTATCCGCAGCTTCTACGTTGCTGGCGTTGGATGCCTACGCGAAAGCCGCTGCCATTAACGCGAAGATGGGAATCAGCGAAGTTGGAAAGGACGGCCGGGAGCGGGTGCTGCCAATAACGCCTGGGGCGATTGCCAAGGCCTTGCTATCCCCCACTGCTGCCCAGGTGCGGTTTAAGAACGAGGGCGGTTTGGCATCCTACTATTCCTTGAATGAATCGGGTTTTGATAGGAACCAGCCGTCGGCGGTATCGCAGGGGCTGGAGATATTTCGAGAGTTTATCGATGCGAAAGGGAATGCCACGACGCGCGTAAAGGTGGGGGAGGAGTTTCTGATTCGCTTGCGAATCCGGGCCACCAAGCTTCAACCGGGGGCCGCCACGTTGCCTCAAATCGCGGTGGTGGATTTGCTGCCGGGTGGAGTGGAAATTGTTACTGAGTTGCGCGGTGGACAAACCGATTCCCGCTTCGGTCCGCTGCCGGTGGGGGTAGCCGGGAAGTCTACCTGGATTCCACAGCATGCCGATGTTCGTGAGGATCGGCTGATTCTTTACGGAGACGCCACGCGGGAGGCGGCGGCCTTTGTGTATCGCGTACGCGCCACCAGCGCGGGCGTGTTCCGGATCTCGCCGGCTTTCGCCGAAGGAATGTATGACCGCAAGGTAAGCGCCTTGAGTTCGGCCGGGCGTCTGGAGGTGGTGAAGCCGTGAGCCGCGGCCGGGCCATTTTAATTCTGTTGCTTTGCATAGCGCTGCTGCGATTCTGGCCGCATGACGCTTTGTCGCGGGAAATCCCTGTGTCCAATATCATTTGGTCGGCGGATGGCGAAGTGCTGCGGGTCACCTTGGCGGCCGACGACCAGTTCCGCATTTGGACGCCGCTGCGGGAAATGTCCCCGGCTTTGGTGCGGGCGTTCCTGTTGAAGGAAGATACTTGGTTCTATTGGCACCCCGGGGTAAATCCTTTGGCGCTCGCCCGTGGCGCTTTTCGAACCTTTCGCGGAGAAAGGCGGCAAGGCGGCTCAACCATCACCATGCAATTGGCGCGGATGATTTACCGCCTGAATACGCGCACCCCCATCGGCAAGTTGCGCCAAGTGGCCGCAGCGCTTTGGCTGGAGGCTCGATACGCGAAGCGCGAATTGCTGGAGACTTATCTCAACCTTGTGCCATTCAGTTGGAACATTCAAGGATCTGCAGCAGCCAGTCTCATCTATTTCGGCAAGCCGCCCTCCCAAGTTACTTTGACCGAAGCTTTGACGCTTGCGGTCATTCCGCAGCGGCCATCAAGCCGCACAGCCGATGAAGCTGGTTTGCTACGAGCCCGTTCCCGTTTGGCGAAACTATGGAACCCTGGCAGTGAAAGCGAGCGCCGCCAATTGGACTTGCCGGTGACGTTCTCCAACACGCATGATTTTCAAAAGCCGGGCATGAGTTGGTCATCGCACTTTTCTCTTCCTTGGATTGCTCCTCACTTTACAGACGCCATTCTGAAGCAACGCATGGCAAGGCCTGGCCGCGTGGATACGACGCTTGACGCGGGGTTGCAGCGCATAGTCGAAAGGCAAATCAACCGCTACCGTACATTGTCAGGCGACCGCGGCATTCATAACGCGACGGCATTGCTGGTGGATACGCGCGATATGGCGGTGAAAGCATCAGTGGGTTCTGCCGATTATTGGGATGAAAGCATTGACGGACAAGTCAATGGCACAGTGGCGAAACGGTCGCCAGGTTCCACGTTGAAGCCATTTATCTATGCTCTTGGGCTTGATCAGGGAGTGTTGCACCCGCGCACAATCTTAAGGGATGCGGCGACTTCTTTCGGGGCCTTCACGCCGGAGAATTTCGATGGCCGATTTTTCGGACCGCTGCCGGCCGAGGAAGCTTTAATCCGTAGCCGCAACGTCCCGGCGGTGTGGGTGGCCTCGCGTCTTCGTCAACCCAGTTTGCATCAGTTTTTACAAAGCGCGGGCATTAGCCGCTTGCTGCCGGAGGAGCATTACGGGCTGGCCCTGGCGCTGGGTGGCGGCGAAATCAGTATGGAGGAGCTAGCGATCCTTTACGCGATGCTGGCTAACCAAGGCATGCTGCGGCCGTTGCGAGTGGAACAGGCTGCGCCCGTTAGTGAGCCAACTCGGCTGCTTTCGGCGGAGGCGGCTTTCGTGACGCTTGATATGTTGCGCAACAATCCACGGCCCGACGATATGGGTACGCCCATTATGCGAGGTGCTTGGCCCGTGGCCTGGAAGACGGGAACATCCTGGGGTTTTCGCGATGCCTGGTCGGTGGGTGTGGTTGGCCCCTACGTGCTGGTGGTTTGGATCGGTAACTTCGCGGGGCAAGGCAATCCGAGTTTTGTTGGAATCGACGCCGCGGCTCCGCTGTTTTTTCGCATCGCCGATGCACTTAACTTTGCTCGTTCCGCGGATGCTCCTTTGAGTCACAAACCACCACCAGGGGTTAGCCGCGTGGCGGTATGCGCGGCTAGCGGAGACCTGCCGAATGTGGATTGCCCACAAACGGTGGATACCTGGTATTTGCCCGGCAAGTCGCCAATTCAAGTTAGCAGACTACACCGGTCGGTGGCGATGGACGCCGCCAATGGGCGGCCGGTTTGTCCCCCTTACCTGGCCTCCGGCACTCGGTTTGAAGTGTTCGAGTTTTGGCCGGCGGGAATGTTGAAGTCTTTTCGAGAAGCGGGCATGCCTCGCAAGGCTCCGCCGCTCATGCCCGCTTGTGCGGCGGAGGATTCTCGCGATGGCCCGGGAATCTCGTCGCCGATGCGCGGAGTACGATACCGCTTGCGGCAATCGCGGCCCGATGACCGGATTGCTCTAGAGGCGGCGGTTGCGGCCAATGTACATAAGCTATTTTGGTTTGACGGCAATGAGCTGTTGGGTCAGGTTTCCGGCAGCGGACTGCCATGGCGCCCGCCCGCCGCGGGGATTCATTTGCTGCGCGCAATTGATGATCATGGCCGCATGGCGGAACGGGAAGTAGTGGTGGACTTCAGCGAATAATCTATTCGGGAATGCCAAGGCCCATTACAGTTGCCCCCACCGTCACCCCAATCATTTGCTTACCGTCAAACTGATACACCATCGGAGATGAGTGCCAGTTGGCGTTCAAATGCAGGGTCATCAGCGTCTTGCCGGTGGAAGCATCGGCGGCGACGAACGCGCCGCTATCCTCGCCGTAAAAAACCAGGCCGGATGCAGTCGCCAAAGTTCCGCCCCAGGAATCGGCCACGCCAATTTGTGGAACCTCCCACTTCACGGCTCCAGTGCCGAGATCGATGGCGCGCAAGATACGAACCGGCTTGGGCGTGGCGTCTACATGCTGGGCTCCGCCAAGAAACGCCCGGCCCAGCGCGAATTCATCGGGACTCTTTGTGTAGATGGAACACTTCTCATTGGTCTGCATGTAGAACAAGCCTGTTGCCGGATTCCAAGAGGGCGAATACCAATTGGTCGCGCCGTCCTGTGAGGGGCATACGTGCGTGCCCTTTTCGGTGGGCTCCTGGTTAGGCGTAAGCACCGGGCGGCCATCCGGACCGATTGCTTTGGCCCAGGTTAGATCCTTAATGAATTGCTTGGCCAGCAGCAGCCTGCCGTCGGTGCGATCAAAAACATAGAAGAAGCCGTTGCGATTGCCCTGGACCAGCAGTTTGCGAGGCTTGCCTTCCCAAGTAGTGTCGATCACCAGGGGTGTTTCCGTCGTGTCCCAATCCCACAGATCGTGCGGCGTGGTCTGGTAATGCCACTTCAGCTTGCCTGTTTTCGCGTCCAAAGCAACGATACAATCCGTATACAAATTGTCGCCGCCGCGATCGTCGCCATCATAGTCCTTGCCCGGATTCCCTGTTTGCCAAAAAACCAGACCGGTGCTTTGGTCATAGGCGCCGGTGAACCATGCGGCGCCTCCACCGTGCTCAATACCCTTCCCTTTCCAAGTTTCCGAACCTGGTTCTCCAGGCGCGGGGACTGCCCAAAAGCGCCATACTTCCTTGCCGGTTTTTTGGTCGAAAGCGGCAATCAAACCTCGCGCCCCTTCTTCACCGCCCGCCGTTCCGGTAACAATAAGATTGCCTACCGGCAATGGGGCTGAGGTGGTGCTGTAGTTCAGCTTCGAGTCGGCAATTTCGGCGTCCCAAAGCAAAGTCCCATCGGCGCGATCCAATGCGATCAAGTGGGCATTGTCGGTGTTCATGAAGATTTTCCCGTCAGCATAAACGGCTCCGCGATTGGTTCCTCCGGCGCCTCCGCCGGTGAGTCCCTTGGTGCGCGGCCGCTGGTAGCGCCAAATTTGGCGGCCCGTGCCCGCGTCAAGGGCATAGCATGCATTGGGGCCGGTAACGTACATCACTCCTTCGACGACGATGGGCGTCACTTGCAAATTCCCTGCATTGGGGACCGTAAACATCCATCGGGGCGCCAAGCGGGACACATTGCCCTTGTTGATTTGGGCAAGCGTGGTGAAGCGGTTGCCTCCGGCGGAGCCGTTGTATGTGGGCCAGTCGACTTCCGATGTGACTTCGCGGAAACGACCGCCATCCATCTTGCGAAGCAGGTGAATCCGATTGTCGGCGGTTCGCAACGCGGCCTCATCAAAAGCTTCGGAAACGATCAGGCCATCAAGTGTTTTCCCATTGGTCAGTGCAGCTTTCACTTGGTAGGGCTCGAAGCCAAATCCACGGCGGGGACGCAAGGAGCGCAACATCACAACCAAGGAAGGCATTTCCGCATCACTGATCTTGGTGGCCGGCATGCCTCGCGACGGGAGCCCTTCAAGAATGGTCGTGCGCAGTTGCCCGTCGGTGAGTGCGGGAACTTTGCGGGCGATGGATGGACCCATTTCTCCGCCGTTGCCGTCGGCCCCGTGGCATACCGAACAACGCGACTCAAAAGTTTTCTTGCCGGCATCCTGGGCTTGCATCAAGGCGCAGCTTACTACTAGAAGAGTGCCTAGCTTGGACATTGTGTGCGGTAGATTCATCTATCTATTAAGAATATGAAAAATCCACTCGTGGTTACAAATGAAGATTACGGACGTAATTGCGCCACAAGTGTCCCGGTCTGCCGCAGCAATTCCAAACGCGAACGCTCCAGGGTGTACCGTGAATCAAACATCGCCAGCCATTTTTCGTTTTCGAGGTAACGCATCTCTTCCACCTGTCTCGGCGTCGCCCGCCCTTCGCCCAGTAATGCGAGCATCCGTGAAACTTCTTCCCGTTGCAAATCCAACTCAAGCCGCCCCAGCTCCGTAGACGTCATCGCCCGTTCCACGTCTTGCCAGGCTCGCCGCACTTCCGACGATATACGGTTCCGTGTGGACGACATCTGCAGCCGCAGCTTTGCCATTTCCACATTCGCCTGCGAAGCCATCGCCTTCGATGCCGGCCCCGTCAAGATGGGCAGTTGCATCGATACACCCACAATCCCATTGTGTCTTTGAAAATTGCGGAAATAATCCTCGTAGTTGTTGAACTTGGCGAATAGCCCATATTGAGCAACCAGATCGATCTTAGGCAACCCGGCGGCCCTCCCCGCTTTCACTTCCCAACTCTTGGCCACAAGCCCCGTCTCCAGCCGCTTCAATTCGTTGCTGGCCGCTAGAGCCGCTTCAATCGCCGATTCCTCGGTATCCAAATGCATGGTCGGAATAATCAGGTCTTCATCCTTCGGACGAACCAAATCATTCATCCCGAGCCCGAGCAACGCCGCCATGGAAACTTCCGCATTATGCGATTCGGTCTCAAAGGAACGCAGGCGTTGCTTGGTCTGCAACAGCCGCAACGAGGCGCGCTTCCACTCAACCGCAAGATCCCGCCCCTCCTCAACGCGAGCCTTTACCGCCGCCTCCACACGATTTAAATTCTCAATCTGCGATTGCAACACCCGAATGCCTTGCCGTAACCGCAGAGCATCCAGGTATAAAGTCGCGGCGCGATGTGTAATCTCATCCCGCTTGGATTGTGTGTCCAGCGAAGTGATTTTCCGGCGCTCCCTTGCCGCTTGCACCCGGTAGGACTGCGGCTTGTCGTAAATAGAAGCACCCACCCGCGCCTGCAGAATGGATGGCGCGGAGCCTTCAATCGACATAGGAAATCCAAAGTTCTTCGCCAGTCCGCTTCCCACGGCGAGCTTTGGATGAAACGGATCACGCGCCATGGTGATGTCGTCGCTGGCCTTGTCTTCTTCCAATCGCGCCAACGCCACTTCGGGGTTTTGGGCCAGCGCCATATCCAGCAGTTCGCGAAGCGTCAACGTCCGCACTTGCCCCATCAGAGGCAGGAGAAAAAGAAAAGCAATCAGAAATCGGTTCATGTCTCTTTCATTGTAGAAAAGGAAAAGGGGCTCCTCACTAAAGAGAAGCCCCTTTGCTACCGCGATCAAGTTTTTTCGGTTTCTAGAACTCGAGTTGCAGTCCCATGGTGATTAGGCGAGCGCCAAGCTGTGGTCCAGTGGCTCGGCCAAAGTTAACGCCTTGAAAGTTGGAATCAACGCCGAAGTTGGTGCGGTTCAGGATATTGAACATGTCCGCGCGGTAGCGCAGTTGCACGTAGTGTGTATCCCGCTCGAACAACTTCAACGTTTTGGCTATAGATACATTCTCTGTTAAAGTCCGCGGATTGCGGAAGTCCGAGAAGTACAAACCAGCGCTGCCGAATTCAAGATCCTGTAACGGATTGGCGAACGGCGCCGTGCCATTCTTACATGCGTTGCCGACAGCTTGACAAGGAGTAAACCATCGGACATTCGGATCGTTAGGATCAAGCGAATTGCGATCTCCATTTGCGCGGATTGAAACACCGGTAAGGTTGGCGCGGCGCGTACGAGTGAACAACAAGTTCGCAAGCGTATTCGTGGCCGCGACGCGGAAAGGCGTTGGCGTCTGGTACTTGACGATAGCCGCCAGATTCCAATTGCCCAGAACTGCATCGGCCACCTTGTTGCTCGCCATGAACCGACGGCCCCTGCCGAAAGGCAGTGTGTACGATGTTAGGAAGTTGAACACATGAGGCTGATCAAAGGGCAGCAAGGACTTCTCAACCGAAAGATCATAGTTGTTCTGTGCCGGAACATTGCCGTTCTGGCTGAAGATTTGCCTGTAGTGCAGGAACCCAAGCGACTTCGACCAAACATAAGAACCCGTCATCTGGAAGGCGCCAAACCGGCGTTCCACTTTTGTTTGTAGCGAATCATACCAAGTGCGGCCGTCAGCGGTATTACGCGCCTGGATGTCCAGATATTGCGGGTATGGACGCAACGCCTGAGCCAGCGAACGATTGTCTGGGAACGCCGAGAACGGCTTTACGAAACCAGCTGCCTTCACGGCGGGCGAGCTGATCGGTTGGGTGAGCAACGGTCCAAGCGAGAGGTACTTCGGATCAACCTGGTTATAGTCAATAGTCGAATTAAGGCCCTTGCCGCGATTACCGACGTAAGCTGCTTCAACCAGGAACTGCTTCACCGTGTGCTGAAGGGTCAAGCTCCAGTTGTAGATGCGCGGAGCTTTTCCAAAGGTTGGCGTTATGTATTCAGTGGCAAGAAAGTTGTCAAAAGCCGGATCGATGAATGGTGGCTTCTGCACCGGAGGCACAGGTACTCCTTTGTCCCAAAGAACGGCCGGATCGATGCCCGTGGCTTGCAGATTGGCTGACTTACCGCCAAATCCGTCATTGCAACCGCAACCGCCGTTGCCAAGCGTCTGGTAGTAGATACCATAACCACCGCGGATGACAGTCTTGCTCCCCATCTGGTAGGCAAACCCCAATCGCGGTCCAATGTTGGTGTAGTCCGTTCCATACGGACGTTTCGTCCCTGTCCGGCCTGGACCTGAGCCCATGAAGATCAAGGCTCCAGCGCGATTGTCAGCGCCTGGATTCGGTGTCTTCGGATCGAAGCTGGAAAGCCCGTTTAGATCGTGGAAGCCGATCGGCAACTCGTAGCGGATGCCGAGTTGCAACGTCAATTTAGCATTAACCCGGATATTGTCTTGAAAGTAGCCGCCTTGATAGCCGTAACGGATTTGGCGGATCGGCGCAGGCAGGGTGCTGAATGAAACAGCGTTTGGAGCGCCGAGGAGGAAACTGGCGAAACTGTGCCCTGTGTTGCCGGTATCGGTAGGCAGCGCTGTCTGAAATGTCTCGTAGTTGAATAGGCCGTTGCTGCCGGCCGAATCCGCAGCCCAAGTGCGCAGCCGCCGGATGTCGCCACCGAACTTGAATTCGTGCTTGCCACGCAGCCAGGAAACGTTGGAGCTGAATTGCAGAGTGGTATTGTTCTGGCCACCGGCGTTGACCTTGCCGTCCTGCACACCCCAAGGCGTCAGCAAATCCTTGCCGGCGAATTGGATACGAGGCGTTGCGTCCGTCGGCAAGTTGAGTCCGATCTTCGAAGCGAATCCAGCCTGGGCGGGGTTGTCCCAGCCTTGGCGCGTTCGCGTGTAGCTGATGGTGGAATGAACCAACATGGTCGGCGACAGTGTCAGATCGTGGTTGCCGCGGAAGTACTGCGGACGCTGGAAGGAAGCCCCTAATCCTTGTCCTAGAGGCCCTGGCAGTGCGGTTTGAGCGCCTGTGTTGTTGTCCTGCAAACTCTGGAAGTAGGCGACACGATTGTTTGGACTGAAAGAATGATCGAACTTCAGACTCCAAATGTTGTCCGTCAGTTGGGACGTATTAACGAAGTCAAAGTTGTTTTGCACCGTTCCTCGGGTAGGAGCGGGAATGAACGGTAGAATCGCAGAGGAAACTTTGCTTATACGGTTGCTCGGGATCTGGTTGTTCGGGAACGGCAGGCGCACATCGCC
>JAYVXT010000581.1:0-4529 GCA_043785065.1 Bryobacterales bacterium | reverse complement strand
CCATGGGCTGACCGGTTGGGGCGCCACTTTTACGCCCGCCGCCGAAGCCGGGAGGTGGGCCGTTCAGTCTGTTTCTGACAGCGCCGCGGCCTTTGTCGCCCAAGTTGTCCACCGGCGGCAGGATGGTTTCGTTCTCCATACCGGGAACTTGATAGGCGTGATTATCGTCGCTGCGAGGGCCGTCGTGGTAGAACACTTTAACAGCGGGCATCTTGCCGCGAGCGGGAAAGTTCAGCTGGACTACGGCTTGAGTGGGAAACGTGACGGAGCTTTCCCCTTGCACAAAGATGCGTTCGAGACTAAGAGGCGCGCCGAGCATCAGCGCGGTCTGCACAGGACCCGCGGTGTGGGTGGCCCAGTTGCCGATTTGACCCGTGCCGAATTCCAGGAAGCCACGCCAGTTATAAGGAGCGTAGTTACTGCTAAAAGGCCGCTTTGATGCGCCGCCGAGCCACAGATCGAAATCGATGGTGCTGGGGACATCTTCGCCCGGAGGGAAATCTTTCAAGCCGGTGGGGTGCGTGCCGGGTGTGACGGAGATGTGAGCTTCGGTGACGTCGCCAATTTCGCCGGACCAGATGATTTCGGCTGCGGTGCGATTTGCTTCGTGCGAGAAGCCTTGGTTGCCCATTTGCGTGGCGACTTTGTATTTAGCGGCGGCATCCAAAAGCAGGCGGGCTTCCCAGGGGGTGCGGGTCAGCGGCTTTTCGCAGTAAACGTGCTTGCCGCGCTGCATGCAGGCGAGCGCGACGGTGGCGTGCATGTGGTCTGGAATGCCGATGGTGACCGCATCGATATTCTTGAGTTCCTTGTCGAGCATGACGCGGAAATCTTTATATTTGGCAACGTTCGGAAATTTGGCGAAATTGGCTGCGGCGCGATTTTCATCGACATCGCACATGGCGACGATGTTTTCGGTTTTCGCGGCTTCGTTCAGATCAACGCCGCCTTGGCCGCCACAGCCGACGGCGGCGACGTTTAGTTTGTCGTAATAAGGTTTGTAGCCGAGGGCGCGCAGCGAGGCAACAGAGCCGAAACCAGCGGCGGGCACGGGGCCAGCGAGTAGAGCGCCGAAAAAGAAGTGGCGCCGGGACACATTATTCGAGAACATGTTGGAACCTATTATATGGCAGCGAGGAGGCACACTACTGCCGCCCGCTTGACGACGAATGAACCGCTAGCGCCGCCGACTCAATCTTCGCCATGCTAGAGGAGGAAGAAGGTCGACGCCCTTTCGCGGCGAAGTGTGGTTGTTGTCCCGGCCGTCTTTCTCAAGCCGGGAGCCTTCCTTGTCCAGAACGTTGGGACCCACCCACCCGTTCGAGCAATCCGGAAGTTAGTTAAAGTAATGCCTCGACTATAGTAACCCTCAGCGCTGCCCCAGGTTTGTAAAGTAGTTTAAAAGGTTACGCCAATGATTATTTAGCGCAGTGATATTCCAAGTAGGGAGAATGAGCGAACAAGGAGCCATTCGGCGCGGGCGGAAATTTTTCGGTTAACGCCGACAGCCGGGAATCCAACGCCTCAGCCTGGGCGGGGTTCAGTTTTTCATAAGCCAGCACCACCGGAGCCAGAAACATTTTCATGCCCGCCAGCCAGTACTTGGTATCTATAGCACGCACAAGAAAATCCCGCCGCAGAACGCGGATGTTTGCAAAATGGCTACCCAGCATTGCCGAAGCTTCCTCCCGGCGTCCCCATTTTCGCGCCACGGCCAGCATTGCATCCCCCGCTTAAATCTCGTCCCAACAAGCGAATAACTGGTCGTTTAGGCCACCGGCTTCCCAACTTGTCAAAACCAATTTACCGCCGGAATTCAATACGCGGGCAGCCTCCGCAATGCTCTCAATGGGTTTAGTCGAAAAGATCAAGCCAAAGGTGCTAAGCGCAACGTTGAACGAACCATCGGCAAAGGGTAGCGATTCAGCCGGCCCTTCAAGCCACTCTATTTCCAATTGTTCAACCGCGGCGCGGCACTTTCCGTGCTCGATCAGCGATGGTACTGGATCGATGGCCGACACAATCGCGCGGCGCCGGGCAGCGGCCAATGCCGTGTTTCCGCTGCTACAGCCGATGTCAAGCACGCGCTGCCCCGCGTAAAGAGGAATTTCATCGCATACCAGTTCCCCCACGATTAATGCCGAAGGTGCAATGCGCGAAAAGTCGCCGGCTTCCCAAGCGTTGCTCCTAGTCCTGCCACTCACTTTAGGTTGGAAGCCCAGTCGCCCCAGGGGCTCTTTGATTCGCCAATCGGAGAATTTACTTCCTGATAGTGCGTCGCCTTGGCTCGCTCCACATAGCGCGCCCCCGGCAGAAACTCATCGCCTTGCTTGTGTAACATCGCGTCCAACCGCCGGTCCATGCGAGACCGCAGCGCTTGGTTACTATTCACCAGGTTCCGCTTCTGATACGGATCGGTCTGATTGTCATAAAGCAGCCAGGGCCCATGAATGGACCTGATGTACGTGTAACGCGGCGTTCGTAATCCTCGATATTCAGCGATACCCGCCCTCCGAATGACAGAAAACGATGCCGGTAAATTCAGCAAAGCAGCAGGCTCGGCCTCATCCTTCTTTTCGCCGCGAATCAATGGGGAATAATCGGTCCCTTGCACGGAATCAGGAACCTTCAATCCGGCCAACCCAAGCAGAGTCGGCATAATGTCCGGCGCGTCAATCGGTGTATGCGACGTGCGCCGCTTTCGCCCTAACAAACCCGGGTAGCGAACCAAAAAGGGCACGCGGATCGACTCGTCCCACGGATGTTGCTTATGATGCAGACCCTGGCTCTGCAGCATATCGCCGTGATCGGAACAGAACACGAATACCGTGTCTTCCGCCGTGCCGGATTGGTCCACGGCTTCGCGTAGTTGCCGCACGCAATCGTCCAGCGCGGCCATGTGCGCGTAATAGCCGCGCAGCATCGTAACGGCTTCCGCGGCTTTTTCGGCGGGCACATTCGCGCGCAATTTGATTTCCTTGGAATCGAACATCGCGCGATACTTTTCCGGCGCCGTGCCGTAAGGATCATGCGGCGGACCTAACGACAATGCAAGGAAGTAAGGATCGCTCTTCGCGGCTTGCCGGCGGATAAAATCGCATCCATCCCGCGTCTGATCGATGGCGTCATAACCCTCCCAATAGTGCTGCGCTGGATCATTGCCGGCGTAGTAGAGAGACTTGTTGTAGGCGTGTGTGCACTCACAAACTTTCCAATAATCAAAGCCCAAGCGCGAAGTTTCGGGTATGTAGGAAAGCCGCCGTTCCGCCTTGCCGCCGGGGCTTCCGTAGATATGCCATTTGCCGATGTACCCAGTTGCATAACCGGCTTTACGCAGAGTGTCGCCCAACGTCGCGCCATTCGGCCGCAGCTCTACGTCGTTCACTACGAGCCCATGCCGCACCGCGTATTGCCCGGTCATCAGCGAGCCGCGATAGGGGCTGCAAACCGGAAAGCCTGACACGGCGTGCGTGAAGTCAAAGGATTCCTTGGCCAGCGCGTCGATGGCCGGGGTGTACGCGTTGGAGTCGCCACGATAGCCGAACGCTTGTGCACGCCACTGGTCGGCCAGGATGAATACGATGTTGGGCCGGCGCGAAGGTTTGGCAATCAGCGCGGCGCCGACGGTGTGAAGAAAGGAACGGCGGTTCATGATCGCCTAGTTTATCGCACCTTACTTTAGTCCGTTTAAGCGACGGACCGAAGCTTTCCCAAGGGCACAGCATCACGGACCTTAGCAATTTCAGCTTCCATCTCCTGAGCTAGAACAGGAGTTTCGAGAATCAGCGGAATTTGTTCTGGTATCCAATGAGCGACTTCTTGGAAAGCTTGGATGGCCGCATAGGATAGCCTATTGTGACGACTGCTTGTACTTACATCGCTAACATGGACTTGCCGCAGTTTTGAATTGAATTCGCGAAGGATAATATAAGCTTCGGTCATGGTTGTATCGTATTGACGTGCATGGCCGATGTCGAAACATAAAGTGGCATCGGGCAACTGCTTAAAAACCAAATCCAACTCTTTCGCGGTCCGCCCAATCGGTTTTCGTTTGTCCATATTTTCGATGCACAGCAGGGATCCGAATTCCCGCCATAAGGTAAAGTCTCGGATGGCGTCGGGATGCAAAATGATTGGCCAACCGCGAGGCAATTCCTCTAGCAAGCGTTCCCTCAAGGTGGCCTCCCATTCTGCCTCCATCTGACTCGGGGCATGTATGGATACATACGAGAATCGACTTAAATCCAATTCATCCAAAGCGTCTAGCATCGGGAGAAGCTCTGGTTGCCGGAGCGCGGATAATTCAATTGCTTGGCATGGAATGGAAAGGGCCAATTCGATACCATGTCGAAAATCTGCGTAAGCCAATGCCCCAGTAGAAAAGCCAATAGGCCTCATCTAAAATACTCCGTAGTTTTTGGTCAATTTATTCATGCCGCTGTCGTTGTCGAAGAAAAACTCTAGTAACCCATCACGAAACGTGTGGCTGAGACGTCGAGCTTGCTGGTACAACTCATCGCTCTCAGCAT
>JAYVXT010000580.1:0-4537 GCA_043785065.1 Bryobacterales bacterium | reverse complement strand
TCGCCATTGAAGCTTAGGAAACCAAGGATGGAGGTTGGAAAAATCCATTTGCCAAATCCAATAATCTCTTTGAATGCCGACTTGTCCCAGGTCCATCGGTTGCGCGGTCCGGGTAATAACACATGACTGAGTACGGTTTTTACGACGGCTCCGACGATGTTGCCAGCCACCAGGGGCCAGATAGAGCGATCCAGAACCGCCCAAGAAATCATGACGATCAAAGCGACAACCTGGGTGATGACTTCGATCTGAACATTGCGGACCAAGTTAAGCTTGCGCCGCGCCACCGAGATTTTTGTCGACTCAAAGCCCCCGATGAGCGCGACTGACATGAATATGGCGATGACACTGGGCAACAATGGGTCCGTGTAAACACCCCCAATGGGTAGCCATTGAATTCGGGCCAGATACGGAAGCACGGCGCTCAGGCCGAGGGCCGCCAGCCATATCAGCGCCCCTCGAGTTATCTGGACGACCCACGCCGTATTGAGGAAGTCCGGATCCTCTCCACGCCGACTCTGAATGATGATCTGGCTCAGGCCGATATCCGAAAACAGGGCCAGACCGGTCATGAGGACATACACGATCGCCATCAGTCCGAATATCTCCGGGACGAGGAGCCGCGTCATGATGAGATTGCTTCCAAGCCGGATCAACTGGGCAAGAAAATAACCCCCTAGCGCCCAACTGCTGGCCTGTAGCACCCGGACTTTCAGGGAGAGAATATTCGGGGCGGAGGGCATGTGTTGCAGGAGACGTTAGATGGGATCACAGCAACTGTTATTGTACTGTGAACCTTTCTGGGTAAAGGAAGCGGGTTCTTTTCTGCTATATTTGTTTCCATGAAACGGTTTCGCGTTCTTCTCTTAGCAGATCACTGCAATCCCGATTGGCCATCGTTACCCATTGTCGCCTATAAAGCGGCCAAGGCACTTGCGGATGTCTCAGATGTCACGCTTGTCACTCAGGTACGTAACAAGCCCGCGATTGATCGAGATGGCGCTGGAAATGCCCAGGTCGTGTTTCTCGACACCGAACGGGTTGCTCGCCCCATGTGGCGTCTGGCCACGTTCCTCCGCGGCGGCGACGAAGGCGCGTGGACGACCAGCATGGCTATGGCATATTTGCCTTACCTTGAGTTCGAGCGACTTGCCTGGAAGACCTTCAAGACACGATTGAGGGCCAAGGAGTTTGATGTCGTGCATCGGCTAACGCCAATGTCCCCTACCCTGCCAAGTTTTTTAGCGAGTCATAGCCCTGTCCCATTCGTTCTGGGCCCATTGAACGGCGGCCTCAAGTGGCCCAGGGAGTTTGTCGCGGAGCTGCGTCGCGAACGGGAATGGTTGACTTATTTGCGTAATATTTACCGCGTACTGCCCTACGCCCGCAGCACATATTCGCATGCGGCGGCAGTTCTGGCAGCCTTCCCGCACACGGTTGCTGATATGCCGGAGGTAGCGCAGGCCCGCACGATAGATCTGGCCGAAGTGGGTATCGATCCAGAATTGTTTCATTCCGACCACGGCCCGCGGCCCGGACCGACGACATTTCTGTTCGTAGGACGCCTGGTTCCCTATAAGTGTGCGGATGTTGCAATCGAAGCATTCGTCGGTAGCGATGCGTTGCCAGGTTGCCGGATGCGCATCGTCGGTGACGGTCCTGAACTTGCTTCACTTGTCGAAATTGTCGCGCGCTACCAAGCGACAGATCGCGTCGAATTTCTCGGACGAAAAAAACAGGATGAGGTCGGACGCATCATGCGTGAAGCGCACATCTTCGCATTTCCGTCGATCCGTGAGCTTGGCGCTGGCGTCGTTGTTGAAGCGATGGCCTGCGGCTTATGCTGCCTTGTTGTCGACTATGGTGGGCCGGGCGGTCTGATCAATGACACGCGTGGCGTAAAGGTGCCGCTAGCCGAGAAGAAAATGCTGGTACTCGAAATGCGAAAACAAATGGAGCAGTTGGCGAAAGACAAGGAGCGCGTTGCAACGCTCGCCGCCGAAGGCCGTCGCTATGTTCTGGCCGAATACTCATGGGCGGCAAAAGCGGCCAAGACGCTTGAAGTCTATCGGTGGGTAACAGGCCAACGCAGTGACAAACCGGTTTTTGCCTGATCTCTAAGGCATTCGAGTTTATATCTCGCTGAAGAAAGATGCATTGCCATGGAAGTAATACGGGAGAAAGCTTACATCTGCCCCGCGTGCGAAGGTACAGAGAAATTGTCGGCCGATCCCTATAACGGCTATGCCATGGTTCAGTGTCACCGATGTTCGCTGCTCCACACCCTTGAGCGTGATTTTCCCGTTGCGCAGTATGACGATGTCTACGCCAGCCAATCCGCCTACCGCGAGATGATCGAAGTGGCCCGCCGTACCTATGCGGGAGAATTGGGATACCGGAACCTCTGGTGGTTCAAGCGGCTTGCCCTTCGCAGGCTTGAGAAGAATGGAAAGGGACGCCTGCTCGACGTTGGATGCGGACCGGGAACCTTTGTTCTGGTAGCCCGCCAGCGTGGCTGGCAAGTTGTTGGCATAGAGCCAACCACGGAACCCGCGCAGCTGGCAAGAACTTTCGGCCTCGAAGTCTTCAATGGCGTAGTGGAAGATTTTGCACGGCAATCAACGGCCAAGTTCAACGCGATCACCTCTTTCGAGGTGATCGAACATGTAATCCAGCCAGTTGCCATGTTACGTGCGATGGGCGAGTTGCTGGAGCCAGGAGGGCAATTACTGGTCAGCGTCCCCAACCTTGGCGATCCCTATTGCATCAAACAACAGATTCCGTCAGCAGTACCACCGGTACATATCAACTTTTTTAATCGCCGCAGCCTTGGCGCAGCGATGAACGCGGCCGGTTTTGAGGTTTTGAAGTTTACAACGCTTCCCATTCCCACCAGCAGCGTAAGAAACGTGCATGGCCGACGCGGTTTCATGCTGCGCGCGCCTTTTCTTCTCGCCATGCGTCTGTTTGGCCGTGCCGATGGAACCAGTCTCATCGCCCTTGCGCGAAAGCGTTAAGCGGCGGGGCTGAGCGCGGCACAAACCAAATTGTCCCGCCAAAGCGGTACCAAGGCGAGAACTGGTGAAAGAAGTGTGCGCCCTACCTTTGCCTGTAGCGACGAGCCAACGTTCGACAGTTGAGCCCGTTCGAGGAACCGTATCTGATAGCCAGCGGTTTCGATCTGCCATTGCAGATGCTCGGGTGAATATTCAAACGGATGTCCGAGGGACGATCCCCGTTCCGGATAAAAGAAATGATCGAAGACAGGCATTCCCAATGCCAGCCGTACCACGTTACGCAAGCGGTACAGATTTGGAGTAGTCAGGAACAGGTAGCCGCCAGGCTTTATCCATTTGCGGATTTTGGCGAGGATGATGTGCGGGGGAATCGGAAAATGCTCCATTACCTCGCAAAGCACCACACAATCGTATTGCGACGTGGCCGGCAGATCATCATGCATCAGATCACAGTTAACAAAGTCCATGCCAAACCGTGTCACCGCGTCGGAATATTTGTCGCTGACGTCGCCGAGGGTGCATTGATCGTCGAACAGTCGGCTCATCAGCAACCCAATCTGACCACCGCCGATTTCAAGAATATGGGCTGGATGAGGAAGTTGAAGCGAGACAAGATATTCCACGCTCCGCCGATAGCGCAGCCGAGCCCGGTGGTAATAACGCGGCTCCTCGAAGAAATGATTGCCAATAATAACTTCGTCGTAAGCCCTGTTGAACTGCTCAGCCGTGAACGCCCGCTTCGCGGGTGCAGCGGAAAGCTTGGTCATCAATAATCCCCCTTCTAACGACTCGAAGTCTATAGGCTATGGTGACCTTCATCAATAACTTTGTACGGCTAACACTTCTCTCGGTCCATCTACAGAGCCCAATAAGGCATTTTAAAAAACAAATTTACACGCTCGCATATTCTGAAATATCTTATTAAAATAGATCGTGTTCTATTCTTTGCGGGGCGTTGATGAATTCAATTTCAAACATTTCATTGTCGCTTGGATCATTCCTGCCTTTATCGCGAATGGCCGAGATTGAGAAACCCTTATCCACCGCATACGCGGGCGCGCGACCGTTTCCGCACTTTGTCGTTGATGACTTTCTCGATCCTGAGCTTCTTGATCAGGTGCTTTCCGAATTCCCGAAGCCGGGCGAAATCAATTGGCAACGCTTTGACAATGAAAAGGAGATAAAGCTGGCCTCGGCCTCCGAATCATCGTTCGGCCCTACTACCCGCCTTCTCCTTTACCACCTGAACTCCATCACATTCCTCGAGTTTCTCAGTTCGGTGACAGGGATAGCCAACCTGATATCTGATCCCCGCTTTGATGGGGGCGGGCTTCACCAGATTCCGCGCGGCGGAAAGCTTGGAATCCATGCCGATTTCAACAAGCATCCGCATTTCGGTCTCGACCGGCGGCTTAATGCGTTGATCTACTTGAACAAGGACTGGCGCGAGGAATATGGTGGTCAATTGGAACTCTGGAACCGTGAGATGACACAATGCGAAGCGAAGATTCTGCCAGTGT
>JAYVXT010000579.1:0-14133 GCA_043785065.1 Bryobacterales bacterium | reverse complement strand
GTGAAGGCCGCTTGGTGCCCTCCTACCGCGAGACTTTAGACACCTATAATTCGTTGCGCAGCGCCAATTTTGGCCGGGGCTTCCGCAAGGTTGCTCATACCTGGCAAGTAAACATTCAACCTTCCATTTGGCCAGTTCAAAGCCGTTTGGTTTCCAGCTTTGGCTTTCGTTCCGATCCTTTTACCGGGGGCGATTCCTTCCATGCCGGCGTGGATATTGAGGCCAACATCGGCACACGCGTTCAGGCAGCAGCTGATGGCATAGTGGAATTTGCGGATTGGCAAAGCACGTTTGGCAAATTAGTAATTGTTGATCACGGTAACGGATTGAAGACATATTACGCCCATCTCTCTGCGTTTGATGTGATCCCTGGACAAGAAGTGCGCCGGGGGCAGATATTGGCTCGATCGGGAACCACCGGTCGATCTCAAGGGCCACACCTGCATTATGAAGTCCACCAAGGTGGAGCTCCAGTGAACCCGTACAAATATCTGTCGAAATCGATCATCTCGCCGGTTGTAAAGAAAGACCTGCCGTTCTAATATTAGGGCGGCGAAATTAGTTACAAGGAAAGGATTCCATATGCGCCCCCTGATTGTACGCACCACATTGGCATTGGCCGCCATTTGCTTGCTGGCTTCGGCCTACAGCCGCCTTAATTCTCCAGTGGTAATGACTCAAACAGCCAATTCTTTGCTTGCCTCGTTAAGCGAAGAACAGAAGGCTAAGGCCACCTTTGATTTTGGCAGCGATGAGCGCCTAAATTGGCACTTTATTCCCCGGGTGAGGAAAGGGCTTCCGCTGAAGGAAATGACGCAGGAACAGCGCCACTTAGCGCAAGCCTTATTGAGTTCGGGGTTGAGTCAGCAGGGTTATGTGAAAGCGGTTACCATTATGAGTCTTGAGGAAGTGCTACGCATTCTGGAAGCAGGGAAGGGGACCAATGTCCGCGATCCGGAAAACTATTTCTTTTCTATCTTCGGCACTCCTTCGGAGAGCGGCACATGGGGATTCCGAGTGGAAGGCCATCACATGGCGCAGAATTGGACTATCGTGAATGGCAAGGCTTCGGCGGGTCCGAGTTTTTACGGCACCAACCCGGCGGAAGTAAAGCAGGGACCTCGTAAGGGACAACGGGTTCTTGGGCAGGAAGAGGACAAGGCCAGGGCATTGATGATGGCTTTGACTCCGGCGCAGAAGAAGGATGCCATTGTGACAGAGACGGCTTACAAAGATATTTTCACCATGGCAAGCCGCAAGGCCACATTGACTGGTCAACCGAATGGTTTGTCTATCTCCAAGCTAAATGGCTCCCAAAAGAAAATGCTGCAAGACGTGCTTGAGGAATATGCCTACAACGTACCTGATGAAATTGCTCAGCATCGCTTGGAACTGATCAAGAAGTCGGGATCCCAAATCAACTTCGCTTGGGCAGGTGTGGCTGAACGTGGTGGTCCGCACTACTATCGGGTGCAAGGCCAAGGCTTCCTGGTGGAGTATGACAACACCCAAAACGATGCGAACCACGTTCACTCCGTGTGGCGTGACATTGACGGCGATTTCGGCATGGACCTTTTGGGTGACCACATAAAATCCAGCCACGGCGGAAAATAGCGTTGGCTGTATACTGAAGTTATGAGCACTTGGACGCGGAGGTCCGTGATGGGCCTCCTGTCTGCCTTGGGTCGCGCTGCTTCTATCGGTAAAGGCCAGGAGCTTTCGGCGGATCGAAGCAAGTACCCTGATCCGGCAACCGAGTTCGAGGTGGTGCGTCTTACTAAGTCGAACTATTCCAGTTTTCTTTCCGTTACATCCTCCCGCATCATTTCCAAACACTCAGATTTCTACCTTTTTTCCTCAAACCGCACAGGGAACCTGGAAGCCTTCCGCATGGACTTCAAGAACGGCACTTGGCGGCAATTGACGCAAGCAGGCCAGTTGGATGCGGACTCGTTGTCACTGCTTCCGAACGACCGGTCGATTGCGTTCTACGACGGTGAGCAGTTACTGCTTGGCGGAATGAGCGGGGGCAGGGAACGGGTGGTTTACGAATCTCCTCCAGGGTGGAAGCATCATCCTGGTCTGCACATCGGCGAGGATGGGATGAATGCCTTCGCCGTGGAAACTAATGGCTCTAAGTTTCGGCTAAGGATGATTTCGATGGCCAAAGGCGGTGCGGCTACAGTGGCCGAACAATCGTCACCGGTGGAACTGCTTGGAGCGAGGCCGAAGCGCGCCAGTTTCCTTTATCTAGCGGAGGATGCTTTGTGGTTGGCGCACCTGGATGGAAGTGTCAATCGCCGTTTGAAGACTATGCAGGGAAAAGTGGCGACTGGGTATTGGTCTCCGACTGGAGAATCCATCGAGTATCTTCTTATTCCCGAAGAATCCACCAAGTTGAATTCGCTGCGGGAGCACGCCCCCGATACAAGCAAAGATAATTTGATTGGGCCTACGACTCAGTTTGCGGCGTTCACGCCGAATTCCGATGCCACTGTTTTTCTAGGGGCGAGCCGCAGCAAGGCATCGCCCGTTTTGTTGCTTTATGTTCGCTACACAAAACGAGAGCTTACCTTTTGCGAACATAAGGCTAAGGATCCAAAGCAGGTCCGTGCGCGGTTCACGCCAACTAGCCAGAGAATCCTGTTCCAGTCGGACAAGGACGGCAAGCCGGCAATCTATACGATGGATGTAAAGCGGCTAGTGGAGTTGACGGAAGAAGAAGGACCTTAGCCTAGCTAGCTACCTAGATCAGCTTCGCGTCGCCCATCCACTTTCGCAGCACTGTCACATCCTTTTTCATTGCACCGAGTATTTTGGAGCGCTCCATGGTCGGTTCAGTTGCGCCGTTATCGGCGCCCCCGAGTGGATATTCATAGTGGATCTGAACCGGTCCGTTGAAATTGGTTTTGGCGAGCAAACCGAAGAATTGGGGGAATTTCACCATGCCTTCGCCCAGAGGAACCCATTTAGCTTCCCAGCCTTTCGCGCCTCTCTCCCAAATGAAATCCTTGACGGCAAGCCCTTTCATGCCTCCCGCGCCTGTAAGTTTGGTGGTGGCGATCCAACCGCCTAGACCGCCTTCAATCGTGGCATGGCCAATGTCGTAATTGATGCCAATGGCGGAGGTGGGCAGGCCTTCAAATAATATATGAAGATCCCAAATGGAGGCGCCTAGTTGTCCAGGGCCAGAGTGTGTGTGGTAAATGCCGCAGACTCCCATCTTTTGGTTCAATTCCGCGAGCGCCCGCATATGAGGTTTAAGAGTGGCGAGTTGCTGCTGCGGCGGTACTGTGTCGTTGTACTTGAGGCCACCAAACCGGTAATAGCGAATTCCAAGTTGAGCGCAGGTTTTTAGGATTGATTCCGCTTCGGGATTGGCGGCGTCAATCCCGGTTGTTATCATCGGAATTTCGAGCCCCTTCTTACGGATGATTTCAACCAGGCGCGGAAGATCTTTTTCAACCTTGGCCGGTTCGATGTGGCCACGGGAACGCACGGTGAGATCAATGCCATCGACGCCGATTTCCGAGGCGCAAGCGGCGAGTTCTTCATCCTTGACGAACTGCAGGTGTTTGGAGAACACTGCGAGTTTGAGTGGCGCACGAGTGGCGGCGGAAACAGCAAGAGGAACCGCGCCCATCACGGATGCGGCGCGCAGCAGATCCCTACGGGATATCGAATTGGCATTCATTGACTTGATTGTATCGGATGAACGCGTAACGGCGCAGGGGGAAGTATTTAGAGGGCTAAGCAAGAAGAAAGGGACGACACTTTTCAGTCGTCCCTTAGGTAGTTTTGATATTTTTATCCGACTACTTCGAGGATAAGATTTCGTTCGTCGGGCGGGTTTACAGAAATGCGGAATGCATCTTCAATCAATTCCCCCGCTTCGTCCAACCTATTTTCGCCGGTGTAATATAGGCGGCAAAGCACGCTGCCGGCTTCCACTTTTTGGCCAACCTTGACTTCGAGGATGACGCCGACGGCCGGATCGATGGAATCTTCCTTCTTATCGCGGCCAGCACCCATAATTGACGATGCCTGGCCGATTAATTCCGCATCAATGCCGGCCACGTAGCCACCCCGAGGGGAACTGATTTCTCTCGCGCCGGTTGCATTGGGCAGTAAATCGAAGCGGTCAAGAACCTGCGGGTTGCCGCCTTGCGCCGCGATCACTTCCTTTAACTTGCGGTAGCCGGAACCATCCACTAGTTTCGCTTGGGCAATTTCGCGAGCTTCGTCAATCGTGGCAGCCTTCTTTCCAAGGTGGATCATGCGCGCAGCCAGTTCAAGCGATAAGCGGGTTAAATCCACCGGGCCGGCGTTTTGCAGTGTTTGTGACACCTCCATCACCTCAAGGGCATTGCCGATGGCATACCCAAGCGGCTGGTTCATGTCGGTGATTAAGGCCTGGACGCGTTTATTCAGGCGGCGGCCAATACCCACCATCATTTGGGCCAGACGCCGGGCATCTACCTGTTTCTTGATGAAGGCGCCTGACCCAACCTTCACGTCTAGCACAACAGCGTCGAGATCCACGGCCATCTTTTTCGACATGATGGAGGAAGCGATGAGTGGAATGCTCTCCACAGTAGCCGTTGCATCACGTAAGGAATAAAGCTTACCGTCGGCTGGGGTTATCTGTTCGGTTTGACCGACGAAGGCTAAGCCAGTTTTGGCCAATTGGGCTTTGAATTCGTCTATGGTGAGGTTGGTGCGAAAGCCTGGAATGGATTCCAGTTTGTCGAGAGTGCCTCCAGTATGCCCTAAGGCTCTGCCGGAGATCATTGGCACGATCACACCAGCCGCCGCCGCAAGAGGCGCGCTGATCAGGCTGGTTTTGTCACCCACGCCTCCAGTTGAGTGTTTATCGACTTTGACGCCGGGGATCGAAGAAAGATCCACCCGCTCGCCACTGGCGATGATGCAGTCGGTGAAAGAGCTAACTTCGCGGTCAGTCATGCCGGAAAAGAATACGGCCATGAGAAATGCCGACATTTGATAGTCGGGGATATTTCCCTGCGTATACTCTTTTACAAGGAAAGACAGTTCCGCGGCGGATAACTCCTCGCCGTCGCGCTTTCTGTGGATTAGGTCGACGGTACGCATAATAATCTACCAGTTTAACAAGTTATCCCATTGAAAGTAAAGCTGGATCGGCGGAAAGTTCTGAAACTGCCATTACCTTCAGGGGCGGACTATTGCTTATCGGGATCGGTCATCTCAACCATGGGAAACTTAACGTTTCCCGTAAAAATGCCCGCGAATAGCCTTAACATCTCTTCGTGGATCATGGTATTGGTTGTCAGTATATGGCGTCCGTGAAGGCTGGCCGGAGCTCCTTTCATGGTGCTACATTTTCCACCGGCTTCTTCAACCAGCAAGATTCCCGCCGCCATGTCCCATGGATTCAAACCAAATTCCCAGAAAGCATCGAGACGCCCGCAAGCCACATAAGCTAAGTCGATGGCAGCTGCCCCCGCCCTACGTACTCCGTGGCTTTGCAAGGCCAATTGATAGTAGAAGTGGACATTCACATTTTCATGCCGCTTGCGGCTAGGAAATCCTGTAGCAACCAAGCTATCTGCGACCAGTTTGGCTTTCGAAACGCGAATGCGGTGGCCGTTGAGATAGGCTCCGCCGCCCTTTTCGGCCGCGAACATTTCATTGCGCGTCGGGTCAAACACAACACCAGCGATCATCTCCCCTTTATGTTCAAGAGCTAACGTAGTGTTGTAGATGGGAAAGCCATGGGCGAAATTGGTGGTGCCATCCACCGGATCCACATACCAGCAGTATTCAGACCCTGCCGTTCGCTGGCCTCCTTCCTCGCCAATGATCGTGTGGGAAGGAAAATGAGATTGAAGGCGGCTTACTATCAACTCTTCGCTGGCCCTATCGGCTTCGGTCACCAGGTCGAATTCGCCTTTTAACTCAAAGGGCACCCGCCGCTCGGCGAAATTGTTGATTAGCGCCCCAGCTTCTCGAGCGATGCCGATGGCAGTTTCCAGATAGGAACCCAATTATTCGGCCTCTTCAAGCATGTACTTGATGTCGTGTTTATAAATAAAAAGATTGGGTTCGCCGGGACGCGTTAAGCGGATAAAGGTTTGGTCGAAAAACTCGACGTAACCAATTACTTCCTGGTTGTCTTCCATCTTGACCTTGACTCTTTGCTTGTTATCCACCAATTCAAGTAGATAATTATTTTCAGCAAGAGTCGATTCCGGTGCTTTGGTTTTCGACTTGGCCATTTGTTATATTTTAAACAATCTTTGAACTCTGCTATTGCCGCTTTCCGGCTCCGTCGTGGATAGCGGTTCCGGAACTGTCTCCATAATATCCAGCGCGGGCTTCGGTATGCAAACCCGTGCGTTTCACGCGAACTTCAAGACTATGAAATGGATTCTTATTCAATGGGACATTTTTCGGGTAGTACCCAAGGTAGTATTGGGTTCTAAGGGCCTTCAAAATGTCGGTAAATGTAGCGTTTAATCTGGGGCCGACGCTGGCGTGAAATACGCGACCGCCCGTTGATGCCGCTAAAGAATAGAGCGCATTTTCGCCGCCCAAGTTACGGCCCGCATCATTTGTGATGGGTTGAATCAGAACGGAGAAGATAGAGGCTTCCGCCTCGTGGGCGCGCCGCAACGCTTGATGATAAGTGTACTTACTAGTGGTATCGCCACCATCTGTGATCACCAGAAACACGCGCCGGCCTTCGCGATCCCCAAGCCGGGGAGCCGATAGCATCAGAGCATCATATAGCGAAGTGCCTGCCTCTGCCTTCATGTTGCGCATTGCCTTCTTTAACTGGTCGCGATTGCGGGTGAATCCCGAAAGCAGTGTCACTTCATCATTGAATGAATAAAGCGAAGCCAAATCGCTGCTCGTGCCTTCTTTGAAAAATTCGTCGATAAAGCGTTGCAAACTGCTAACTTCCAACGGTAAATCTTTCGCTGTCGATGCGCTTATGTCGATCATCAGGCTGACCGCCAAAGGCTGGGCTGTCTGCCGCTCGAAAATGGAAACTTGTTGCGGTGCGCCATTGTCGAAGATCTCAAAATCTTCTTTCGATAGATCGCCCACCAAGTTGCCGCTGGAATCGCGAACGTTCGTAAGAACGCGCACCAATTTCACTTCGGTGCGAATAATAATATCCTGCTGGGCGCACCAAAGCGCGGCTCCGGCGGTGATCGAAATCACGATTAACGCTTTGATAAAACGGTGTCGTCCCATTCCCCGTCCACCCACACTTCACCATCGGCGAAGAATTCTTTCTTCCAGATTGGGACCATTTTCTTCAAACGATCAATGCCCGCGCGTGTTGCTTCGAATGAAGGCCCACGATGCGGGGCGGTTGTAACGATGACCACGCTGGCCTCACCTATTTCAAGCCTGCCCAGGCGATGGACCATGGCGATTCGGCTGATGGCATGGGCGGCGGCGATTTCCTGGCCGATTTGCGCCATGAGTTTAATCGCCATAACTTCATAGCATTCATATTCCAAGTGTAGCGTCGGGCGGCCTTTGGTGTTATTTCTTGTAACGCCCTCGAAGGTGCAGACTGCGCCATCCAGCCCTTGGAGCATGGAGCGGCCAATCTCCGCGGGGTGGATTGGTTCCCGTGTAAGTGCGAAGAAATGGCCTTGGGGTTCGATAGTGATTTGATGCGTCCACGGCCCACTACCTCCGCTGACGGGAGGCAAAAAGGCTACTTCATCGCCATCGCTCAACAGGCTGGACATTGGCGCAAACTCCTGATTGAGGGCTAACACGATACTAGCTTTGAATCCAGACAGTTTAGGAAACCGCTGGGCGTAGTGGTCAAATACATGGCCCAATAGCGAACCTTGAGGTACTTCCAAAGTGTCTTGGGATGCACCGGCGATGTCCTTAACCATGCCGAAAAACAGAACATTCAATTTCACAAGCTCATGGTAACAGACCCATTTGGTGGATGAATGGTTTCATGGATTTCAATGGGTGGAGTGAGATAATAATAAAAATCACATGAAACCGATGCTTTGCCTGTTCCTGACATTTCTATGCGCATTCGCCGCCGATGATTGGAGAACCCACAATAAACGCGCGGATGACCTTTTACTGCGCGATCACAAGATTAGCGAAGCCATTAAGGAATTCGATGCGGCCATGATGTTGGAGCCTCGCCTAGCTCCTCAATATTGGCAGCGGGGAATTGCGCTCTATTATGCCAATCGCTTTGAGGATTGCAGGAAGCAATTCGAGTTGCACCAAACCGTGAATCCGAGCGATGTGGAAAACGCGGTGTGGCATTATTTATGTGTTTCCAAACAGACTTCGCCGGTCGAGGCCAGGCGGATCATGATCCCCATTCCGCAAGATGATCGTGTTCCCATGATGCAGGTGGACGCGATGTTTCGCGGCACGGGGACGGTTGAGGATATGTTGAAAGCCGCGAACAGTCCGGATTCTTTGTTTTACGCCAACCTGTATGCGGGGCTCTACTATGAGGCGCAAGGGGATGCGAAGAAGTCACTGAAGTACATCGAACTGGCGGCGAATAAATATTTTGTTAATCACTACATGGGCATGGTTGCCAAGCTGCACTACCAGCTACGACGCAAATAATACGGGAGCCGCCTTTTGACCAATATCACACGCCTAAGAGTGCGTTACGCCGAGACCGATCAAATGGGTGTTGTCTACCATGCCAACTACATTATTTGGATGGAGGTGGGACGCACGGAATTCTGCCGCGAGGCAGGCGTTGTTTATCGCGAACTGGAAGATAAGGAGAACTTGCGTCTTGCGGTGATTGAAGCCAATTGCCGCTTTGTGGCTCCGGCGCGATACGACGATGAAGTGGAGATCCACACTTCGATTGCGGAGGCGAATCCCCGCGTTCTACGTTTCAGCTACGTGATCAAACGATCAACTGATCAAGTAAAACTGGCGGAAGGGCACACCAAGCATATTTTCCTCGATACGAATATGAAGCTGGCTAAGCTACCGCCCGCATATTTTGCGAAGTTCGGAATTGAAGCAGGGAAATCGTAGATGGCTGAAAAGGTTTTGAGGGGTGGAATTGTTGGGTGTGGATTCTTCGCCCAGTTTCACATTGAAGCCTGGAAGCGTGTGAGGGGCGCCGAACTTGTGGCGGCTTGCGATGTGGACCTGACCAGAGCACAGCCCGCGGCACCGGCGGCTTATGCCAATCTTGAAAAAATGCTGGATGCGGAGCACCTGGATTTTCTTGACATCGCCGCGCGGCCAGAACATCATTTGGAGATGGTTCACGCAGCCGCAAAACGGGGGATTCCAGTCATCTGCCAAAAGCCAATGGCCCCCAGTTACGCCGAGTGTTTAGAAATCGCGGAGATCGCCAAGGGCATCCGCTTGATGATCCATGAAAATTGGCGCTGGCAGGCTTGGTACCGTGAAGTACACTCCATGATCGAAAGGGGAGATATCGGCCAACCACTGACGTATCACTTTCGGACCCGGCGGCGGGACGGACTGGGGGCTGAGCCGTATTCGGCGCAACCGTACTTTAGGAATTACAAGCGGTTGTTGCTGTATGAGACGCTGATCCACCACATCGATACGGCGCGATTCTTGTTTGGCGAGATAACGCGCGTCTATGCCGAATTGCGGCGCAACAATCCCTTGATTGAAGGGGAAGATCAAGTATTGATGCTGACTCGCCACGCCTCCCATCTTTGCGGGGTGATCGATGGGCACCGGTTTCTGGATCTGGCTCCGAACAGCGGTCCATTGGGGGATGCCGTCTTTGAGGGCGATGGTGGAATTTTGTGGGTGAGCGGTACGGGCGGCATTTTTCGCAGAGCCCCAAGTGGAGATGAGCATTTGGCTTGGAAGAATACAATCGTTAACGGGTATCGCGGCGATAGCGTGCACGCAACACAACAGCATTTTGTCGACTGCTTACATAGCGGAGGCGAGTTTGAGTCCGATGCCCGCAGCTATTTGAAATCGGTGGCGGTGATGGAAGCGGGGTATCGTAGTGCTGAGACTGGCGCTGCGGTTACTCTTTAAGGTGGCACTATGATTCGCAGGCGAGATATTTTGACGGTTCCGGCTACTGCGTTGATTCAGGCTCAGACGCGGCCCTCGAAGCCCAACATCCTTTTCTTGATGTCCGACCAGCATCGCGGCGATTGCATGGGCAATGCCGGCAATGCGGCGGCAATTACGCCAAATTTGGATTGGCTTGCTCGTGAAGGAGCTCGATTCACCGCAGCCTATTCTTCAACGCCCACTTGCACACCGGCGCGGGCATGTCTGCTTACCGGGCTTTCTCCATGGAACCATGGGGTGCTGGGAACTTCGAGGATCGCCGAAAAATATCCGCTTGAGATGCCGCGAGCAATGGCGGATGCGGGCTATCAAACTTGCGCCATCGGAAAGCTGCACTATACGCCGCAGCGCAACACTCATGGCTATCACATGGCGCTCTTGGATGAATCGGGCCGATCGGAGTCGATTGATTTTCGAAGTGACTACAGAAGCTGGTTCTACTCGCAAGCTCCTAATCTTGACCCTGACGCGACTGGGATCGGATGGAACGACTATCCGGCCAAGCCCTACGTTCTGCAGGAACGTCTTCATCCAACAACCTGGACCGCCGATTGCGCAGTGAACTTCCTAAGGACATATTCCAAGCCTCAACCTTTCTTCCTAAAAGTATCTTTTGCCCGCCCGCATAGCCCCTACGATCCTCCTTCGCGTTGGTTTGACCGGTTTGCGGATCGCAATCTGCCTTTGGCCAGCGTTGGCAAATGGGCCGCGCGATGGGAGGCGAAGAGTTCTGAAGACCCATTTTTGTGGCATGGTGACCTGGGTGAGAAGCAAGTCCGGAAATCACGTCAAGGCTATTACGGGTCGGTAGCCTTTGTGGACGAGCAGATCGGCCGTATACTTGAAGCCTTGGAGCAGCGGGGTTTACTGGAGAACACGCTCATTGTCTATACATCCGATCATGGGGATATGACGGGAGATCATAATTTATGGCGAAAGAGTTATGCCTATGAAGCATCCGCGAAGATTCCAATGCTGCTTCGTTGGCCGAAGGGGTTGGCCCCGGAGAATCGTGGGCAGGCGCGCCAGGAACCGGTAGAGCTTCGCGATATTCTTGCCACTTTCCTTGATGCGGCGGGAGTTGAGCCAACAACAAAAATTGATGGAAAAAGCATGCTCCGTCTAGTGCGAGGAAAGGCGGAGGGATGGCGCGAGTACATCGATCTTGAACATGACATTTGCTACGGTCCGGACAATCATTGGAATGCCCTTACGGATGGCAAGGTTAAGTATATTTTTCACGCTCTGGATGGGCGGGAACAACTATTCTATTTGAAAGCCGATCCAGGGGAATTGCATGATTTAGCGGGTGAGCAGCAGTCCGAAGCGTTGCTTCGAATGTGGCGTGAAAGGATGATCTCGCACCTTGCACTTCGTGGTGAGCGGTGGGTAGCCGGCGGCAAATTGGCGCTGCGGCCCCAGAGCATCAAGCTTTCCCCAAATTATCCCAGTCCAAATCGTTGACCTGATTCAATTCGAGATTTTCTAAAGCGTGGCGGCTTTGCGCAAGGCTTCCACCGTCCAGGATGCGGGGTCGAAAACGTCAAGGTTTCCATTTCGTTCGTATAGTTTTTTGACGGTAACAACATCCATGCGGCGTCCACCGCCGTCAAGCATCCCGGCCAGAATCAGCTTTCGCTTCCCCATTGAGGAGCACACTTCCGGCAAATCGGTATGATTGCAAATGTTCGGGATGAAATTCGAAAAAGGATGGCCAAAGTTTTCTGTTTCAAGCAAGGAGCGGAACGTGGCGAGGCCGCCGGACAAATATAGTTTTTGAACTTGAGGCTCCAGGGCGGCGGTAAATTGGGCGGTAACCGTCATTTTCCCCTGAGCAGCCAACAAAAGGGGCCGATTCATCACCGAGGGATATTGCTTCAAAGCGCGAATCAGTGAGATTGTATCGTTGACGCGTTGGCCCAACATGGGGCGGCCAAGAATCAATGAGGCCCAAGAGTAGTCTTCTTCTTCACTATGCGATTTGGCGTAGCGCGGATTGCCGTTGCCTAACTCAGGGCTAAGATCGCCAATTCCACGCAAATCAGGAACAGCCACGGCGAACCCTTCGGTGGCGAGCGTCTGGTATAGTTCTTCCTCGTGCCAGGGACCGTTTCTACCGGCGGGTTCGAGCATGAGGATCAGCGGGCGTGTCGTGGTTTTGTCCGGTGGAAGAAAAAGCCACATTGGCGCCCAAACTTTATTGGCGGTCTGCACTTCCGTTGCTTCAATCTCCACACCTCGCAAAGATGTGGTCCGCTTTAAGACGACGAGTTTTTGAGAAAATTGCCGGTCCAAACGTAACAATTTTTCCAGAGGCAGGGGGCTTTGTTTCCCAACAATCTTTTGCGCCAATTGGAAGGGAGTTTGGCTTTTGAGCGATTTAATCACGCTGCCCGATTCGGTCACCCAAAGAGTTTCTTCCGGTTCGGGTTTAGTGGCCGGCTCCTCCGTGGTTCGCTCCTGCCCTTTGAAATGCCGGTTAAGAAAATTGTAAAGCGCCATGCGTGAATCGAAGGACAATCCATGGGGCAGGGGGGTGGAACTCCACGATAAATTTTCAACTTTACCCAGGGTTTGATAGACCTTCTTCAGTTTTTGAAATTCTTCCCAACTATTTTGAACATAGTCTGGTGAGTAGGTTCCAAAGAAATCTTTGTCACTGATGGCGACCAGGAGCGGCTTAGGAGCCATGGGGTACAAACAATCAAATCTGTCGAATCCGGATGGAGAGGAATAAATCAGATCTTGTTCTCCATCATCGGTGGAACCGGGAGCTCCGAATTCGGGTATTGCAAAGTTCTCTGTATTGCCACTCATAATGGCCGCTGCGCTAATACGGTCGTCGACACAGGATAAGTACATGGAAATTGTGGCGCCTCCCGATTGACCGGCGGTGGCGATTCTCTTAGTGTCCGCTAGCGGGTGGGCCGCCAAATAGTCCAGGCTTCGCATTGCGTCCCAAACTTGAAGTCTGGCGGCGGAACTTCCCACGAGCATAAGCTGCTTGCCCATGGCCGTATGTTCTTCGCTGGGGGATCCTAACCTGGATTTCTTGTAGGAGGAATCGGGGTAAGCTATCCGCTCTCCTTGGCCAATCGGATCAAAAGCGAGCACTAAGTAGCCATATCTGGCGAGACCTTGGCAACATCGCTGATAGCTTGCATAGCTCTTGCCGGCCGCCGAGTGGCCCATTTGGAAAAGGACCGCGGGGTAGCTTTTCCGACCTCGGGCGGGTATGTAAAGGTTGGCTGTGACCCAAAAGCCCGGCCGGCTTTCGTAAGTTATTTTTTGAACCTGGTAACCCGGGCGATCAATGGTTCCCGTGGTTTTGGAATTTAGCGGTGTTCGTTCAAACCCGCCGCCGATTAATTTCAAGAATGTTTGGCGAGCCCATTTTTGGCGTTCCCCGATGCTTTCAATCGTGGTTAATTTGGCCAAATCAGTCTGCCGGTTTTTTGCATAAAGCCAAGCAAGATCGTGCAGATAATCCGGTAAGCATCGGGAATAGTTGCGGTAGCTTACACCGGGATAGGGTTCGCGGCCGTTTTGGGCGGGGAGCGTAGGCGCTATCGACGCCATGGCGCCTAGAAGCGTCCGGCGCGTAAGCTTAGGAAAGGCAATCACCGCCTTATATTATCGCGTAGGAAAATCCAGCGGTCAAAGCTTTTTATAATTGGGATGGACTGCATCAAAAAGGGCCTCCACCCTGGATGCGAGACGCAAGGAGCGCTTTTGCATCCCGAATGGAGGCTGTGGTTTGAAGAAGCGTCACATGAGGAGCACTGCGGAGAGCGCTTCTTCTAAAACGTTTTTCCAAAAATGTGTCTAGCGGGTTTGCTCCTGCAGCACTGCATCAATTTCTTTCTTGCGGGGATCACGGGAAGTCAAACCTCGTTTTCTGCGGAAAGGAGAATTCTGTTTACACAAGTACATACGTTTATCAGCTGCGGCAATCAACGCTTCCGGGCTTTCCCCATCCTGGGGATAGTAGGCTTCCCCAACGCTCATCGAAAGGCAATCTTCTCCAAAGACCTCCCGCGCTGATTG
>JAYVXT010000578.1:0-4547 GCA_043785065.1 Bryobacterales bacterium | reverse complement strand
GCCGCCTAAAGCCAGCACCGGAATCGTCATGTGATTACAAACCCATCTTAACGTCTCAAGTCCTTGTTTAGAGCCGTAACCTTGTTTGGAAATACTCTCAAACACGGGGCCGAAAAGTACGTAGTCCGCTCCGGCTCGTTGCGCAGCTTGAGCCTCTTCGAGGGTATGCGTGGAGACACCGATCAGCCAGCCTGGCGGAGTGATCGACCTAACGTTTTCCACCGGTAAGGAATCGCTGGAAAGATGAACTCCGTCGGCCTTGCAAGCGATGGCGGCATCAATGCGCGAATTGATCAAGACTTTTGTCCGGCCTGCATGGGCAATGCCGATTACGATTCGGGCCAATTCAGCCAGACCGCGCGCGGCTAGGTGCTTTTCCCGAAGCTGAATCCAATCCACCTGTTCCGCCACGGCGCGCCGCACCACCGCTAGCATTGGTTCAATTGCGCCCACCGATTGGCTGTCGGTTATGTAGCAGCGAATCACAGAACTTCGTAATAACGTTCGCCCGCGCAGGCTTTGCACAGGGTCCGTCCATCCACTTCCACTTCGCGTTTGAAATTGATGCCTTCGCCGCACTGGGCGCAACTGACCTTGGGGCCTTTGAAGCCCGGCATTTCTTGCGGGTCAAGTTTCACTCGAACCCAGGCATGTTCAAACATGTCGGCGACGGGCAGCTCGCGATACGCCTTCATTTGCTGGTGATTCTTGTCTTCAATTTCCGGATACACTTCCTTGGCGCGCTGCTTGGAGGAATCCTTAGCCACCACGCGCACGGCGCGGTCCGTCTGCAAATCGCAGAACGTGGCGGCCACTTTACCGAAATCGCGAAACTTCAAAGCGCGTTTGCCCATGCGGCAACCTGTCACCACGGTTACAGCGTCGGTGGCGCAGCGGTCAATCTCAACAAAACTCACCAACCGTTTGCGGTCTTTGCCGGTGGGGTCCTCAATGCCCAGCAGTTCCATTCCATGAATGGCAAGGCGCAGTCCCAAAATTTGTCCGGCGCACATGTGGCCGTGCGCGGCTTCGGCAAGGGTCACATATTCGTCAAAAGTTTTCAATGGCATTATAAGGCTCGTATGGATTTGGGAGGGAACTCTACCGCCCAGTTTCCATTATCCGCTTTTGCCGCGTATTCCGATTGCGGCATCTCCACCGATACTCCTTCAAAGTCCAGCCGCACGCCTTCGGCGGTATTCACGACACGGCTTAACGAAACCGATACCTGGTTTGGCCCTAATTTGGCGGGGCGCGGGATGGCCTTCAAATCGGCGGGGCGTACGCACAGCGTGACTCGATCACCGGGAAAGCAAGCTGGAATGTAAGGACATTCAATTGCTGTGCCGTTCCACTGCACGCGGCTTCGATTGCGGCTTGGGTCAAGGGACAAGATCTCCGCGGACAGCAGGTTGAAAATTCCAAGCATGTGGGCCACATCGACGCTCGCCGGGGCGTTTAGTATGGCCTTCGCCTCACCCGCTTGAATAATTCGTCCGTCGCGGTAGATTAGCACTTGATCGGCCAATTCGAGGCACTCGGCTAGATCGTGAGTGACGAGCACAATCGGCGCGTCGTAGTCGGCGCGCACTTCGCGCAGCACCTCATAAAGCTCGCGGCGCAACGGGGCATCAAGCCCTCTCGATGGCTCGTCAAGCAACAAGGCGGCTGGTCCGGCTGATAGAGCGCGAGCGATGGAAGCGCGCTGCTTTTGCCCTCCGGACAATTCGGCGGGCTTGCATTCGGCCACGTCGTTCAACTGAAATCGATCAAGGGCTTCCGACACGCGGCGGCGGCGTTCGATGAACGGCAAATAGGCTGCGGCGAAGTAGATGTTGTCGCGCAGAGTCATGTGCGGGAACAAGGCGTGATTCTGGAACACGTAAGCACAGCGGCGTTCCCGTGGCGGCAAATCCACATTGGCTTTGGCGTCAAACAAAATCCGGTCATTCAATAAAATGCGGCCGTCGTTGGGTTTTGTAAATCCTGCAATGGCATCGAGTGTTAGAGACTTTCCGGCGCCGCTGGCGCCAAACAAGACCGTGACCCCCCGGGCGGCGCGAAACTGAACGTCCAGCGAAAACGAAGCACGTTCCGTGCCTCCGATGAATTCTTTTTGGATGCGGGCGTCGATCATTGAGAGGTTGCCTCCGAGTTCAACATATTGGCGATCCAAACAATGGCGAGCGCGAGCAGTGAAACCGCCAGCACAAGGGCCCTCGCCGTATCTCCATCGCCTGATTCGACGGCATCGTAAATCGCCACGGCAATGGTTTGCGTTTTGCCGGGAATGTTGCCGGCCACCATCAGCGTAACGCCGAAATCGCCAAGAGCCCGCGCGAAGGCCAGGGTGACGGCGGCAATAATGGGTAGTCTTGCCAGAGGAAGGCTGATGAGCAAGAACACTTTCCATTCCGAGGCGCCAAGGCTGCGCGCCGCGCGTTCGTAGCTTTGATCCACCGACTCCAGTGCAGCGCGCGAGGATTTGACCAATAACGGCAGCGAGTGCAAGACAGCCGCCACCACGGCCCCCTGCCAAGTGAATACAAGTGGCCCGCCGGTGATGCGCTCATAGATCGTTCCAAGCATACTATTGCGCCCAATGACGATCAGCAAATAATAACCAAGCACTGTGGGCGGGAGCACCAGCGGCAATGTTACCAGGGCGTCAAGCAGTTCGCGCCCGCGAAAGTTACCGCGCGCGAGCCACCGTGCGGCGGCTAAACCGAGCACGGTGGAGACGGCAGTGGCAAGTAACGCCACTTTCAAACTGAGCCAAAGCGGAAACCAATCCATTGAACCCTTATAATGCCAGCATATGGATCTAAACGGCAAAGCGATTTTCGTTACAGGCGGCGCATCAGGGCTGGGGGCGGCGACGGCGCGCATGATTGCGAAGGCCGGGGGCAGGCCAATCATCCTGGATTTGAATGAAGCTGGAGCGGGTTTGGCCCAGGAATTGGGAGGGCAATTCTTTAAGGCCGACGTCACTTCAGCGGCCGAAGTCCAAATGGCGATCGACGGCGCGGGCGCTATTCATGGAGCCGTGAGTTGCGCCGGAGTGGCCATCGCCGCGCGCGTGATTGGCAAGGAGGGGCCAGCGGATTTGGCGGCGTTTGAGCACGTCGTCCGCATCAATTTGATTGGGACATACAACGTTGTCCGCCTTGCCGCATGGGCCATGTCGAAGAACGAACCGAACAGTGATGGGGAACGCGGCGTGATCATCAACACAGCATCGATCGCAGCCTTCGACGGTCAAATTGGGCAAAGCGCCTATGCGGCATCGAAGGCGGGAATTGCCGGTATGACGCTGCCCATTGCGCGCGACCTTTCGCGGCTGGGAATTCGCGTGGTGGCCATCGCCCCAGGTCTTTTCGATACGCCGCTGCTGGCAGGGTTGCCCGAAGCCGCCCGCGCTGCTCTTGGCGAGACAATTCCCTTCCCTGCGCGGCTGGGGCATCCGGAAGAATTCGCGAAACTGGCGGGGCACATTTTCGACAACGTGATGTTGAACGGGGAAGTAATACGAATAGACGGCGCATTGCGGATGGCCCCGAAGTAGAGGATTTAATAGCCTATGTGGCGAGTTAGTACTGATTTTTGGAAATAGTACCAGGTAAGGCATTTTATTTGTTGAACCTGAAGAACATTGGAGTTATATTTGCCTTGGCTCAAGTAGCAAGAGACCACGCCGACAGCGTAGTTTCGCAATGAATGGAACACCTATGACGGACCAACTACCTTACACTAACCCGGTTCATTGGTTTGTTCTCCTAGCGCTACTTGAGCCGCCTACTATTTGGTTCGCACTTTTGCAATGACGTTTTCCAGCCGCCTTAGGTGCGGAATGCCAATGGCTATACTGGAATAAAGAGTTGGAAGTTTGCGCATCGAATGGGATGAGACCAAAAGCAAATATCATTTTAGGAAGCATCCTCTTAGGAGGCAACCACCGTTTTCTACGATCAGCTATCCTCAACTGGTGAAGAATTAAGATCATCCGATCAATGAAAAACGATTTGTCACATTCGGCCTATCGTCGCCGGGCCATCTGGCCGCATGAAGCTACCCGCTCCTGGCCGAAATCGACGAGTCACTCGAACACGAGGAACTCAAAACAGCAGATCTGCTCGACGCCCTTGGCGATGAACGTCTCGCATGAATCAAATCCGGTCTCGACCGCGTGGAAAAAGCGATCCGGGAACTGCACGCGCACTCCTAAAGCTGAATGGCGCGCTTCTACCGTAGAACCAAAAATATTCAGGCTTTCACAGATTACCGTAGCCACAAACCTTACCTGGGATTTAATTTTGCCCCTCGCTGTGCGTATTGCACGGCTGAATGCCGCGTTATTGCCAAACAGACAACCAGCAGTTGCCGATAAACAAGGTGCGCGATCCCAGCCGGACTTCGCGTTGATTCACAAGGAAATGCAAGACAAGCAAGTCACGCTGCAACTGCTGTGGGAAGAATACCGGCAGGCCAACCCGGACGGCTACGGCTATTCGCGCTACTGCGAGTTGTACCAGCGTTGGCGCAAGAAG
>JAYVXT010000577.1:0-14193 GCA_043785065.1 Bryobacterales bacterium | reverse complement strand
CACCGTCACCGAGTTGTGGGGAGCCCTCGAACGCGCCGCAATCGACAGCCGCATCAAAGCCGTGATCCTCGAACCGCGCGGCACGGCCATGGGCTGGGCGAAAATGCAGGAAGTCCGCGATGAACTGATCAAATTCAAGAAGTCCGGCAAACCCATTTACGCCTATCTTCATGAGCCCACTTTGCGCGAATATTACATCGCCTCCGCCGCCGACAAAATCTATTTGCTTCCCACTGACGTGCTCTATATCAAAGGGCTCCGTGCTGAAATCACTTTCTACAAGGGAATCATGGACAAGCTTGGCGTCCAGATGGAAATGGAGCACGCCGGCAAGTACAAGGATTACCTCGATTCCTACGTCCGCACCAGCATGACTCCCGAATCGCGCGAAGTGCTCAACTCAATCCTCGACGATCTTTACGGGCAGTTAGTTTCCGGCATCGCCAAAGGCCGCGGTAAATCGGAAGAGGAAGTGCGCGCCATCATCGACGATGGTCCTCAACTAGCCAAGCAAGCTGTCGAAAAAGGGTTGGTGGACGGCATGCTGTTCGAGGATCAATTCCTTGACGAGGTGAAGAAGAAAATCGGTGTCAAGGAAATCAAGAAAATCTCCATTGCTGATTACAGCCAGTCTAACCGCGGTTCCGATTCCCGCAATCGCATCGCTGTGTTGGTCGGCGAAGGCGCCATCAGCCGAGGCCTCGCCCCAGTCTCGCCCTTCGGCGAAACAGAAGGCATTACGCCTGCTGCGATGATCAAGCAAATCCGCCTCGTCCGGGACGACAGTTCCATCAAAGGCGTCATTCTTCGCGTCGATTCGCCCGGAGGCGAAGTAACGCCTTCCGACGAAATCCTGCGCGAGATTCAACTTCTTAGCCAAAAAAAGCCCATGGTCATTTCCATGTCCGACGTGGCCGCATCCGGCGGCTATTGGATCTCCATGACAGGCGATCCCATCGTCGCCTATCCCGGCACCATCACCGGCTCCATCGGCGTCATCTTCGGGAAGGTCAATCTGAAGGGACTCTACGATAAGGTTGGAATTACCAAAGACACCATCATTCGCGGCAAATACGCCAACATCGATAGTGAGTCCACTCCGCTTGATGCCGATGGCCGCCGCAAGCTGCACGATGGCATCGAGGCCACCTACCAACAGTTTCTTGCGCATGTGGCCACGGCTCGCAAACGCGACGTTAAGGAAATTGAAGACCTCGCGCAAGGCCGCGCCTGGCTCGGTACCCAGGCCAAGTCGCGCGGATTGATCGACGAAATCGGCGGGCTCGACCGCACTATTCAACTGATCAAGGAAAAGGCCAAGATTCCGTCCGGAGATAAGGTTTCACTGGTTCTCTACCCGGCTAAGAAAAATTTCTTTGAGCAATTTTTTTCCAAGTCTCAACAGGTTTCCGCCAATTTACGCTTTCGACTCGGCGGCCAGAGCCCCCTTGCGATTCCTTTCGAGAAGGAACTAGCGGAGGAACTAGGTTTCTCTCCAAGGATTTTCCTGAATGGCGGCGCATTCAGTTTAACGCCTTACCGGATTAGTTTCCGCTAAGTCATATTTGTCGCAAGAAGGAAATGAAACGCCACTTCCTCTAAAAAGTATTACACTTCACTTCATGCAGTTATTGAATTAGCTCCATTACCAGAGATGTAACACCTGCTCATTCTCATTGATTAGCCCTGCCTCTAATGGCACTGGCTTGGTAACCTGATCCACCGAAAACCACGATTTACTCAGACCGACGGAGTAGATGGTGGAGCGGTTATAGTTCTAAGGGGATGACGGGGCAATAGCCAGAGGTTAAAGCAGCAATTGCGGTGGTTGTGGCAATCCCCTGTACCGATTCCCATCGGGGGCTAGTCAAATGCATCCAACTGCCGTTTCCAGGATAAAATCTCCCAATATTGAGTGGACCCCCTCAGGGTACACCCCAAAACCGGCCAATGAGGGACACCTCAAAACCAGCCAAAGGAAACGCACACAAGGCAGTGTAAATAAATAACATTTACCACTGATGGTTGTTACCCGGAAGGATCGTATAGTTCCATTCACCGTGAAACTTGCCGGGCTTCAGATGGACGAGCGCAAATTCTTCGTCGGACATCTTGCGTCCAACGGGGTACTTGCGATGATCTAAGCGGCAGGTTACTTTTAAGCCCTTTGCCGTCGTTGTTCCAGCGATCAGCCGCACGACTGTCTCGTAGTCTCGCAAAGGCTCACCGCGCCAGTTGGACGAGATGAAAGAAAACAACTGGTGCTCCACCTTGTTCCATTTGCTCGTGCCTGGCGGGAAATGGCAGACCGTCAGCGCCAGCCCCGTCTGGTCCGCCAGTTGCTGCAACTCCCATTTCCACAGGCGGAGACGCCAACCGTTACTGCCACCGCCATCGGCAGTGATCAGCAACCGCCGCGCGCCAGGGTATAGACGACGGCCCTCGGCCCGCCACCAACCACGGATCGAAGCTACCGCGAACGCGCCGGTATCGTGGTCCGTGCCGACATTGACGAAGCCGACGTTGCGCCCCAAATCGTAGATCCCGTAGGGATAGGCGCGGGGTACATCAGGACTGGGGAAATCATGTCCGTTGACCTTCTCTGCGGCCCCTTGTTTGCGCCACTGGCGGCCTTGGTTCTGGAAGTTGCCAATCAATTCTTTCTTTTTGGTATCCACGGAAATGACGGGTTCACCGGCGCGCAAAGCTTTCTTGACAGCACGGTTAATATGCCGGAACTGCGCGTCGGGATCTGGGTGATCGTCCCCCTCCTCGGTCTTGCGGTTGCCCTGCAGGCTGTAGCCACTCTCCTTTAAGAGTTGGGTCACTTTGGTGTGGCTGATCAGGTGACGCCGGGCCGTCAATTCCACAGCCAGCGTGCGGGCGCTTTTGCAAGTCCAGCGCAGAGGCGATTGCGGGTCGCCGCGCGCCGTGGGTTCGACCATGCTGTCCAAGGCGGGCGCCAGTCCGGGATCGTTGGATGTCAACGCATGGCGTCCGCCTCCCTCGTGGCGAATTCGGCCAGGGGCCAGGGGCGCCGCCTGCAACTCTTCCACTCCCTTGGTCAAGGTGACTCGCGACAAGCCACTGGCGCGGCTCACTCGTGAGATACCGCCATAACCCAGTTCCACCGCTTTGCTGGCGGCCACTAGCCGACGGGCGTGTTCGTCCAAATGAGGCCACATGCCATCAAAGTATTGGACTAGTTGGGCATCAGTATCCATACCTGACGTAATAACACATCAAGGTGTGTTATTTATTTACGCTGCCTTAGCTTAGTGTAGGAGTCCGTGGTGAAAGTCCACTCCGTTACCGTCGCGGCTCGGTAACGTACTGCAATTACTGAGCCGCAAGCTTAAGCGAGCGTCTTTCCGGCTTTAGCCACCGGCTGCCCCAGGAACTCCGATGCAATACCATAGCTAGGTGAGCTCTAATCCATATAAGAAAGTCTCTAGTAAACTTGTCTACGAGAACCCATGGATCAAGGTGCGGGAAGATGCGATCATCCGGCCTGATGGCAACGCCGGAATCTTCGGCACGGTCCATATTGGGGCTGGATCCTCGGTGTTGGCGATCAATCGGAAGAAGCAAGTCTATTTGATTCGCGAATGGAAATATCCACTCAATCGCTTTACGCTGGAAGTAATCAGCGGCGGCGTTGATGGCGATGAATCGCTGGAAGAATGCGCCCGCCGGGAATTGGCGGAAGAGGCGGGACTCACCGGCGGAGTGCTTACCGATCTTGGTTGGATGGAAACGATCACTACCATTGTGCAGGCGCCAGTGCGGTTATTTCTGGCAGTTGATGTGGAGTTGGGGGCATCGAATCCGGGCGCGGATGAATTTCTGGAAGTGGTGCGAATGCCCTTCTCCGAAGCGATCAAAAAAGCGATGAGCGCCGAGTTGGAACACGCCGCCACGGTGATCACCATTTTGAAGGCCGCGCGCCTACTTGGTTACTGACCACCTACTTTGATACAAAAGATGTTGATGCTTCCACGCTATTTGCTACTCGCCGCGCTGAGCGCCTCGCTTGCTTCCGCGCAGGGCCGCCGCCAATTGAACGACGGTGACGATCATGGGGATCCGCCGTTTCTAATCGAACAGGGCTGGACCGCGCTGTCCAACGGGCCTGGCAGCCTGGCATCTTGGCATGGCCAGGACGACAAGCCCCTGGCTTGGATTTCCACTTCCGGCGTCGTTTTTGAACGGCTGCTTGGACCAACACGCCTCGAAGCCAACCCAACGCCGGGCGACCGTTTGATGAATGGACCTGCCGGCAAAGTGCATAACATTGTGACCAACGAAAAGTTCGGTGATATAGAGTTGTACTTGGAATTTCTCTTGCCGAAGGGATCGAACTCCGGAGTGTATTTGCACGGCCTTTACGAGGTGCAGATTTTCGACAGCTTCGGTTCCACCGAGAAGATGAAGACGTCAGACAGCGGCGGCATTTATCACAAGTGGATTGACAATCAGGGCGTGGGAGGCTCGGCGCCGTCGCGCAACGCAAGCCGCATGGCCGGCCAGTGGCAAAGCTATCACATCTGGTTTCGTGGGCCTCGCTTTGATGCAAGCGGCAAGAAAACAGAGAACGCCAAGTTTCTGAAAATTGTGTATAACGGGCTTTCCGTGCAGGAAAACGTGGAGATCGACGGGCCTACCCGTTCAGCGATGAATCTGCCGGAGGCGGCAACGAACCCCATCATGCTGCAAGGCGATCATGGCCAAGTGGCGTTTCGCAATATTTATTACCGTTCATTGAAGCCCATCGTGAATCGTTAAGGAGATAAGAAATGATGACCAGACGGCAAGCCTTAGGATTAATTGCGGCTCCCGCGCTGATGCAAGCAGAGCAGCCCAAGGACAACATTGTATTCATCCTCATCGATGATTTGAAATGGAACGCACTATCGTGCCTTGGCCACCCTTGGGTTAAGACTCCGAATATTGACCGTATAGCGCAGGAAGGCGCCAACCTGAAAAACTCGTTCGTCACCACGCCGCTTTGCTCCCCATCGCGCGCCAGTTTCCTGACGGGCCGCTACGTTCACTCGCATGGCATCACCACTAACGGCAACAACAATGAAGCCAGCTTCAAGCTGAATTTCTCTACCATCGCCATGCAAAAAGCCGGTTATGAAACGGCGCACGTGGGCAAGATTCATATGGGGAATGATTCGAACCCAAGGCCTGGTTTCGATTATTGGGTTAGCTTCAAGGGACAAGGCGTTTATGTGGATCCGCTGCTGAACGTCGACGGCAAGGAATCGAAGCATGAAGGCTACATCACCGACCTGCTGACCGATTTCTCCTTAAAGTTCCTAGAGAAGCCAAGGACCAAACCGTTTCTGCTGTATCTTGCGCATAAGTCCGTGCATGGCCCGTTCACACCAGCTGAACGGCACAAGGATTTGTACAAGGGCGAATCAGTTGCGAAGAATCCTTCCCATGGCGACAAGTTTGAGAACAAGCCGGTGATGACCCGCCTGATCGACGGGGTTCCGGCCTTCGACGCAAACAAGTGGCCGAACGATGAGATCGCCCTGAACCAGATGCGCTGCCTGGCGTCGATCGACGAAGGGGTTGGCCGCATCCTTGATGCGTTGAAGAAGACCGGGAAGCTCGACAATACCCTGATCATCTTTACTTCTGACAATGGCTATTTCTGGGGCGAGCATCACTTAGGCGACAAGCGCTGGGCGTATGAGGATTCGATCCGCATTCCGATAGTGGCGCGTTATCCCAAGTGGATCAAACCGGGAAGAAGCATTGAAGGGATGGCGCTGAACATCGACGTTGCGCCAACGTTCCTTGAAATGGCTGGACTGCCAACGCCTGCTTCGATGCATGGAAGATCGCTTGGGCCGCTGCTGCGAGGTACGAAAAACTGGCGCAAATCTTTTCTGGCCGAATATTTCGAGGAGAAGCAAAACGTTCGAGTGCCGACGTGGCAGGCTGTACGCACCGATCAATACAAATATGTTCACTACGTGGATCACCCCGATTTTGATGAACTCTACGATTTGAAGGCGGATCCGTACGAATTGAAAAATTTGTTGAATGACCCCGGCGCGAAGAAGGTATTGATGACCCTGAAAGCCGAGCTTGCTGACATCAACCGGAAAACGGCATGAGCAATTGGACCGACATTTCCGTTCCGCTTTATTCGGGCATGGTGCATTGGCCCGGCGACCCTGAAGTGGAGATCACTCAGAAACGGCTTGACGTGGAAGGCACGGTGGTGCACTTGACGTCAATGAATATGGGGGCCCACACAGGAACGCATATGGATGCGCCTCTGCACTTTGTGGATGGCGGCCAGCCGATGGACGCATGGGGAATGGAAGCGACCAACGGCATTGTCCAAGTAATCGACATAAAGGATCCGCAAGCTATCCGGGCATATGAGTTGCAACAGCATCACCTCGACAAGGGGAGCCGGGTTATTTTCCGCACGGCCAACACTCGCGCCAATTGGCCCTTGCAACCGTTCAACGAAAACTTTGTATACATCGCAAGGGACGCTGCGCGGTACCTTGTGGACAAGCAGGTGAGGATGGTTGGCGTGGATTATCTTTCAATAGGGGGATACCACAATGATTTGGTGGCGACACACGTCACCCTGTTGTCGGAGGGAGTATGGGTTTTGGAAGGGCTGGATTTGAGTGCAATTTCCACCGGGAGTTATGAGTTGGCATGCATGCCGCTGCGGCTGAAGGGCGCCGATGGCGCGCCAGCACGCGCATTTCTGCGTCCTACCCAGGTCGCAGTTTAGCTTCCAGTTCTTCCAGCGTCTTGGGAAAATCTTTGCCCAATAAACGGGAAAGAGAACGGTCCGCCAACAGCATACCGCCGGTTTGGCAGGTGGCGCAATAGTTGGTTTCGTTGTTGGCGTAGCGGATGCGCTGGATCTTCGATCCGCATACCGGGCAAGGCTGGCCAAACTTACCGTGGGCCGCCATCTGCGAACGGAAAGCCGTGACGCCTTTGGGAAAATCGTCCGAGCGCAAGTGGGCAACCCATTCACTCAGAACTTCCTTGGTGGCATTAAATAGCACCTCGATTTGCGCACTGGTCATCTTCATTGTGAGTTGCACGGGCGAGAGTTTGGCGCGATGGAGAATCTCGCCGGAGTATGCATTGCCAATGCCGCTGAAGACGCGCGGGTCGGTTAACATTCGCTTCAAGGTGTGGTTTTCGTTGGTCAGCGCGAGGTGAAATTGGCCAAGTGCCGCGGTGAAGATTTCCAGGCCACCTGGGGTCAAGCGCGCGCAGTCCGGCTTCGCCTTGGGCCATATGCAGCGAGGCGCGTTTTTTGGTGCCCGCCTCGGTGAGGATTAATGCGCCGTTAGGGAAATCGAAGGCAGCCAGCATCTGGCGTCCCCCAAGTTTCGCGGCGGGCTTCCTCCAGTGAAGGCGGCCGGCAATCATCAGGTGCAGCACCAACCAGACTTCGTTTTCGACACCGATGGCAATGCGCTTTCCGATGCGGCGGAGCGCCACCACTTTCTTGCCAACAGCCGTGGCCACAGGAGGTTCAAGGCTGCGAAGGAGAAAGGGGCTATTGAATCGGATTTGTTCCAAGGATTGGCCTAAAATACGCTGTTCAAGTGCTTCCAGATAGACCGTAATGTCGGGGTACTCGGGCATCGCCCTAGCGGGTAACGATTTGGGGAATCGGCTCGCCGTAGACGTCGGTCAGCCGCATGTTGCGGCCTTGATAGTGATAGGTGAGCTTAGTGTGATCCATGCCCATGAGATGAAGAATGGAAGCATGAAGGTCGTGCACATTCACCGGTTGAATGGCTGCCTTATAGCCGAACTCGTCGCTTTCGCCGATGGCTTGGCCACCCTTGATTTTGGCGCCGGCCATCCAGATGGACATCGTGCCGGGATTGTGATCGCGCCCCAATCCACGTTGGGAAATTGGCATGCGGCCGAATTCACTTTGCCAGATAACAAGCGTGTCGTCGAGCAGTCCGCGGCCTTTTAGGTCTTCCAGCAATCCTGCAATGGGGCGGTCCACTTCAGCAGCATGCTGCGTGTGGTTTTCCTGCACATTACCATGGGCGTCCCACGTGTCGGTATTCTGATTTCCCAGACCGCCATGATAGACCTGCACGAAGCGAACACCGCGTTCTACAAGGCGCCGGGCCATCAGGCATTGGCGGGCGAACGGTTCGGTGATGGGTTCATCCAGTCCGTAGAGCTTCTTCGTGGCCGGAGTTTCGTTCTCCACATCGACCGCTTCAGGGGCCGAGGATTGCATCTTATAAGCCAGCTCATACGACGCGATGCGGGCGGCCAGTTCTGAGTTGGCCGGGTTCTTTTGCGAGTCGATCTCGTTGAGCTTGGCAAGTAGGTCGAGACGTGCGCGTTGGCTTTCCGGAGTCACCTCCTTCGGAGGTTTCAAGTCGAAGATGGCATCGCCCTTCGAGCGAAACACGGTACCTTGGTAAGCCGCGGGCATGTAGCCAGCAGTCCAGTTCGCCGGCCCGCCAAAGGGGCCGCCGCGCGCATCGTAGATGACGACGTAGGCAGGGAGGTTTTGATTTTCGGAGCCGAGGCCATAGGTGACCCACGCTCCAACACTAGGGGCGCCCATGCGGATCATGCCACTGGATAGTTCATAGTGGGCCATCACATGATCGTTAGAGCGGCCGATGACGGTGCGGATGACGGCAAGATCGTCTGCATGGCGCGCAACGTTGGTGAACAGTTCAGAAATCTCCAACCCGCCCCGGCCGTACTTTTTGAATTGGAAGGGCGAGGGCATCAACGGGCCGGGGTGGCCTTGGCGAACCACAACATCGCCTTTCCCTTCAAGCGGCGTACCGGCGTATTTGGTGAGCATCGGCTTCGGATCGAAGGTATCCATTTGGCTGACGCCGCCGGACATGAAGAGCGAAATAACGCGTTTGGCGCGCGCGGGGAAATGCGGATTTTTCGGAGCGTAGGGCGAAGTAGTTGGGCCAGCCAGCAAACCTTGTTCGGCCAGAATGGAAGCCAGGCCGAGGCCGCTGATGCCCCCGGCGGCTTCAAACAAAAGTTCGCGGCGGGATGTAAAGCGACGGGGCTGAATGCTGTGCGGCATGTCCATAGTCTACATAAGATGACGGTGGTTTGGAATGGGGGCCTAATCCCCGGGAGGCGGTGCGCCCAGGATCAGCGATTTCTTCTTCGGCTGATCGCCCTTGAATTCAAGCGTCACATCCACGGCATTAGCCTTGTCATCAATGTTTAGCTTCGCCTTGGTTTCTTCTCCCAAGTGGTCAAACAGCTGTTGTTCGCGAATGTCGTTCATGAACTTGGAGGGGTATTCGGCGTTGAACGGCTTCCCTTCTTTAAGCCCCCACATTTTGCGGATTGGCGGTTCGGAAAGCAGGTCCAACCCTTCGATTTTCAAGGAACGGAACGTGAACTGGTTGCCGGGGGTGATCACATACTTCACGGTCACCAATTTCTTCTCGTCGTTATAGGCGCGTTCATTGGCAACCTTCACCCGCATGTAACCTCGCCTTTGCAGGAACTTTGCGATCTTATCCTTGCCCAATTCCACGGCATCATAGTTGAAAACTTCACCGGCCTTTAGCTTCGTCTCTGCGGTCAGTTCCTTCACCAAATTGACCCCAACGATTTCCACCGCGTGCAGTCCATAGACCGGACCCTCTTCCACATTCACGTTCACCCGGAAGCCGGCAACATCCTTAACCGGCGCGGACGAAATCTTGGTCCACTTCACGCGGACGAGCCCCTTTGATTCGTAGTAGGGACGCAGTTGAGCATCCAGAATTTCCCGCACCCGCGTTTCAGAATAAGGCACGCCCACCATTAGTGAGGCCACCTTATTGCGCAAATCTTCCGGCCGGAATTCCTTTGAACCGGTAAAATCCACTTCGGCGATGGCCAAGGCGGCTTGCGACGACCGGAATACCACGGTAAGTTTGTCGGCGTTATCGGAAACTACTTTCGCCGTAACGTCGCTAGAATTCATGTAATCCTTGAGGGTCTTCACGTAGCGCTTCAATACCGGTTCCGTGGCTGGAATCAGTTGACCAAAAAGCGGGTCGGTTTCCGCCAACGCGTCACGCAGTTCGGAATCCGGCCGTGACAATCCTTCAAAGCGAATTGGGTAAACCTGATCGAGTTCCTTCACTTCAAACGTCAACGCGAAACCCTTGCCCGAAGGACCTGGTTCATAACGATATCCTGTATTGGCGAAAACCGCGGCTTCCACAAGTCGAGCCTGCGCCTTGTCAAAGATTTCCTTCGATCCGATGCCGCCCACTCTTAAGCCGCTAGCCTTGATCACCTGCGCGGGCTTAAAACGTTGCAGCCCTTCGACGGAAATCTTTTCAATCAGGAAATCTTTCGGCTTGGCCTCGCCATCGGGCTTGGGCGCCGTGGGCATTGGCTTACGAACAGGCGCGGGAACACGTCTTGGTATTTGCGCGAAACAAAGCAGCGTGACAAGCATCCCGGATAGTAAAATCTTGGGCATAATCAGTTCTAAACCTTATAGATACCGCAAACAGCCCGCCGGTTTCCGCTTTCTTGGAATCGCAAAATAAACGACTCACATCCAAGTGAATGCTAAACTTTAAATAAATGTCCTACGATCTTGTCATTATCGGGAGCGGCCCTGGTGGATACTCGGCTGCTGTCCGCGCCGGCCAGTATGGCCTCAAAACAGCAATTATCGAAAAAGACCCCAAATTGGGTGGCACGTGCTTGCACGTCGGCTGCATCCCCACAAAGGCGCTGTTGCATTCAGCGGAAGTCTGGGATTACTTCATCCACTCCGAAGAGCAGGGCATTAGCTGCGATAACCCCATTTTGAATTACCCTTCGGTTCTGAACCGAAAAAACGAAATCGTTTCCAAACACGCCAAGGGCGTGGAATTTCTGATGAAGAAGAACAAGGTGGAAGTCATCAAGGGTTTTGGAACTTTGAAAGGGGGCGGCCAAATTGAAGTTCGGTCCAGCGATTCCGTGCGTACGATTGAAGCCAAGAACATTATTATCGCCACCGGTAGCGAAGCGCGGATGTTGCCCGGCTTGTCGCCCGACCCAGCCTACTTGCTTACCAACGTCGAAATTCTTTCGATGAACGTGGTACCTAAGTCGCTAGCCATTATCGGAGCCGGGGCCGTTGGTGTGGAATTCGCCTCCATCTTCGCCCGCTTCGGAACGAAGGTCACCGTTCTGGAAATGCTGCCGCGCCTTGTGCCGGTTGAGGACGAAGACGTATCGAAGGAATTGCTGCGTTGCTTTAAGAAGGCCGGAATTCGTTGTGAAACCGGAGCCAAGGCGGAAAACATTCGCCGTACGGCGGCCGGCGCGGCTCTTTCCGTAACATTGGCGAATGGCCAGAAAGAGGAACTGGAAACCGAAAAACTTTTGATCGCCGTGGGCCGCAAACCAAATACGGAAAACATTGGATTGGTGAACACGCGGGTGGAATTGGATCGCGGCTTTATTAAGGTAGACGGCATGCAACGCACCTCCGAACCGGGCGTTTACGCCATTGGCGACGTTGTCGCCGGCACTCCGCAGCTTGCCCATGTTGCGACAATGGAGGGCATGGTTGCCGTGGGTCACATAGCCGGGAAACAGGTGAAGCCGGTTAACAAGAATCGCATCCCTGGTTGCACTTATACGGAGCCGGGCATTGGAAGCGTCGGGCTAACCGAAGCGCAAGCGAAGGCGGCGGGCCACGATGTTAAGGTTGGCAAATTCCCGTTCAGCGGCAATTCAAAAGCTTCTATTCTGGGGCATCACGAGGGCTTTGTGAAGATTGTCTCCGACGCCAAGTACGGCGAAATTCTTGGGGGTCACATCATTGGGCCGCATGCTTATGAATTGATCGCCGAAGTTGTGGCGGCGATGGAATCGGAAGCCACGGTGGAAACTATGGTGGAAACAATTCACGCTCACCCAACTCTTTATGAAGCCGTTGGGGAAGCATTTAACGCCGTCAACGGATTGGCTATTAATGCCTGACCTACTTAAACAAAGTCTGAGCGTGCAACGTCTCGGGCGCATCGGATTTGGCGAAGCATACGCTATGCAGCGCCAATTGGTGGACCAGCGCAAGCAGGGTCTAATCTCCGATCAGTTCCTATTGTTGGAACATCCCCATACAGTGACGATGGGACGTAATGGACGCGAAGAGAACGTACTAGCGTCCCCGGAAATTCTGGAGAAGACCGGCATCGCCTATCACCAAACCGATCGCGGCGGTGACGTGACGTATCACGGGCCGGGCCAAATTATCGGCTACGCGATCATCGATCTGAAAGAATGGAAGCGTGATGTGTTGGCTTACGTTCGCGCACTGGAAGAAGTCTTAATTCGGTCCCTAGCTGAATTTGGTATTGCGGGTGAGCGGGTGGCTGGTTGTACCGGCGTCTGGGTAAGCGGCAAAAAAGTGGCCGCTATCGGTGTGCATATCAGCCGTTGGGTAACCAACCACGGCTTCGCACTGAACCTGGATACGGACCTGAAGTACTTTCAATATATTGTTCCCTGCGGGTTGACCAAGCCTGTCACCAGCCTTAGGGAGCTTGGTTGTTCAGCAAGCCGCGAGTCGGTGGAAGATTCCCTGATCCGGCATATGAGTGAAATTTTTAGCCTGACGCCGGTCGAACCGGCTTTAACATTTTTTCGATATAGCTTGCCGGCAGAGCCGGCTCAAACATTGGAGACTGCCTAAATGATTGATGTCATCATGCCCCAAATGGGAGAAAGCATTGTGGAAGGAACGCTCACCCGATGGCTGAAAAAGCCGGGGGACCGCGTAGAGCGCGATGAACCCCTCTTTGAAATCTCGACCGACAAAGTCGATACGGAAATCCCTTCGCCCGTCGCCGGTGTCTTGGCGGATGTTTTGGTGGAAGCCGGCAAGACGGTGGCAATCAATACCGTTGTGGCCCACATCAACGATGGAGCCGCAGCGGCTGCGCCTGTTGCGCAACCTTCCGCCCCTCCGCCTGCACCAGCCCCAGTGGCGCCTCCGCCGCCTCAGCCTCCAGCTGCCGTTGTTGCAGCCCCACCACCACCTCCTCCACCTCCGCCAGCCCCCGTTACAACCGCTCCCGCAGAGCCCCAAGGCCCGCTATCTCCGCTGGTTCGGAAGATGGCCCGCGAAAACAATCTTGATCTTGGCCAGGTAACCGGCACCGGCTCGGGTGGGCGCATTACGAAGGACGATGTGCAATCCCACTTATCGGGCGCGCCAGTTCCCGCGTCGGCAACAACCGTGACAACCACTGCGGTGCCCGTGTCCCAACCCGCTGCGCCAGCGCCTCCTCCTGCTCCCGCTTCAGTACCGCCGCCGGCGCGTGCCGAAGCCGCGAAGATTCGCGTGGAACCCATGTCCACCATGCGCGCCAAGATCGCCGAACACATGGTGATGTCTCATCGCGTATCGGTTCACGTCACCACCGTCCACAAGGTCGATATGACGAAAGTGGCCAAGCTGCGCGCCAAGCAGAAGGATGAATTCCAAGCGCGTTATGGCTTCGGTTTGACGTTTCTTCCCTTCGTCATTCGCGCCGCTTGTGAGGCCCTACGGACATTCCCAATCGTCAATGCTTCGATTGATGGGAACAACATTCTATTCCACAACGACATCAACATTGGCGTCGCCGTGGCGTTGGATAATGGCTTGATTGTCCCGGTCATCGCCGCGGCCGACGAAAAGAATGTGGTTGGCATTCAACGTTCTATCGTTGACCTTGCCGCCCGCGCGCGCTCCAAGCAACTGAAGCCGAACGAAGTTTCCGGCGGTACGTTCTCCATCACCAACTTCGGAGGCTTCGGCAGCATCTTCGCAACGCCGGTAATCAATCAACCGCAGGTCGCCATATTGGGCGTCGGTGTGGTGGAGAAGGTTCCGGTGGTGATCGACGATGCCATTGCGATACGTTCGATTGCGCATTTGGCGCTAACGTTTGACCATCGCTTGATTGACGGCGCTCTTGCCGATCAGTTCTGCCAGAAGGTTAAGCACGTGCTTGAAAACTGGTCCGACTCCGTACTGTAGTTTTGCAAATGAGGGGGGAAGTGGTTCACGCCACCCTCTTTCTATTTCGAAGACACTTCGACGCCTGTCGGGAAAACAAACTTCCGGCCACTGACACTTCATCCTTCCCGCTACCCCACCCAAAGAGTAGTTCGCCTGATTCA
>JAYVXT010000576.1:0-14202 GCA_043785065.1 Bryobacterales bacterium | reverse complement strand
GCTCGACGCGGAAACCAGACAAATTATCGCGCCAAAGGCTCATGGAACGAAGGAAGCCACCAGGTTGCAGCCGGCTCATTCCATGAGCACGCCAATTCCACAAGTTTCGCCGCTTCTAATCGCTCGGAACGTAGGGCATCAATTGAACGCCACTAGCCAGGCCTAGGACACAACGGTTGCTTGAAGGTCTGCCTTTACAAACTGCACCCTCGCAAGCAGAGCCGTGCCAATGCTTCGGCCATTTTGCCAATTACACGCCCCCCACCCTTGATTTACGGAAGCAAGGACATCGGCGTAACCCGGTTTCGGCTAGGTATCCAAAACTTTAACGATGAAATTCTAGATGCCAATGGCCGCGCGCACGCACAAAAACATTCGGGCTGCGTACCACAACGCCCGCGCCGTCTGCTTCGACCAAATCCATCGCCGGTATGGTGGGGGATCCTCGGAAAATTGAAAACATTGCGTGGCTAAAACCATCTTTCCTGAAAGAGGCAATTCCGGAAATCATGCAGACCGCTTGATATAATAAGGCCATAACCGTCGGCGCATATAGCCCTGATCACTTGGCTGGAGGAAGATATGGATACACAAACCCGCCACCACGTTCATGCCTTAATCGACCAACTTCCCCCCGTGCAATTAGCGGCTGAGGAAATGTTGCTGCAATCGATGGTTGATCCACTCTCCAGAAAATTGGCCCTTGCTGCGTTCGACGATGAACCCTTCACCAACGAAGACCGCCGAGCCGTCGCCGAGGCTGACGAATGGCGCAAGCAACAACGCAGCGATTCCGCTCGAAGCCGTGCTGCCGGATTTCGGGTTGACGATGGCGGATTGGCAGAGGATGGGAGACCCTGCTTGCTCAAGAGACCAGCAAACGGAATGGCTAAGGTGTCGCCTTTACCGATCAGTAAAGGCGGACCTTCGCGGGATCGCCCAGCCTATCGCGATTCAGATTCTTCGGACACTAACGTAAGACAGGTAGTTCCATACCCGTGCTCGGGATTCTATTCAAAGGTAGGTCATCCCATGTACCGTCATCAAGCAAACGCCCAGCTCGCTTTTTGAAGACACCGCCCCATTGCTTGAAGAAGAAAGGCACGGCTAAATCTTCACATTGATCACGGATGTCTCTTACCCAGGACGAATCCATAGGCCTCGCACCGGGACCGGACTCGCCTCCTACAATGACCCAGTCTATCCCTGAAAGATCGAGGTTAGGCAATGGCCCCAACAGCGGCTCAATTGAAAGAAATTTTATTTGGGCACGGGTCGAACGAAGCTCGTCAATCCTGTGGAGATACTTGCTGCTTTCCACGCTTACGCCCATCCAAATGCAGGGAACCCAATTCAATTCTCGATCCAATTTGGACAAGCGACTTGAGCGTTTTGTGAGAATTTGGTAGCGATGCCAAGGGGCTGACTTCATGACGGAGAATACCTTCTTGAATGTTTGCAGCCAGGACTAATTTTGGTGCAACCCGTTACCGGGTTCCATGTCGCATCGGTCCACTCAATTCCAGAATTATTTGCCATCGCTAACCCAAAGTTCCTTTCCTGTAGCTATCAAAAATGTGATTCACGATCTTGAGTCCAGTATCGTTCTGAGACGCAAAATAGAGGTAGTAAATAGTAGACCCATTCTTCGTTTTCATTGGCACAGGCTCTGGTACATGCTTGAAGCCACCAACTCTTCTAAGTCGCTCACGGTATGCTTGAGCCAATTCATCATTCGAATTTTTCTCCTCATATCCGAACAAATTGCCGCTTCTGCTATAAGCGACATCCCTCCATGTATTATTTCCCCAGAATCTGTTCATTCGCTCAATTTGCTTTGAATCCGCGGAATCCGGATCCTGACGCAGAACATTCATATTCGCATCCATGATCATAAAATTGAGAAACATTTCCACGGTTTTCATTTGGCCCGCTTGCCGAACAACTTCCCACGACAAATCAATGTTGTAAGGATCAAGCAGGCAGAGTGCCCGCGAATAGCGATCATACCTTGTCCTTGGGAAAACGTCTCGGGGCAGGATAATGTTGCAGTCTCCAAAATAGGCATATACGTTGGGGCGATTTCCGGCAAGGGACTTGAGCTGTGCCGTCCTATCCTCATCCGCGTCAATAAAATGATATTCACTAAAGGGAGGCTCAATTCTGAGAGCGTTTAATGGGCTCCCTGCAACAAACTCAGAGGTTACCTTCGAAAGATGCACTCCAGGGCCGGCAAAGCCGTCAATATACAAATGTTTAAGCTTCGGCTGCTTGCTAAGAATTTTTGAGTACTCCGCAGCGTAATTACGAATAATCTTCAGTTTGAGTTCCGACTGTGCTAATTGGACAATATCAAATGACAGGGCTGCCCACTGTTCTCTGCGCCCAAAACCCACCCGCCCCCACCCTTGATATACTGAAGCTGTAAACACGCCTCCAGCCGCGAACCGCCGGCGGCACATTCGTAGGACAACGCCATGGCCACCGTAACTGAACTCCCAGAGCTTTTGGACGAAACAAAAGCCGGTAACTACTTCGTCTCCAACTACCCGCCATACTCGCTATGGACAGAGGAACACGCCCTCGAAGCTCACTCCGTACTCAACCGGCCTCCAGTGCGCCTGTCGCCCCTCGGCATCTACATCCACATCCCCTTCTGCCGCAAACGCTGCCACTTTTGCTATTTCAAGGTCTACACCGACAAAAATTCCACCGAAGTGGAAGCCTACATGGACGCCGTTGTCGAAGAGTACGCCCTCTACGCCGCCAAGCCTTTCATCGGCGGTCGCAAGCCGACTTTCATCTACTTCGGCGGCGGCACGCCATCCTATATATCGTCCACCCAACTCGGCAAAACTGTTGAGCGCATGAAGCAGGCCCTCAGCTGGGACCAGGCTCAGGAAGTGGCCTTCGAATGCGAACCGGGCACCATCACCGAAGGTAAACTGCGGGTCATCAAGGACATCGGAGTAACCCGGCTTAGTCTAGGCATCGAAAACTTCAACGATGAAATTTTAAAGGCCAACGGCCGCGCGCACGCATCCAAGGAAATTGGGGCTGCGTTCCACAACGCCCGCGCCGTCGGCTTCGATCAGATCAACATCGACCTGATCGCCGGCATGGTGGGTGAGACCCCGGAAAATTGGAAGGATTGCGTGGCGAAAACCATCGCTATGGCGCCGGAGAGCGTAACCATTTACCAAATGGAAGTGCCTTATAATACGACGATCTTTAAAGAGATGAAGGTGTTTGGTAACGATATTGCCCCCGTCGCCAGCTGGAAGACCAAGCGCGAATGGGTGGCTTACGGCTTCGCCGAATTGGAAAAGGCCGGATACACCATCGCCAGCGCTTATACGGCGGTGAAGGATCCCACCAAGACCAAGTTCCTGTATCGGGACTTGCTCTGGCAAGGGGCCGACATGGTGGGTTTGGGAGTCGCTTCGTTCTCGCACGTACAGGGAACGCACTTCCAGAACGATCACGATTTTGACTCCTACCGGGCGCGTGTTGGGCGCGGCGAACTGCCTATTTACAGGGCCTTGACGCCAACCGATGAGGAGCGGATGATTCGGGAATTTGTGCTGCAGTTCAAGCTGGGCCATGTGGAACGAGCTTACTTCCGTGAGAAATTCGGAGTCGATATTAACGAGCGATTTGAGCCGGGCTTTGAAGCTATCAAACGAGAAGGGTTCATCACGGTGACCGAAGACGGACCTCGCCTGAATCGCGACGGCCTTCTGCAAGTGGACCGATTGCTGCATACGTTTTTCAAGCCCGAACACCGGGTAGCGCGTAAGGTTTGATGGTTGGCGGTGGTTACGGGCTTAAGCCCGTTGCGTTCGCGGCAGGACGGGCTGAAGCCCGTAACCACAATAATCGTACCCTTTTGGATCAGGAGAGGACAGATGCAAGCCACACAGCACGACGTAATCGTAATCGGCGGAGGCCCTGCCGGAGCCACCGCCTCCGCCGTCCTCGCCTCCAAAGGCCGCAAAGTCGTCGTCCTCGAAAAAGACAAATTCCCGCGCTACCACGTTGGGGAATCACTGCTCCCCTACTGCTACTTCCCGCTTGACCGTCTCGGCCTCATCCCCAAAATGAAGGCCTCCCACTTCCCAAAAAAGTACAGCGTGCAGTTCGTCTCCATGGAAGGCAGGCTCTCCGTCCCCTTCTACTTCTTCCAACATTGGGATCACGAGGCCGCCAACACCTGGCAGGTTCTGCGGAGCGAGTTCGATCAGATGTTGCTCGACAACTCGCGCGAAAAAGGCGCCGAGGTGATCGAAGAAATCACAGCGCGCGAATTGATTTGGAAAGACGGCGCTGTCACCGGCGTCAAGGCAATCAGCAAAGATGGCGAAGCCCGCGAATTCCACGCGCCGATGACCATCGACGCCACTGGCCGTGACATGTTCGCCATCAGCCGCAATAGCTGGCAGGTGCGCGATCCTTACTTGAATAAAATCGCCATTTGGACTTATTACAAAGACGCCAAGCGCGACCCGGGGCTCGACGAAGGGGCCACAACCGTTGCCTTTGTTCCCGACAAAGGTTGGTTCTGGTACATCCCTTTACCCGACGGCGTCACTAGCGTTGGCGTGGTGGCTGAAAAAGATTACCTCTACCGGGACTCGCGGGATTTAGCTACAATTTTCCAGCTGGAAGTCGCCGCTCAACCATGGGTCAAGGACCATGTTGACTGCGGCCAACAGACTGGCCAATATTATGTAACGGGCGAATTCAGCTACCGCTCGCGTCACTGCTCGGCCAACGGCCTTGTTCTTACTGGTGACGCCTTCGGGTTCCTCGATCCTGTTTTCTCCTCCGGTGTTTTCCTAGCGCTGCGCGCTGGCGAACTGGTGGCCGATACCGTGGACGCAGCTTTAACCGAAGGCGATTACTCCGCCAGTCGCTTCACTGAATATGGCGAGTCCATGAACAAGGGCATCGAAGCCATGCGCAAGCTGGTCTACTGTTTTTACAACAACAACTTCAGCTTCAAAGATTTCCTGATGAAGAACCCCACTATGAAAGGGGACCTTACCGATTGCCTGATCGGCAACCTGTACCGCGATTTTGACCCAATGTTCGAGGCCATGTCTGAGTTCGCGGAGGTTCCCAAACCCGTACCTCACGGCATGCCCTTCGTCAGCGAGCCAGTCCTTCAATCATGCCCTTAGTCCGCAACCAGATTGAAGCCAATCAGCTGGCTGCGCTGAATAAATTATTGGCCGAACTGCGGGCCAATCCGTTTTATGCCCCGCGTACGCCCGCGTCGGTTACGGGAATTCAAGACTTCAACGCCCGCACACCCTTCACTTACAAGCGTGAGTTAGTGGAGGATCAATTATCCCAGCCGCCTTTTGGCACTAACTTGACTTATCCTCTAACCAGTTACACGCGATTCAATCAAACTAGCGGAACCATGGGCACTCCGTTGCGTTGGATTGACACCCAGGAGAGTTGGTCCTGGATGCTCGATTGCTGGACCCGCGTTCTTGAAGCCGCCTCGGTCAAGCCAGGTGACCGTCTTTTTTTCGCGTTCTCCTTTGGTCCGTTCCTGGGCTTCTGGACTGGATTTGAAGCCGCCACTCGCATGGGGTGCCTGGCTATCCCCGGTGGAGGTATGCGTAGTGAAGCGCGCCTGCATGCATTGGCCGGCGCCCGCGTCAACGTTTTGTGCTGCACGCCTACATACGCGCTGCATCTGGCTGAGTTGGCCGGGGAAGCTGAAGTAGATATCGCAAAGCTGGGCATCCGGGCCATCATCGTGGCCGGTGAACCTGGAGGAAGTATTGAAGGAACCCGCTCCCTAATCGAAAAACTTTGGGGCGGCGCAAAAGTGGTTGACCACCACGGCATGACTGAAATGGGCCCGGTCAGTTATGGCTGCCCCACCAAGCGCGGGGTCCTCCACATAATGGAGGACAAGTATGTGGCTGAGGTGATCAACCCGGAAACGGGTGCGAGTCTGGAATACGGATCAACCGGCGAGTTAGTACTTACTAACTTAGGCCGTGGCGCGGCGCCCCTGCTGCGTTACCGTACCGGCGACTTAGTCAAAACATCTTCGAATCCCCACTGCGAATGTGGAACTTCGGACTTGGCTCTTGAAGGGGGCATTCTCGGCCGCACCGACGATATGGTGGTGGTGCGCGGAGTAAACGTGTATCCTGGCGCCGTGGAGCATATCCTGCGCTCGGCCGGTGGAGTGACGGAATATCGAGTGGAAATATCCTCAAACCGGTCGCTGGCCGAACTAAGGCTTGAAGTGGAACCCGCCAATGAAGGCGATACCGGCCTGGTCCACCGCATTGAAGCCGCTATGCGCGACGCTCTGTCTCTGCGCATCCCTGTAACCATCGCGCCTCCGGGAACGCTCCCTAGATTCGAGATGAAAGCCAAACGCTGGATCAAGACCTAAGTAGGGCGGACCCCCTGATCCGCGGCCGACGCCCTCGTCGGCCTCTTCCACAAACCGGAAATTGCAAGTAACTTTGAGAGATGTCCATATGAACGGCTCCCCACTAAACGCACATATCGAAAACGTCTTACTGACGGTGATCATCCAACTGATCGTCATCATCTCGGCCTCCAGGCTCGCCGGCGCTTTATTCCGCAAAATCGGCCAGCCTCAAGTTTGCGGCGAAATTGCAGCTGGGCTTATTCTCGGCCCTTCGTTGCTAGGCAGCATATTCCCCGGCTTGTTCAAGACCATCTTCGACCCCTCAGTCGGCTCTATTTTTAGCATCATGAGCCAACTCGGCCTGGTGCTTCTGATGTTCCTGATCGGACTTGAATTCGACTTCGGCCATCTCGACGACAATCGCAAGACCGCACTTTCGATTTCCGCCGCCGGCATCGTGTTCCCCTTTGGCTTGGGCTTCGCGCTGGGCTACTACATGCATGGGGAAATGGGACTGCAAGGCAGCCCCCTGAACTTTGCACTCTTCATCGCCACGGCTATGTCCATCACGGCGATTCCCATCCTGGGCCGCATCATGATTGAACTAAATATCAACCGCACGCGTCTTGGATCTCTTACAATTTCAGCAGCCGCGATGGACGACGCCAGTGGTTGGATTTTGCTTGCTTTGGTCAGCGCCATTGCCCGTTCCGCGTTCGAACCAATCAAGCTTGCCCTGATGATCGGCGAAGTGATTGTATTCGGCCTGGCGATGATTTTTGGCATCCGCCCACTAATAATTAAGTGGAGCCGTAAAGTGCTAGCCGTCAATGGGAACCTGAGCCTTGATTCGCTCGCCGTGGTCCTCATCCTAATCCTGATGAGCGCCATCTGCACCAACCTGATTGGAATTTTTTCCATCTTCGGAGCGTTCTTTCTGGGCGCGATCTTGTATGACCAAACGGAACTTGTGGCGGCCATACGGCGCCGCTTGAGTGACTTCGTAACGGTCTTCTTTCTGCCGATCTTTTTCACTTACACGGGCCTGCGCACGGACATTGGGACGATGTCGGGCAGCGGCATGTGGTTCTTCTGCGGCCTGATTTTGCTGGCGGCGATCGCCGGCAAATTCGGCGGCTGCACGTTAGCCGCACGTGCGAACGGCCTGCCGTGGCGTGAAGCATCCATCATCGGCGTGATGATGAACACTCGCGCGTTAATGGAGTTGATCGTGATCAACATCGGCTATGACCTTGGCGTGATTCCCAAGAGCGTGTTCTTCATGCTGGTGTTCATGGCCGTGGTGACCACGTACATGACCGCGCCAATCCTACGCAGGTTGGTCCCCAGCAGTGAGATCCAGAAGGAATTCGATGCGTCGGATTTCGCCCGCAACACCGCATAACGTGTTGTGACCGGATGATTTCCTTCCGTTGAGATTCCTCCGATTGCCACCACGGGCTAGTAAAATCAGAACACGTACTTCAACGCCATCTGCATCACGCGTGGATTGCCCGCTGTAGTTATGCGGCCCACGTTCACATTGGCAAGATTTCCATTCGGCGCACCCAGGTTCGCATGATTCAATATGTTGAATATTTCACAACGAAACTGCATCCGCTGCCGTTCGGTGAAGGGGAAATTCTTGATCGCTCCGAAGTCGGCGTTGTGCCGGAATTCACTGCGCAGGATATTACGGCCGGCATTCCCGAATGTGCCGGTGGCGTTCTGCGCGAAGGCCGATACATTGAAGTATTGGTTGATAATATCGTTCTTCGACCTGACACCGGGCAAGCGCCAATCGCCAACCACATTCGGCCGGTCAGCGTTAATCGCAGTTGCTGAATTGTCGCGGCCTGAGGTGATAGAGAATGGCGAGCCGCTTTGCAGTGTCACAATCCCATTTACTTCCCAGCCACCAGCGGCTTGCCGGATCACCCGGTTAGCGCGAGCCAATTGTGGAGCCTGATAGATAAACGAAGTAACGAAGCGGTTGGGGATATCCTGAGCCGACTGGCCCTTTTCCGCGCGGAAGTTATTCGGGTTTTGCGCGGCGGCTCCGTCGCCCGATCCGTTGTCAAGGAACTTACTAAAAGTGTAATTCGCCAACACCGTCAGCCCTTTGCTTAACCGCTTGTTCGCTGTCAGTTGCAAGGCGTTGTAAGTGGAATTGCCAGTACTCTGGTAGTTAGTAATTGAGGTATAGTTAGGCGCATAAAAGCGGCGCAAGTCGACGGTGCGGCCCGTCGAGCCAAACACGGTTGGGTTCAGTTCGTTTTGGTTAAACAAGTGATTCCCTTTACTACCCACGTAAGCGGCGGTGATGATCCATTGCGAAAATACCTGTTGCTGCAAGGTGAAGTTCCAATTCTGCGCGATGGCGTTGCGGAAGTCCGGATCGTAGCCAGTTACATTCAACGGGAGTAAAAATCTATAGCCGGCGATAGCCTGCGGCGTTGTTGGAGCTTCAAACGGGAAGGGATTGCCGGTGTCGGCATAAGGATTATTCAATCCTCCAGTGGGGTTGGTGACGGTCAGTTTGATGGAGAAAGGCTGGTTGTTGGAAATCTGATTATTGGCCTGCTGCCGGATTTGTGAATAGAAGACCCCGTATCCGCCGCGGACGCTGCTCTTCCCCGCGCCCGCCGGATCGAATGCAAAGCCAATACGAGGTCCCCAATTGGCGCCGCGAGTTTTAATCGTGGAAGAAGGAACGCCCGGATCGCCTGGGAAAACGTAGCCTTTCGGAGCACTGGGGAACAGAGTTGATTGTTGCCCTGGGCGAAATTGCGCGAAGCGGCCGTCCAGGTCCGAGTTGGGGAAGAACGGATCCCAGCGCAGCCCTAGGTTCAAGGTCAGCCGCCGCGACACTTTCCAATCATCCTGCGCGTAAGCCGCAAGTTCAGTGGTCCGTGGCCGATTGGCGTCGGGCGCAATTTGCGTAAAGCTGTTGGGTAGGCCCAGCAGGAGATCGGCGGCTGAGTTTCCGCTGAAAGCTCCGTTGAAGGTCAGTGCCGGATCCGTCTGAAAATTCTCGCGCAGCGTTAGCAAGTCCCGGCGAATGTCGGCGCCCACTTTGAAGAAGTGTGCACCGCGGGTCCAACTGATTCCATCGGAAAACTGCAAGGCCTTCCTATAGTGATGCAGTGGGTAGCGCGCCTGTGGCTGAAAATATCCGGTGACGTTTGTGTCGAAACCAATCACCGGGTCTTGCGGGTAAGCTCTGACGAAACCGGCGCCAAGATCGGTCCAGGATTTATTCCCCGGAACAATCGGCAACTGGTCACGGTCAATCTGGTTATAGCTGAAGGTAAAGGTGCTCACCAGGTTGGGCGTAAAGATGTGAGTATCGGTGACTGCGGCACTGTAGTTCTTGTATTGGATCAGGGCCAAGAATCCGGGCATGGTGACATTGTTCACCGTCTGATAATTGTCGTTGTTGTTATACAGCATGCGGCCCGAAAGGCGATTGTTGTCACGCAGGGCATGATCAATTTTGACGGTCATTTGTTCGTCGTCAAGCTTGGTTTGGCTGGCGAAGGAAAATACATTCAACGGGCGATTCGGCAGCGGAATAAATGCAGTCAGGAAGTTTTGCGCAGCCTTATTCAGGCGGCTGGGTGGGATGATGTTGTTGGGAATGTTGCCTCCCAGCGGGTCTTTCAAAGGAGAGCGCAAGCCCGCGTTTGAGAAGTCGCCAATACGTTGTTCAGCCGACAATACCGTGGGACTGACTACGCCGGGAGAACTGCGCTCTATCGTCTTTTGGTAGGAACCGAAGAAGAAGGTTTTATCACGGCGAATGCGGCCGCCAAGCGTGCCGCCGTATTGATTCCGCTTGAATGGCGGCACGGAGTTGGCAAAAAAGTTCCGGGCATTTAGTTTTTCGTTCCGTAGAAATTCAAACAGTACTCCATGAAAACTGTTTGTGCCGGACCGGGTGACGGCATTCATGACCGCACCGGCGTTGCGTCCTTTGTCCGCCGAATAGGAATTGGTTTGCAGGCTGAATTCCTCCAACGCATCCGGATTGGGAAAGATACTGGGCGAGTTAAAGTACGGATCGTGGTTGTCGGCCCCGTCCAGCGTGTAGTTGTTAGAATTAGCGCGCGAACCGTTGATGGATACCGTATCGTTCTGCTCCTGCCCTGCTCCGACGACGCCCCCCGCACCGGCAACCAGGTATTGAAGCTGCAACGGGTTTCTACCATTCAAAGGAAGCGCCGTGATGCGGGCCGAATCAATCACTTCTTTTAGGGCTCCGGAACGGGTTTCCACCTGCGTTGCCGGTGCGTCTACCGTAATGCTTTCGTTAATAGCGCCTACTTGAAGCTGCATATCCACGCGCCGATTTTCGTCCACCGCCAGTTGGATCTTGTCGAGGACAAATTTCTTGAACCCTTGCGATTCGGCCCAGACCGAGTAGGGACCGATGGCAAGTTGCGTCAAAACATAATTGCCATCGGAAGCGGAAGTGGTTTGCCGGGTGGCGCCTGTTGCAAGGTTAGTGGCGGTGATCGAGGCTCCGGGGATAGCCGCGCCCGTTGAATCGGCAACAGCTCCAAAGATAGTGACCGAGCCCTGCCCGTTAACGAGCCGCACTGTGGAGAGAAATACGAATAAGAGCCTCATAATCTTGAGGCAATTGTATCACCGCCGGATTACTAGAGCGTGCGTAGCAACAGGTCTTGTAGCTTGTCCATGATTTCGCGGCTTAGTTCCCCGCCGATCGGCGCAGTTAGTCTACTGCAATCCACAAAGCGGAGTTGACGGGGCAATAGAGCTCCCCGGTCCGGAAGGCCGCCCATGCCGGAAGGGACATAAATGCAATCCGCCGCCGTGCTGCACTTGGAAGCAATAGGCACGATGGCGACCATCGGTGGCATTGTATCATTCCACCAATTTGAGGAAGACACGACCACGGGCCGACGGACGGTTGTTTGTGAGGCTGCTCCTGGTTCCGGTAATTCCCACCAGAGTTGTCCTCGCTTCACTGGAAGTCTCCCGGAATGGAATGATTGGTATTCAAAAGTTGCAATCTCACTTACAAATGGTGTGAATAAGTACCATTGAGAGAATACCACTACTACTATGTCATCAGCTACATTCCTGTTCAACCTCTCCAACTCCGATCCCTGACACGCCATCCACGGTTCATTGGGAGCTAGAAGGATTATTTATATATTCCTTGCCACCTGCCCGCTTTACGGGTGGTGTCTGACTGGCTCGGAGCTTTATGCCGACGCCTACTGCGAAGCCACTTGCCGCACCATGGACTGGAATCATCCTGGGAAAGATATTAGTCCCGGCGCTGTTGAGCTTCGCCGATGAGTTGGTGGATGTGCCGGTCGAGTGGCGGAAAATCCCGAGTTAGTAGGCGCGCCTGTTAGTGGGGCTTGAGGCGGAATTGTTCAAACTCTTTTCCGAATACTCGAGCGGCCCATATGGAACGGAGGCTCTGAGTGCGGCTACTTTCCTCTTGTCGAACCTTGCGATAAGGCGATGCGGACGAAGCCGTTCGCTGTTGTCGACCAGCAGAAGTTGATCGGAGATTTGGGCGGCTTGTGGCAGGCTGTCGAGCGCGCGAGGGTAGCGTGCGACGACGGCGCCGAGGGGAACCGAGTGGCCTCCTTCGGAGACGCGATGAACCACCCGTGAAACGTTTATTTCCGGAGAATTCAAACATACGAACACCACACGAGTGAAATATCCGCGATCTTTGGCTTCCATTAACCGCTTGCGCAAGGCCGGCAAACCCCGGCGACAGGCCTATGAAGAGCACCGCTGTATTTACGCCGCCAATGGAAGCGGTGGGCCGTCCGCTGGGAATCGCCAGAGGATTACTGGGAGCCCCTATGCCATCGGCAACTCCGGGCGTTGTCGCGCCGATTCCGGTTAGATACACCACTACTGCCGAGCCCACAACTGCGGGATTAGCGCTGGTATTTAGGGAATAATCCTGATTTTGGACGATGGCCCGGTTCGCTCCATATTGGAAGATGCCGGGAATGACGGCCACGACCTGAAAGGGAATCGAGTTGCTGGTCAGGCCGTTGTTGGTTATCAAGATATTGGCCGTGCCTGGAACAGTTGCTGCGGGTACCTGGAAGTTGATCTGTACCGGACTGAGATAGGTGATGGGAGCCGGCTTTGGCCATGAAGGCTCGCTGATGCTGGGTTCGTTTGACTACATGGCGCCGGAACAAGTCCAGGGGCGTTCCTCCACAGCCACCGACGTTTATTCCTTCGCCGCCGTGGTGTTTGAAATGTGCACTGGCGTGCGCTACCGCAGCCTGGCCGACGGAACAGAAGTTGGCTTGCGTCGTGCTCTTTCGGGATTCAGTGACGGCTTCCTCACCGAGCTGTCGCGCGGCCTTGCCTACAACCCTGAAATGAGGCCGCAGGATATCGAGGAATATGCGGCCCTATTGGCGGGGCATTTGCGTTCGTACTAAAATCAAGTGCATGCATCTCGCCAAGCTTTGCTTCATCGCCTTGATCGGTATCACCGCCTTTGCCAATTGGCCCCAATGGCGGGGCCCAATGTCGAACGGCTCCGCGCCCAGCGCAAAGAACCTGGTAACAACTTGGACTGAAAAGGACAACGTGCTGTGGCGCGCGAAACTTCCGTCTTGGAGCGCCGCCACCCCCATCATTTGGGAAAATACGATTTTCGTGACTACCGGCGAAGAGGGGTTTTCAGGGCATACCGAAGACGGCCGCGCCTCCCGCAATGCCAAGGTGGATCAGCACGATAAAGTCTTCCTCTTGGCTCTTAGCCGCAAGGATGGCTCCATGATTTGGAAGCGGCAGATCGCCGAAGGCAACCGCCTGTTCCGTAAACACAACTTGACTTCGCCTTCACCCATCACCGACGGCAAGCATATTTGGACCATGACCGGCAGCGGTAAGTTTGCTTGCTTCACTTTCGACGGCAAGCCAGTTTGGGAGCGTGACGTGACCGCCGAGTACGGCCGCATCGGCATCAATCACGGGTACGCTTCCACGCCTCTGCTTGAAGGCAACCGGCTTTATGTTGAGGTAATCCACGGCTTCACCACCGACGACCCTTCGTATGTCTTCGCCGTCGATAAACTAACCGGCAAGAACGTTTGGAAAGTATTGCGGCCATCGCCGGCCAAGCAGGAATCAAAGGATAGCTACAGCACGCCGCAAATTGCGATGGTAAACGGCAAAAAGCAGCTGGTGATTTCCGGAGGCGATATTGTAACCGGGCACGACCTGGATACGGGCAAGGAAATTTGGCGGATCGGCGGTTTCAATCCGGGGGACAATCCGGCGAACCGCACCATTGCCTCTTCCCTTGTGTTGGGCGATAAGGTGTTCACCCCCAGCACGCGCGGCCGTCCGTTCATCGCGTTTCGCGCCGGAGGCGAAGGCGATATTACAGGCAAGAATGAGCTATGGACAAACAATCTTGGAGCCGATGTGCCGACTTCCACTACCGATGGAAAGTATATTTACGTGGTGAACGACAAGGGCATCCTCAATTGCATGGAAGCGGAGACCGGCAAAATTGCGTACGAAGGCAAGCGGATTGAGCCTGGAACTTATAGTTCGTCGCCGTTGCTGGCTGATGGCAAGATTTACTGCACGGATGAGGAAGGAACCACGACGGTAATCAAGGCGGGGCCAGTGTTTGAAGTGCTTGGCGTCAGCAAATTAGACAGCCGTACTTTAGCCAGCCCGGTTGCCGCCGGGGATCAGATTTTTATTCGGACCGCGGATTATTTGTATTGCATCGGGAAGAAGAAATAGAAGTTGCGGAGTTT
>JAYVXT010000575.1:0-4567 GCA_043785065.1 Bryobacterales bacterium | reverse complement strand
GCATAAAGATGGTAAGCCACATGGGCGATCAAAACGCTTTTATTTCGCGCATCGGGCTTGTACCGGCCCACAAAACGGCATACGCGGTGGCGTACAATACAACTTCGAGCGGCAGAGGGCAAGATACGAAAGCCTTCGATAAGCAGCTTAAGGAGTATTTCATTGACTCGGTTTTTTCTAACCTCACTTAACGTGATTTTGGGCCTACATTTCAGTTTGACCACATTGGCCGCGCAGACCATGGACGGTATGAAGCCGGCTGAAATAGACGCTGGAACCGCCTTTGCTTCCGAACAAGGCAAGTTTCTTTTTGCGATCCGCATGGAGCGCGTGCCGCGATTATTTATAGATGAGGCTCCTGGTCCGAAGCTGTCGAAATCAACCGATGGGGTGTGGACCGGCAAGGCAGCGCTTGAAACGGGCACGGTGCATTCGTTTCATTACGAAGTGGACGGCAAGAAATTCGGCGGGCGCAGCGACGTGCCGGCATTTGGGTCTGATTCCTACGAAAGGGCTGGCGTGCCGAGGGGTAAGCTGTCGGAAAAGATGATTCACACCAGCAAAATTTATCCCGGCTTGGTGAGCGATTATTGGACTTACGTTCCGGCGCAGTACGACGCGGCAAAGCCGGCGGCGGTGATGGTGTGGCAGGATGGGCAAGGGTTGATTGTGCGGGAGGGGCGGTCGCAAATTGTTTTCGACAACCTAACGCATGACAAGAAGATTCCGGTGATGATCCACGTTTTCATTTCACCCGGCAAGGTAGGCGACAAGGCTTGGCGCAGCATTGAATACGACACGATGAACGATACCTACGTGCGGTTTTTGCTGGAGGAGATTTTGCCGGAAGTAGGGAAGAAATACAACTTGCGCAAGGACGGCTATAGCAGGGCGATTGCGGGAGGATCGTCAGGCGGCATTTGCGCTTTCAGCGCGGCGTGGTTCAAGCCGGATGATTTCAGCCGCGTGCTGAGCAGGATTGGAAGCTTTACCAGCATTCAATGGAAGCCTGGCGTGATTGATGGCGGCAATGTTTATCCGAATAAGATTCGCAAGGAGCCCAAGAGGAATATCCGGGTGTGGTTGCAGGATGGATGGAACGATTTGGAAAACAACCATGGTTCCTGGCCGCTGCAGAATATTCAAATGGCCAATTCCTTGAAGATGCTGGGCTATGACTTCCACTTGAGTTTTGGACGCGGCACGCATAATGGCGCCCATGGAGCGGCGGAATTGCCGCGGGAACTGGTTTGGCTGTGGCGCGATTACGATGCGGCGCAAACGAGTCAGCAATTCGAGCAGGACGCTGAGGAGAAGTCCAAGCCGATGTTCCGGGTGAATATTGTGAATCGCTAAACGAAGAATCGAACTGATTTATTGATGCTCCACGTGTTGCAACTAGCACGGGGCGCGGCCGTTGTTTGCAGGGCCGGAATCGGCGAGTGTATTGATTATAGGCAAGCGCATGAAAGAGGCTTTCCTTTGAACGGCGGCTGCGATAGTCCACGAACCGCAATTGCCGATGGGATTCTGTTATCCAGGTACAGGCAAGTGCGCCGGCGATTGAGTCCCAGAAAGGAATGCGCACTGCTGTGGCATGACCTTATGGTTCAACGGCGAGGCGCTGCATTTGCCGCGGCAAGCAGTGGAAGGTGCGCTTTGGCGTGCGGTTTAAAAGAAGCGGCCGCCGCCATTATTTTTGGAAAGCCGGATATTTCAAATTGCAGCGCGACCGCATGACGCCACCCATCATTGCGCCTACAACGCCAAAAGTCATTGCGTCGGCACCCGCTGGAAAAAGCCCGGACAACGCTGTTCGGGCCTAAAGGAACTTCCTGCGGAAGCGCTCTGGCGTGGCGGGGTATCTGTAAATAGAAACACATGGATGGCCAGTGAAAAGCTCCGCTGTGAGGGGGGGTGGAGAGTTCGGCGGAAGCCACCATGCCGCGGACCCGGAGTAATGTTTTTCAACCAATGCGAGCAACGCTTCGGTGATACGAGCTTTCAGAGCATCATTTAATACAACCTCCGGTTGAATTTTTCAATGCCATGGCATGCTGCCTCGAAGCTGCTGGTGTTGCCCTCCGCAGACCCCCGGTCGGCCCGCTCGGCTTGACGCCGAGCCAGTCTTCTGGCTTACTTAATGCTGCACATACTACAACAAGTACGAGCCTGCCGACTCTGCGAAACGGAACTGCCGATCAGACCGCGCCCATTGTTTATGGCGTCGGAATCGGCCCGCGTGTTAATCATCGGGCAAGCGCCGGGAAGAGCCGCGCACGAAAGGGGCGTTCCATGGAACGCAGGGGCGACCGGTTGCGAGATTGGCTCGGTTAACCCGAAGTCGATCGCCATTATGCCTATGGGCTTCTGTCATCCAGGCACCGGCAAATCCGGCGACTTACCCCATCGAACAGAATGGCGCGCGGCTACCGCGGCCTGCTGCCGGACGCCATCGCGTTACCGCACCCATCGTCCCCCCAATGGAATTTGGATGAGCAAGAACCAATGGTTTACCGATGAGACGCTGCCTTTGCCGCGGCAAGCGGTTGAAGTGGCGCTGGGGTGTACCGCTTAAACTCCGCGGCCGCCGCAATTATTTTCGGAAAGCCCGAAATGCCAAATTGCAGAGCAGCCGTTATGACTCCGCCCATCATCGCTCCCACAACGCCGAAGGTCATCGCATCGGCACCGGTTAAGTAGAGGCCCGGCAGCGCGGTGCGTGCTCTTAAAAATGATTTTTGAAACCGCTTGGGTGTAGCTGGGTATCCATAAATCGACCCGCAAGGATGGCCTGTGAAAAGCTCCGATGTGATGGGTGTGGATAGTTCAGCATATGCCACCAATTCACGGAAGCCTGGATAATGTTTTTCGACCAATGCCAGCAACGCGTCTGTAATGCGCGCCTTTAAGGCATCGTATTCCGGCCCGCGCCGCCGCCAAGGTTGATCGCGGTATTTGGCCACCAGATCGTACGGCAACTGCCCTAGAATTTCCGCCGTATGGGCATGCGCCTTGGGATTCTTCATGGATGGGAAGGACAGGTAACACATGGAGGCCTCGCCATCGGTAATCCGCCCGGCATTCGCGGCGACGGAGTCGTGGTTGAACGATTCAAAGATCCAGCTATTTTCGCCGTGAAAGCCTAGCTCGCGCGGATCGCGCTTAAGGCCAAGATAAAGCGTTGCGACAGAGAAGCCATGGCCATCCCAATCCAGGTCGATCTCAACGCCGGGAGCCAACTTGGTGAACGTGGTCCAGGCTCCTGCATCGGAGACGATTACAGGAGATCTAATACAGGCTATTTCACCGCGATTCTCTACTTCAACGCCCACCGCGCGACCGTTTTCAACGATAATGCGGCGGACGTTGTGATTGGGCCGTAGGTCGCCCCCAGCATTGCGAATCTGATGTTCCGCAGCCTCGGCGATTACGCCGGCTCCGCCTTCCGGATACCAGGCTCCGTCGATATAATGAGCAACCAGTAAGGCGTGTATTGCAAAGACGCTTTGGGCTGGTGGCAATCCGTAATCGCCCCATTGCGTGGCTAGTACGGCGCGAAGACGTTCGTCCTTGAAGTGCGTCTTTAGATACTGGCCGGTAGTCATGAGACCTAAGTGGCCGAAGCTCAAGTTGATGCGGCGAACGATAGCGCCGATGCTGGCTGGCAAGACCTCGGCCATGGCGAAACGTTGCATCCAATTTCCAACTTTAGTTACGTCGCGGAAGTATTGATCAATTCCTTGTTCTTCGGCGGGGAAGGCTTGGACCAGGGCTTGGCGAAGATTGGCCTTACCTTTGACGAAATCGAACTGGAAGCCGGGCGCAAGGTAACGGTCGTAATTATCTGGCATGGGATTCCACTTCACTTCGCCGCCGGTGACCAGGTCGAAGACCTGCCGGTTTGTGGAGCCATCCTGCATTTGGCCGACATAGTGGACGCCGACATCCCATTCATAGCCACCAGGGCGGCGAAAGGTGTGGGTGAAACCACCCAATTTAAAGTGCCGCTCAAGCACCAGAACGCGCCACCCTTTGAGTTGAGCCATCAGTGAAGCGAAGGTTAAACCTCCAATTCCTGATCCGATAACGATGGCGTCGTAAGTGTTTGGCATTTGCTGGCTCCCTCCGTATGTGTTTGAAGCTATAGTATTCCATGCACGTTGGGGACCAGACACCTTAGTCACGGTTGGCGTTGTACTGTGCCGGAGATTGATGCCACCAGTGTCTGGCCGTCACATATTACAATAATCACGCTGCACGCGGAAATGCCTTCGCCTAACATTCCCTAACATTCCGCGAAAGACGTGGAGTCAAACATCTTACTTCCCAGGACGGATGATTCTGGAACACAACTTGGCGAAAGGCAGGTTGAATCACTTTTAGGATGGGCAACTGTAGATCGCCTGCCAAGTGGAAAGATATGTTAAACAAAATGATAGCGATGAATGTACTTGCTCAAACAGTGTGCGGCCAGCCGCGGTGTCGATCAACTCAAACTGGACCGGAAGCCATTGCCCGATAGGGCCATCACAGGGCGATTGCGGATCACTGCCTGTTTCCACCT
>JAYVXT010000574.1:0-4571 GCA_043785065.1 Bryobacterales bacterium | reverse complement strand
AGTCGAGGTTCACGCTGAACGGTGCGCTGCTGATCGTGCGGGCCGATGGCATGGTGATGGTTTCCACCGATAGCCATCGTTTGGCGCTGGTGGAACAGCGTGTGGCGTTGGGCAATTTGAAGGCGCCTTACCGCGCCCTGCTGCCGCGCAAGGCGATGAACGAAATTCTGAAGTTGGCTGCCGACGCCGCAGACGATGCCAAGCTGATGTTCTCCGGCGATGACAATCACCTATTCTTCAGCCTTGGCGAACGGCTGCTGATCAGCCGCAAGCTGACCGGCAATTTCCCGGAGTTTGAACGGGTGCTGCCGAAGGAACATCCGCAAGTGGTGACGATGGATCGCGACGAATTCAAGGGGGCTTTAGAGCGCGTCATGCAGTTTGCCGATGAGCGTTCGCGCGCCATTAAGCTGACCACCTCGGCGGGCGAATTTAAGTTGCATTCTTCGTTGTCGGAAACAGGCGAGAGCGAGGAGACCATGGGCGTTTCCTACGATGGGCCGGCGGTGCAGATTGGTTTCAATGGCCAGTACATCATCGATTTCCTGCGCGCTATTTCGGAAACGGAGGTGGCGTTCCATTTCAAAGACGGATCGGCGGCGGGCGAGTTGCGGCCGGGTGGCGACCCCACTTACACTTACCGCTACATCGTCATGCCGATGAGAATTTGAGGTTACTCGGAGAATCCCCCGATTATCATCGGGGGCTAGAACTTGCATCCGATTTCCATCGGGGAATTGAATCGACCAGCCCCTCGCTTACCATCGGGGGATTAGATGGCCCCTACCAGCCCCCGATGAAAATCGGGGGATTTGAATTCAGAGACAAGGAAGTTTAGATTTGACCACACCAGCACAACCGTCCGGCAATTACGATTCTTCAAGCATCAAGGTTTTGGAAGGTTTGGAAGCAGTCCGTCTGCGCCCCTCCATGTACATCGGCTCGATTACCGAGCAGGGTTTGCATCACCTCGTCTGGGAAGTGGTCGATAATTCCGTGGACGAAGCTTTGGCGGGCTACTGTGACCGCGTCATAGTCAAAATTTTGAGCGACAATTCCATTTCGGTAGAAGATAATGGCCGCGGCATTCCTGTCGACATGCACGAAGAAGGGGTCTCCGCGGCGGAAGTGGTTTTGACTAAGCTGCACGCCGGCGGCAAGTTCGATTCCAATAGCTATAAGGTTTCCGGCGGTCTGCATGGCGTCGGAGTAAGTTGCGTCAACGCACTTTCGGAAAAATTCGATCTTGAAATTTGGCGCGATGGCTATACCTGGACGCAGGAATATTCAAAAGGCGCGCCGCTTGCCCCGCTGGTTCAGGCCGGCAAGGCCGGCAAAAGACACGGCACAAAAATAACGTTCCGCCCCGACTCCACAATCTTCGCCGTTAGTGAATACAATTACGACATGCTGGCCAATCGTTTGCGGCAGCTCGCATTTTTGAACAAGGGCCTTACTATTGAGCTTGCGGATGAACGGGTGGATCCGCCCAATCAGACTGAGTTCCATTATTCCGGCGGCATCGCCGAGTTCATCAAGCATTTGAACAAATCTAAGTCAGTGCTGCACGAGAAGCCGATTTACTTTGAGGGGGAACGCGAACTGCCAAACAACGGCGGTATCATCAGCATGGAAGTGGCGCTGCAATATAACGACGCCTATGCCGAATCCGTTTTCAGTTTTGCGAACAACATCAACACGGTCGACGGTGGCACGCACTTAAGCGGCTTCCGCAGCGCTTTGACACGCACGATCAATGCGCACGGTACAGCGGCCGGCATGTTCAAAGACGTCAAGGAAAATCTAAGCGGCGATGATGTTCGCGAAGGGCTGACGGCGGTGATTTCCGTGAAGCTTCCGCAGCCACAATTCGAAGGGCAGACCAAGGGCAAATTAAACAGCGACATTCAAGGCCACGTGGTTCAACTGGTGAACGAAAAGCTTGGGGAGTTTTTCGAGAAGAATCAGGCTGTGATGAAAAAAATCGTCGGCAAGGCGATTGATGCCTCCCGCGCGCGCGAAGCTGCCCGCAAGGCTCGCGATTTGACGCGGCGCAAGGGTGCGCTCGATTCCGGCGGCCTACCCGGTAAGCTTTCCGATTGCCAGGAAAAGGACCCGACGCGTTGCGAGATCTATCTGGTAGAGGGCGAGTCGGCAGGCGGCACGGCCAAGAGCGGGCGTGATCGTAAGTTTCAAGCCATCCTTCCGTTGAAGGGTAAAATTCTCAACGTGGAAAAAGCCCGCTACGACAAGATGCTGGGCCACGACGAAATTCGGCACATGATCACGGCCATCGGCACGGGCATCGGTCATAATGATTTCGATATCACCCGGCTTCGTTATCACAAGATCATCATCATGACCGACGCGGACGTGGATGGCAGCCATATCCGCACGCTGCTGCTGACGTTCTTCTTCCGGCACATGCAGGAATTGATTACGCGCGGCCACGTGTATGTCGCGCAGCCTCCGCTGTACCGCATGAAGAAGGGCAAGAAGGAAGATTACATCAAGGACGATAAGGAATTCACCAAAGAAATTCTGAAGCGGGCCACTGACAATCTTACGGTGGAATGCGGTTCGCCGGACGTTAAGTTGGAAGGCGCCGAGCTCCGCAATTTTCTAAATGGGCTGGATGAATTCCAGAACGTGTACCGTAAAGTGGAAAAGCGTCTGCGCGATCCGCGAGTTGTGGAATTGCTTACTAACGTCACGTTGAGGATGGACACTAAGGCGGAGTTTGTGGATCCGGCCAACGCGCAACCGATATTGGATGCGATGAAGGCCGCTAAGGTTCAAGCCGAGATGAAGCCTGACGAAGAGCATGGCGCCTGGTCGATTGAGTATATCGATCCAACGAACGCGCATCGCACGATTAATGTGGAGTTCGCCACTGGCCCCGATTTTCGCCGTCTGCGTTCGCTCTCCAAGAGCCAGGATAAATTCAACCGTCCGCCGTTTGTGGCCAAGAAGGGCGAGAACCAACCGCATACCTTAGCGAACTGGCGGGACCTGCTTGCATTCGCTCGCGAAGAAGGCATGAAGGATGTGAACATCCAACGCTACAAAGGCTTGGGCGAAATGAATTCCGAGCAGCTGTGGGAGACCACAATGAATCCGGAAAAGCGCACGTTGTTAAGCGTGGAGTTGAAGGATTTGGTGGAGGCGGATCAGATCTTCTCGACGTTGATGGGCGAGGATGTGGAGCAGCGGCGCAAGTTCATTGAAGATAATGCGCTGGATGTTCGGAACTTGGATATCTAGTTAAATAGATCAGTTCGGCTGAGGCCAAAAACAATGATCATCTCGCGTTTAATTCTTAAGAACTGGCGCAATTTCCGAACTGCAGATGTTGCTCTAGCTGACCGGGTCTTCATTATCGGCCCGAACGCCTCAGGGAAATCCAATATGTTGGACGTCCTGCGATTCCTTAGAGATATTGCCAAACCTGGTGGTGGACTTCAGTTCGCCATTACCAAACGGGGTGGACTTTCAAAGATTCGCTGCCTAGCTGCCAGAAAAGAACCTGACATTGAATTGGGAGTTGAATTGTCAGAAGGTGGATCTGGTGTGCTTTGGCGATACGAAATCGGCATCACTCAGGAAGTTAGGGGTTACCGGCAACCAATTCTGCGGTTTGAAAAGGTCTATAAGAATGGCAAGCTGATCACAAATCGACCTTCAAAAGAAGATAACGCAGATCGGATGCGCCTTACACAAACTCACTTGGAACAGATCAATTCCAACGTAGAGTTTCGAGAAATCGGTAAGTTCTTTGAGTCGATTCGCTACCTCCATCTCGTTCCTCAACTCTTGAGACACCCGGAAGCATTCCAAGGGGCGGCGATTCCGGATGACCCTTACGGGCGAAACTTCCTTGAAATGGTGATCAAGACGCCGGAAAAAACCCGCCGTTCCAAACTCAAGCGCATTGGAGCCGCCTTGCGCGAAGCTGTTCCTCAATTAAGGGACTTAAAAGACACTATAGATGAGGCAGGCGTGCCGCACATCGAAGCAACCTACGATCATTGGCGGCCAAATGCAGGCAAGCAGCGTGAAGATCAATTCTCCGATGGGACCATCCGTTTGATTGGCCTTTTTTGGTCGCTGCTTGAAGGAGAAGCTCCACTATTGCTTGAAGAACCCGAGTTGTCACTGAATGGGGCGATTGTTGGGAAACTGCCAGCTTTGTTTCATCAATTACAAAAGAAGAGAAAGAGACAATTGTTTGTGAGTACCCATAGCTTTGACCTTCTCTCGGAAAAGGCGATAGGTGGAGAGGAAGTTGTGATGCTGACGCCGGGGAAAGAAGGTACCCTTGCACAAGTGGCGGCGTCAGTGAAAGAAGTGCGAATGCTACTGGAGGCCGGGCTTACAGTGGCGGACGCCGCTTTACCTCGAACCAATCCGCCAAACCTAAACCAGTTGAACCTCTTTGAAAGTTGACTCCATTTCAATGAGCCTGATTCCCATCAACTTGGCGATCGAGGACGAACTTAGTGAAGTGGTTCTACTGAAGTTACTCGCCTCCTCAAACCGTTATGCAGTTGGCTCATGCTTTCGTCGCGGAG
>JAYVXT010000573.1:0-4580 GCA_043785065.1 Bryobacterales bacterium | reverse complement strand
TTGAATTTATGCCCGCTGATGGCATAGAGATCCACACCCAGCGCCGCTACGCTCACGGGAATTTTGCCCGCGGCCTGCACGCCGTCGGAATGGAACAGAGCGCCGGCTTGGTGGGCAATTGCGGCCATCGCGGCAATGTCCTGAATCGTGCCGAGTTCGTTATTGGCATGCATCACGCTGACCAAACCTGTTTCCGTCGACACGGCAGCGGCCACTGCCCGTGGTGAAACAATCCCTTGCTGATCGCAGGGAAGATAGGTGACCGCCACGCCTTCGCGCTCCAGTTGTGCAAAGGAGTTCAACACGGCCGGATGCTCAATCACCGTGGTGACGGCATGCCTCCGTGCGTTACCGCGCATGACGCCGAATATGGCCAAATTATCCGCCTCGGTTCCACCGCTGGTGAAAACGATTTCCTTCGGTGAGGCATGCAGCAGTGCGGCCGTTTGCCGGCGGGCCTGCTCCAGTAACATTTTAGACTGTTGTCCGTGATAATGAATACTAGAGGCGTTGCCATAACATTCCGCCAGACACTTCGAAAACAGATCGAGCGCGTTCGTCGAAACGGGTGTGGTCGCATTGTGATCAAAGTAGAATCGTGGCACGGCGTCTTATTTAATTCTATCAACCAATGCCCAAATCACTCATTACTTTAACTACCGATTTCGGATTGACCGATCATTTCGTTGGCGCAATGAAGGGCGTAATCGCCTCCACCGCGCCGCTTGCCCAGATCGAGGATATCAGCCATCAATTGGAAAAGTTCGACATTATGGAGGCGGCTTTCTTCATTGGCGAATTCTGGAAACTTTGGCCAAAGAAGACGATTCACGTAATTGTGGTGGATCCGGGGGTAGGCAGTTCGCGCAGACCAATGTTACTGGAAGCCGGCGGACAATATTTCATCAGCCCCGACAACGGCGTGTTGACCTTCGTTATGAAGGAGGCGGTGAAATGGTCGGCCCGTGAGTTGACCAACACAAAGTATTTCAGCAAACTAGTCAGCCGCACTTTCCATGGGCGCGACATTTTTGCCCCAATTGCCGGACACTTAGCCAATGGCGTGAAACCCGCGCAACTGGGCCCTAAGATTATCGACCCATTACAGTTGGCGATCCCTGAGCCAACTCGGACTTCGCGCCGCACTTTCACCGGGACTATCCTAAAGGTGGACCATTTTGGAAATATGATCACCAACTTCAAAGCCCCCGAATTCGCGTCGATCCGTACCGCGCCTTTTGAGATGGCGGTGGGCCTTGAAACGGTCCGGCATTTGGCGCTCAATTATTCCGAATGCGACCCGGGAGAGTTTTACGTGATCGAAGGGAGTTCCGGATATCTAGAGGTTTCGCTTAACCAAGATTCGGCGGCTAAGCGGCTTGGCTGTTCGAGCGGCGCTCCGGTGGAACTGACAATTTTTTAACCAAATTTAATGTATCGAGGAAGATTCGCACCTTCGCCCACGGGCCCTCTGCACTTCGGATCTTTGGTAGCCGCGATGGCAAGTTATCTCGACGCTTGCTCGCAAGGGGGCCAATGGCTGCTGAGGATAGAAGACGTGGACACGCCGCGAAATCAACCAGGAGCGGCCAATGGGATTCTTCGCACGCTGGAGTATTACGGATTTGAATGGGATGGTCCGGTGCTTTATCAAAGCTCGCGATTCGAGGCCTATCAAGCGGCGATAGAGCAGCTAAGAGCAGGAGGGCGTGCTGTTTCCTTGCGCCTGTCCCAGGAAGGAAGTAGGAGAGGTTTACCCCGGCGCATGCCGCAATGGATTGCCGTCGGGCAGTGAGCCGCGATCATGGCGTGTTCGCGTCGATGATCATCCGATTCGATTCAATGACCGGCGGCTGGGAGCGCATGAGGAAGTGCTGGCGGAATCGGTAGGTGACTTCGTGTTAAAGCGTGCTGAAGGATTGTTTGCGTATCAATTGGCGGTTGTGGTGGACGATGGTTGGCAGGGGATTACGGACGTAGTGCGTGGATCAGATTTACTGACTTCAACGGTAAGACAAATCTATCTGCAAGAGTTACTGCAACTGCCGCGTCCAAGTTACCTCCACTTGCCTGTCGCCATTGGTCGCACGGGAGACAAATTGAGCAAGCAGACAAAAGCGCAAGCCATTCCCACGTGTGAACGCGAAGCCCCCGCGGTTCTGGCCCAAACGTTGGAGTTTTTGGGACATGAGCCGCCGCAAGCATTCCCGAGCATTCAAGAGGCTTGGGAATGGATCAAGCCAATTTGGCAAACCAGAAACATTCCCGCGGTGAAGGAAAGGAGCGTCAACCATGCCTGAGATGCCGGAAGTTGAAGCGGTGGCGCGGCGATTACGGGAGAGTGTTACGGGCGAAAAGGTGAAGTCGTTAAGAGTGCTGCGGCCTTCGATGTGCAGACCGCAACGCGCGGAGGATCTTGAAGAGGCGGCGCGCGGCAAGACTTTAAAAACCGTCCGCCGCTGCGGCAAGCACCTGTTTCTGCAATTGTCGGGGGGCGTAATCTTTCACGCGCACTTGCGGATGACGGGGAACATTTTCACTATCCCCGATTCACGATTTCATTCCGTCAACGCCCGCGCTGTATTCAGTCTGTCTAGCGGACGCGGCATTGTTTTTGAAGACTCGCGCGCACTGGGGAAGTTGCATCTTGCCACGGCAGACGACGTTCTTAAGGTCGAAGAGCATTTGGGGTGGGATCCGTTGGATGAGGCGTTCACTTTGGAAGAGTTTCTAAGAATGGCCCGAGCCTCCTCCAAGCCGGCGAAGATTTTCCTCATGGATCAAAGCCATGTGGCGGGATTGGGCAACATCTACGTCGCCGAAGCGCTTTTCCGCTCCCGCGTGAATCCGCGTAAGCCCATGAAGAATCTAAAAGCTACAAGCTTGAGCCGAATTTATGACGCCATTCGCGGAGTGATCGCCGAAGCGGTAGAATCGGTATATAGTGCTTACGAGCAGCCAGGCTCCTTCGCTGAGGGCGAACATTTCCCCGTGCGAGTTTATGACCGCGAAGGGAAACCTTGTTTTGTTTGCCATCGAACGGTCCGCCGCATTCCACAGGGTGGACGCTCGACTTATTACTGCCCGGTCTGCCAACGATAATTCATGAACACAACCTCATCCCCATCCCGCGCAGTCGAATTCAGAAAAGCTCTTGAAGCAGGAGCCATGGTGGCCGATGGCGCCATGGGCACCATGTTGTATGACAAGGGCGTTTTCATTAATCGCTGCTTCGACGAATTAAACATCAGCCAGGCCATTACGGTTAAGGAAGTGCATGAGGCTTACATTAAAGCCGGCGCGCAGATTCTGGAAACAAACACATTCGGCGGTAACCGGATTCGTCTGGCGGCATTCGGTTTGGCGGAAAAGCTGGAGGCCATAAACCAAGCCGGGGTGCGCATTGCGCGGGAAGCAGCGAAGGATAGTCCGAAGGTCTTCGTCGCCGGAGCCGTGGGGCCTTTGGGTATCCGCATTGAGCCGCTGGGGCCGACTACATTCGCCGAGACCCGTGACATTTACCGCGAGCAGATTCGAATTCTGGTGGACGAGGGCGTTGATCTACTGGTGCTGGAAACCTTCACCCGTTTGGACGAATTGCGCGAAGCGATTGTGGCTGCAAGAGAAGTGGCCGGCCCTGAAATGGTAATTGTCTCCCAAATTACCATTGACGACCATGGCCACATGCTGGACGGAACGGATACGGAAACCTTTACCCGCAAACTGGATGAATGGCCGACGGATGTTGTGGGTTTGAACTGTTCGGTGGGGCCCAAGGTGGCGCTTGAGACCATCGAAAAGATGATGCACTTCACGCACAAGCCGTTTAGCGCGATGCCGAATGCCGGCTATCCGGTTACGGTGGAAGGACGGAAAATTTATCTCTGTTCGCCGGAGTATATGTCGCAATACGCGCGCCGTTACTTATGGGCCGGTGTGAAGATTATTGGCGGATGCTGCGGAACCACACCGGAACATATTAAGTTATTGACCAGTGAGGTCCGAAGCCTGAATCCCCTGCAGCGCGACATCCATGTGACCGTGGAGCAACCGGCGGCAAAGCAGAAAGCCATGCAGAAGGTGGCGATGGAAGAGAAGTCGCAGCTTGGGGCGAAAATCGCTGCGGGAAAGTTCGTAACTTTCGTTGAGATCCTTCCGCCGCGTGGCGTGGATCCAACCAAAGAAATCGCTGGAGCGAAGCTGTGCAAGGTGGCCGGCATTGACGCAATCAATGTGCCGGATGGACCACGCGCCAGTGCCCGGCTGAGCGCCCAAATCACTTGCGGGATCTTTCAAAAAGAAGCACAAATTGAAGCGGTGCTGCATTTCTGCTGCCGTGATCGCAATATTCTGGGGATTCAATCGGAATTGCTCGGCGCCCATTTTAGCGGCGTGAAAAATTTGATTTGCATTACCGGAGATCCTCCGCGGATGGGCACCTATCCGGATGCCACGGCCGTGTTCGACGTGGACGCTATCGGCTTAACAAACATCGTCAACAATCTGAATCATGGTTTGGATATTGGCGGCAATCCGATGGGCTCGCAGACTTCGCTTTTGCTGGGCGTTGGGGCCAATCC
>JAYVXT010000572.1:0-14273 GCA_043785065.1 Bryobacterales bacterium | reverse complement strand
CATTTGTTGACCAGGAAGTACCGCAAGCCGTGGAAATTGGCGGGTCTGGGTTGAAGTTAGTTAGCGGCCCGGACGTTGTGCTAGCCTGAACAAAGGGGTAAGTAATGAAACCTTTAACGGTCGTCCTGTTCGTCGCCAGCTTGGCCTTTGCGGCTGAAGATACGCCCAAGAAGGCGCCCGATCAAAAAGACAGCCACTTGGTCAGGGACGTTCCTGAAGACGCCAAGGAAGTGCGGCCTGACATTTATCGGCGCGAAGAAAACGGGAAACTATACATCTACGTTAAGACTCCGATCGGCGTAACCAGGGCAGAACAGTCCGAAGACATGCGTAAGCTGATCGATGAGATGCCTCCAATGGGAATTTACGCCAAAGAAAGCAAGGATGAGTATTCGTTCGACCGCCAAACCCCGTTTGGAAAAGTCCATTGGATTAAGAAAAAAGAAAGCGCGAAGCGCGAAGACAAGTTGAATCAGGATGAGAAAGACGCCTTGGACTATGCCCGCGCTCTGAGTGAAAAGGTAGAGGCCAAGGCGGCAAAGAAGTAGCCACTAGAGCTTGGCGAAAAAATCCAAGTAGCGCTGGATAAGTACGTCCGGATGATACCTCTGGCCTGCCTGCTTCGCTTTCAGCGATTCGGCGGCAAGATATGCGGGATCGTCTTCTAACCTTTCAATCAACTGAATCCACGGTGTAACAACCTCGGCTGGAACCGGATGCGGCGTATGTTCGGTGTATTCCGGCGGGACGTGGAAAACGAATCCGGCATCAGAGCAGATTTCGGCCATCCCTCCACGATTGCTGCATAGAGGCGGAATGCCGTTAAGCATGGCTTCGGCCGCAACCCGGCTAAAGGGCTCCTGGCAAAATGAAGGCGAAAGGATAGCCTTGGCCGCTACATAGATGTCTTTCGGTTGCGGAACCGCCGAAGACAGCATGATGTTCTCGTGGCGCCGAAGGTCGAAGCCGGCAGCGAGTCCAGCCCGCACCAACATTCCTCCGGACCCGCGGGATTCCACCACCAGAAAAGGAATATCCGGGCGCCGCTTGGAACATTCTTCGGCCAGCCGGACGAATAGCATCAGACCTTTTTCGGGCGATGGATTTACCATCGTGAAAAAGATTGGATCCCGTTCTTCAGCAATTACATCGTTGATGTCGAAGGGCGAAGGGATCGGAGTGCTTTCGATGTGCTGGCGTGTACGGTATAGGTCAGTGAGAAAACGGCTGGGGGTGAGGATTTCGTCGATACTCTTCCAAAACTCCGGATGCGCGTCCAAGTAACCGTTATTGCGGAGGCCGAAGATCACTCGTATTCCCTGACGGCGCGCGCGCTGCCGACGCCGGATGTCCCCCGCCGTGCCCCCAAAAGTGAGCATCACATCGGGTTTGAAGGAAGCAAGTTCCTCATCGAACATGAGGTCGAATTCGCGACCGAGAGTTTCTTCCCAGGCAAACGCTTTGCGATTGGCTACATCGAGTAAGCGGTGGGGTACACTATGGTCGTCGTAAGAGAGTTCGGGACGGTTCCGGAATCCGGTTTTTCCACGTCGCACCGAGGAGGCAATCCCCGCTTCGGCGAGCTCTTGCGGGATATTAAAGTTGCGGGAGCCTTCTGTTGCTGTAGTCGCCAACGCCTGGACGGTGATGCCATTCCTGGCCAAAAGCCGTGCAATGGTAGAAAGAGACCGCGCGGCTCCACTAGCTGGATCGCGCGGCCACTGTGGCAGTACAAGTAGGAGACGGATACTCAAGGTTAACGTTTGCGGCGTCGCATCAGCAATAGACCTGCCGCCGAACTAAACAGCAACAAAGAAGATGGCTCCGGCGTGGGCGCTGCGGCGGCATTTATATCGATCGAATTCTGCGGGACTGTGAGTCCGAGAGTGCCTAAACCGGAGAGCGTCGATATCGTGAGCGCAACCGACCAGCTCGAAAGGGTAACACCTGAGCCTACGGGGAAATTGAAACCCTGGCTCACTTGGGTTCCGCTTACGGCGTTGCCGAACAATTGAGGCGGGTTGGTGGAACCGTTTAGGTTCAGAACAAAGCTGTAATCAATATTGCCCCCGCCATCAAAAGTTGGGGTAAAGATAACATTAATGGGAATACCGGAAAATGGAATAGTTCCCGAGCCGGTTCCGCTAGCGGAAAGCGTCAACGAACCGCCACCACTGAATCCGGCGCTGCAACTGGTTCCAGTATAGAGTTTGATTCCGGTGCTGTTGTTAATCGCCAGATTACTAACGGAGCCGCCTGGGCAGCTTGCGGAAGTAACGGTGAAGGAAGGGGGGAAAATCGCTATGCCATGGGCAGCGCCTGCTGTGGCTACGGCAAGTGGCACTATTGTGAGAGCCAGTCTGGCTGAACTTTGGGCAAATGCCTTAGCTCGTTCTAGTGATGTCATGTATTCTTGATCGGCGTTGTAAGTAAGCAACTTTAGTACTCTACCCGATCTCCGGCACAATAAACGGCTCCCGGTAATTGCGCGTCAACATGGAGTTGGCCTCGTCATCGGCCAAGAACCGCCCATTTGAGGTATCCATCCGAACCGTACGCCCTAAACGATAAGCAATGTTGGCCAGATGGCAGAAAGCCGCCGAGCGCGCGCCAATAGCGATTTCCGCGTTCAACATTCTGTGATCGCGAGCGCGAATCGCATCGAAGAAATTCTTCATATGCGGCACCGTATCTTCACCCGAACCTTTTTCTTCGGCCACCAGTTCGTATTTCTCCTTCGACGCCGCACCCGCTCCGCGCGCAGCTTCGCCACTGATGTTGCCCGAAATGCTCTTGTACACCTTGAATCCGCTATGATCCACCGAAACAAAACCCAGATCGCCGAAGAAAATGTTGCCAACGTAGTTGGGGCCAGTCATCGGAACCAACGCCTCGGGCGGTGTGGGCAGGTTACGCACGTCGAACGACATTTGCGCATCGCCAAAATCAAACGTGGCTTGTTGCGTGTTCGGTGTTTCCTGATCGTCCTTCCAAGCAAACTTCCCACCGCTTGAAGAAATGCTGCTGGGCCAACTCGTCCGCCCCAAGCCCCAAAGCGCGATGTCCATTTCATGCACGCCCTGATTGCCGATGTCGCCATTGCCCGTGTCCCAAAACCAATGCCAAGTGTAGGCAAATTTGTTCTTGCTGTAGGGTTTCCACTGCGCCGGTCCCAGGAAACCATTCCAATCGAGGCCGGCCGGCACTGCCTCGTCCGGTGTGTGGCCAATTGAAAATCGGCGGCGGAAACAAAGCGCGCGAGCCTGATACACCTGCCCAATCACGCCGTCCTGAATCATTTTGATGGCTTTGATCTTGTGCGGCATGGAACGGCTTTGCGAGCCCACCTGCACCATCCTCTTATACTTGCGCGCGGCCGCCACAAGTTGCCTGCTTTCGAAAACGTTGTGGCTGGCCGGCTTTTCAACGTAGACGTCTTTACCGGCTTGCATGGCCCAAATGGCCGACAGCGCATGCCAGTGGTTAGGCGTGGGCAGGGAGACGGCGTCGATGTCCTTGGACTCGAACATGGTCCGCATGTCGGCGTAGTCTTTCGGGTTGTAGCCTTTCTCTTTATTGATCCTGGCGACGGCGCGTTCGCGCGCGGCCTGGTTGACGTCCACCACGGCCGCAATGCGGCAATCGGTGTCAAGTTTGCCGTAAAAGCCCATGTGATCATTGCCGCGCCCGCCGAGGCCGACAATGCCGACCTGGATGCGGTCGTTGGCTCCCAGGATGGGGAAGGCTGAAGAAGCGATAGCTGCGCTGGCTTGGATAAAGTGGCGCCGGGATGATTTGGGTTGCATGGCCATGTCTATTCTATCGCGGGCGGTGAGTGGAAGTGTGCGGATTGTGGGCCCGCCATGAAGCAACAAGGAAACCGGCAGTGGGAGGGGAACAATGTTCATATCCACACCAGCGTTGATTCAACTTGGGCGTGATCGAGAACCGCAGCTTCAATAATTCTATTTGATGGTGATCGTCACGCCGGCAGTGCTGCGACCTTCCCCTACAGTCAGCACTAGTGGTACAGCCGGGCCAATTGAAGCATTGAGTGGAATTCTGAAGTTCACTTGCAGAATCCCGCTAATCAAACCGGGGGCGTTGCCGTGATATTCAATACTCATGGGTGAGCCGTCCACTAGAACTCCAACCGGCTGCGTAGGAATAGCCCCTGAACCGCTCAACACTTCGCCGTCCACTCCCTGAGGAGTAAGTTGACCAGCTCCGGTCGCGTAAAGCGTGACAATGCTGCCACGCGACGCGGCGTTTGACGGGGTGTTGAGTGTTTGGTCGGTGTTGAGCGCCGCCGCGCCGCCACTGCCACTGGCGTTTGCGGTGAATATGGCAGGCGCCGCGAGGACGACACGTATGGCGATTGGAGCCGAGGCCGCAGATCCTGGAACCTCAATCACAACCGAGGTTGTTGTGCTGCCAGCCACACCATACGGAACCATGACATTCAGTTGGCTGGCTTGCATCGACACAATGCGCGCGGCGATGCCGTCGAAAAGGACACGGGCGGAGCCGTCCTGCTGCCCCAAGAGGTTCGAGCCCATGATGGAAACCAACATGCCTGGAGCAACCCCGCCCGAAGCGAAGCTTGCGCCATTCAGAACGGCTGTCACCACTGGGCGCGGCGATCCGACTTCCAATGTGACGGGCAGACTTATTGGCGAGGTGGAGATGTCGGTCGTACCAAGAACAACCGCTCCTTTGTAAGTGCCTGGCGCAAGGGTGTTCGGGTTCACCGTAACTTGTAAGTTAACCGGAGTCATACCGGCGTTTGGAGTGACGCTCAGCCAATTGCCCGATTCTGTGGTGACACTTGCGGTGTAGGCCAGTTGCTTACCCTTGGCAGTCAAGTAGAGGACTTGGGGCGCGGCGCCGTCGGAAGTCTTGAAAGTGAATGATGTTTGTTGCGGCAGCAGTTGTGGCGGGTCAATCACTGTTAGGCGAATCTCGGTTGTGACCGAGTTGGCTCCGGGTGAGGTGGCTGTGATCGTGCCTAGATACTCACCAGGTGCAAGGTTAGTGGAATCGATGGTGACCGACAGAGTTGCGGGGACAGAGCCGGACGCTGGGGAGACTTTCAGCCATGGTGCGCTGGGGGTGGCGGTAAAGGATTGGCTGTTGTCACCCGCGAGGCGGAGTTGGAGGGGAGCGACCGATGCGTCGCCACGAACGACTTGCAAGGGGATTCGTTCGGGAGTAAGTTGCAGGGCCGGGATAGATGGTGGAATCAATACTGGTGGTGGAGGGGCGCTTACGTTAAAGGTTATGTTGGATGTGTAAGTGAAGAAGTCCGTGCGGATGGTTACCACCCCTATATAAGTGCCCACCGCGAGACCTGTCGCGTCGCCAGTTACTGTAAGGGTGGCTGGAGTTGTCCCGCCGAACGCGCTGATTCGCATCCATGGTTGGCTTAAGGATTCAACCACGAATGGCGTCGGCTGCCCGTAGTCGCTGACGGTGATTGTCGATGATCCGATAGCTGATCCCGATGATGCATTGATCACCGCCGATGTGAGAGTCAAACAAACCAAAAACTGACAAGTTATTAAGGGTTGAGGATTATCTACAAACCTGGGCAAGCTAGACTGCGAATTGCCGGCAAGCGGAGCAAGCACTCCGGACACGCTTGCGGCGCCACTTTGCGCTGAATTGTACACTGGGACAACACCAAAGCGAATTTCTTCCTGCGAAAGAGGATCGCTGCCCACTATTTCCCAAACGGCAATGCCCGAACCATTTACGAGTTGCACTGGCGCCAGAGTGACAGTCGAAACACCGAAAGAGCCGGTGATTGATGAAGTCACTTCGTTATAACTCCCAGCCCCCGCCGTGTCGGTTTGAACTAAGCGGGCTGTGACCCCAGGGGAAGATCCAGTAACCTTTTGAGTGGTCACGTATAAACTTACTCCGGCGGGGACATTATTGAACCGGGCCAATAGTCGCGTTCCTTGCGTAGCTAAACCAGCGGTATTGAATCCGGATACAGCCGGGAAGCCCGAGAAATAGAAACCGGTTTCCGTATTGTAAATGGCTCCAACGCTGGACTGGTTTGCCAACGCGAGTGGATTTGCCGCTGAAGTAGCAACGTTGCGCCTCTTGAATGCAGATGCAAACCCTTCCTGAAAGCTAAGTAAATGGGTAACCCCTGCGCCACTTGGCCCGGGGGCTGAACTTGCTGGGAAGGTCATGGTAGAAACGGCAGTGTTCGAAGCGTCGCGGAGTGCATAATTTAGGCCTGTTGATATGAATCCTGCCGTTGCAGTAGGACCCGCGAGGGATATTCCGGATGTGGAAACAAAAGCAGATAATATACCCCCTAAAGTTCCTAAGCTGCTAGTATCTGCCAATATATTCGTAATGCGGAGGATCACTGTTGGAGATGCTGCTGCTGGAATCATCACATTTCTAAATAGCAAGGTGTTGCTGGATGTCTGCTCTCCACGATAAACCGCCTGTGGGGCCGTTACAGGATATGGTGGGTTAGGTTCGTTGATAAGCAGCAAGGCATCTGAAATGCCGGATGTGACTCGCGTAGTTACTGCAGCGTTCAGTGTTACTCGTACATTGGTAATGACATTCACTGCCCCGGTTGATGGAGAAGTGCACTGCACAACAACATCGCCTTGCAGTTCCGTTTGGCCCGGGAAGCGGACAATCGGAGGTACGCCGCCAACGCCAGTGCAGTCAAGTGTTCCGGAGGAAGTGCTGCTGGCAGGAAAGACATTTAATAGAACGAAAACTCTGCGGCTTAACCCATATGGCGATGAACCCTGAATCTTGGCGAGCGTGATAAACCCCGGATATTGACCGGGCGAAAAACCGGCCGGGTTTACAGCAACGGATAGCGAATTGGGAGTGATTGTTTGATTTGCACCCGGATTAGCTGGATCGGAAACAGTCAGCCAATTAGTATTGGGCGGCGATATTGTAAAAAGGCCGGAACCGTAGGCGCCAAAGCTATAAGCAATAGGGGTCCCGGTACTTACCGGAAATAATTGAATAGGGACAGGCAATACTCCGCCAACAGTGTAATTGAATGTGATTGACTCTGGCGCATTCAAGCAGCTATCCGTGCACACGTTTGTGGACAAGTTGACTGCGGAACCAAAGCGCGGTATCGACGAGGTGTTGTCGGCGGTCCCGCCACCAATTGGCCCCAACTTGACGACAGGTGTTACCGTGCCGGTCACCGGCGAGTTGTAAGCTGTTGCGATCCCGAAAATAAGCCCTTCAAGAGCAGCGGGATCCGAGTCCGTCACTTCCTAAACCCCCATTGCCGACCCATTAACTATATTAAGGGGTGCGATGGCCACTGAAGCGGGAACGGTAAAGTCAGTGAAGGATGCCGTGGTGGTTGCGGCGGTGGGACTAAACAGTCCTTCCCCTTGGGCGTCGGTTGTTACCAACGTAGCCTTCGCGGTGTTTGTTGAACCTGCTGGAGCCGAAAGCTGTCTCACCGTGGCATAAAGCGAAACGCCCGTGGGGACATTATTAAATTGCACCATTATCCGGGTCCCCTGAGTAGCGAGACCCGCTTGGTTCAGACTCCCGGATGACGGCAGCGTTGAATTGTAATAGCCGGTTTCAGTTCCATAATTCGTGGCTAGAGCTGTCTGATCGCCAAGCAATGTTGGATTTGTGGAGGTTGTGGCCGTATTGCGGCGGCGGAAGGCATTGACGAAGGATTCGTCGACTCTGATTTGGTAATTGATGGCTCCGTTCGCCGCAGTGGAGGAAGTTACTAACGTTCTGTTTTCTCCTGTCGTGCTGGAAAAAGTAAGGGAAGAAACATTCAATCCCCCAGGGCCGCTTATGAAGCTTCCTGGCTTCTAAATTTGCATTGTCTGAGAGGGGACGACGAATCCAACGGTTGCCTGGGGTTGGGAAATAGGCACGTTTATACCTCCTGGCCCAGGCGAAGAAGCTGATACAAAAGCTAGTAATTGGGCAGCCTTTGGTCCTTGCAAAGTTGGAAGATTCGTAATATCGGCTCGAACATTCGTGATTCTATAGATGACCGGAGTGCTTGACCCTGTAAAAGGAACATTAGAGAAAGCGATGGAGCTCTGGCCCGACAAAGTTCCTTGAAAAAGGTTTGTGCCAAGCACGGCGGTGGTCGGCTCTCCAATAAACAAGAACGCGTCAACGGCGTTCGTGCCTGAATTTAGGATTCGATTAGTGACAGCCGCATTAAGGAAGATTTGAACATTCGAGGTTCCAGTAACACCAGGGGTTCCGCCACTGCACAGAAGCCGGAAGTCGCCAATCTGTTCCGTTCTGCCTTCGTTGCGCAGGAAAGGCGTATCCGAGGAAGAATCGCAATGAAGGAATGGAATAACCTGCCCAAATGTTAGGTTGGTCAAGGATAGGCAGATCGGCAAGAGCAATAAAGGGAAACTAAAGGAAAAGATACTTTGTTTTTTCGCGAAGATATTTTGCATCTATGCGAGAAGTTTATCACGTCGGTTTATAGAGTACCCGTAATAATACACCTGTGCCCCCAATTCAAGACTTATTGACACCCCTGTTCCGCTGCAACTGCTAAAATCAAAGCTAATGGCGCGAGTCCACCCTAGACCCGCCGACACCTTCCTGACCGGCAAGGAACTCCCGGAAATTCAACAACTGCTGGGCGCAAACGTCCCCGCCTACCGGGCCAAACAGGTCTACGAAGCGCTGTACCGGCACAACATTACCGACTTGGCGGAGGCCACAGCCCTGCCCGATGCCCTGCGTGCGGAGATTGAATCGAAAGAGGGGCTCGGGCGGTTGGTCATCGACAACCGGTTTTCTTCAAGCGATGGAACCATCCGCTACCTGTTGAAACTTCCGTTAGACGGCCGGACCGTGGAAACCGTGCTGATGCCCGAAGAGACCCGCTACACGATTTGCGTTTCCACGCAAGTGGGATGCCCGGTGGATTGCAAGTTTTGCCTTACAGCTGCGATGGGACTTGAACGCAACTTGACGGCGGGTGAGATCGTCGGCCAAGTGCTGGTGCTGGTGCGTGAGAATCGCCTGGACCCGCAATCAGATAAATTAAATCTAGTCTTCATGGGCATGGGTGAGCCGCTTCTGAATTTGGATAACGTGCTTAAAGCGGTGCGCATTCTCTGCGACCGTCGCGGAGTGGCGATGGCGGAACGGCGCATTGCGATTTCAACGTCGGGCATTATTCCGAAAATCGAAGAGCTGGGCAGGGCGGAGGTGCGGCCGAGGTTGGCCATATCATTGAACGCTTCGAGCGATGAGCAGCGGCGGGAGATTATGCCCATCACGCGCAAATACCCGTTGAAGGACTTGATTGAGGCTTGCCGCGTTTATCCATTGAAGACGCGCGAGCATTTGATGTTCGAGTACGTGCTGCTAGGCGGAGTGAACGATACGCCCGCCGATGCGCGGCGCGTCGTGAAGCTGCTGGCGAATTTGAAGGCGAAGGTGAACTTGATCGCGTTGAATCCGGGCCCGGGCATTCCCTTCGTCACGCCGGAGCCCGAAGCCGTGGATGCATTTCAGAAGATCATAATGAAGGCCCTGCCCTGTTACGTTCGCAAACCCCGCGGACGGGATATCTATGCGGCTTGCGGACAGTTGAAACGTACGGTGGAAGATGGTTTAGTTACTATCGGCTGAGAGTCAAGGGATAGGTGATCAGGGAGAAGGGGCAATTGCAAAAAACCTTTTAAATAGTTAGAGTTATATCTGAACCAAGTTGCTACCATGGACGAACATTTTGCCGAGCAACCCGCGACGCCATTGACCGATCCCGCAACGGACCGTCCCGGCGAAGACCCAATCGGCAATCCTGACGAGAAATCCAATCCCAAGACTCGCCGGAGAAGACGCAGCCACATCCGGCGATGCGGCTTTTGCCAATGCCGGGAACTGCGGCGTCAATCCAGGACTCTAGTGGAAGAGCTCTGTTTCCTGCAACCTTACAAATGCGCCCGTTGCCAAAAACGCAATGTACATTTTCGTCTTAACGGGTGGCTTCCGTTCCACATTTTATTCCTATTGGCGATTCCGTTAGGGATTCATAGCTGGAATGTTCTTACAGAATTGCCAACAGATCAAGTCAATCGAGTACCGGCAAACAAGCCCACGAATCCGGAGAACTTTATCCTCGAATCCAACAAGGAAGCTGAAACTCGAAAATAACAATTTTCGGAACAATTCCACGCTTCAGGGTTTGCCGCGATGAAGAAAACTATTCTTCCCAACCTCAAAATGCAATCTCAGGGAAGGTATCCACACGGGACCGCGGTTCTGGTTGTAAGCGGGGTTGGAAACGTGTTGAAGATCAAAACTTGCGAAGAAACCGGAGAATAGCCGCGCACTATAGTATGTTTCGGAAATGTACTCCGGCCCATACTGCAAACGGCCATCGCCGATCAGAAAATCGTATCCGCCACGAGCCAGGTAAAGAGCATGCACGCCGGAGATGCCGCTGGTTGTGAATTCGGTTGCCAGGGTATCGAACGGACGATGCCATCGCCTCCCCGTGATCGAAATGCCGCCCGTGGCCAGGCGATCAATTGCAGTGAAAGCAAAGCTTTCGGTCTTTCCGTCATTCCACCCCAGCCGGGCAAAGATTCCGATGTCCTTGGTTAATTCCTGTTCCGCATTCAGGCCGAAGCCGTATTTCAGTGTCCCGTTGCGCCGGCTATCGGTGACTTTCGGTCTTTCGTCACTCACTTCCGCGGCGCGAACGGCCTCGCCATAGGTACCCGCGTTGGCGTGATTTCTATAGTACAGAATGCGCAAGGCGCCGGGGTGTTGGTTGACTGTGTATCGGTATTCGCCTTCGAACACATCGCCGCGATTCCGGAACAAGCGCCGGTCCAGCCGCAGCCCATTTGCGACTCGGGGCATGGCGGCGCTAGCGTAACGGAAAGACCAGTTTTTCAAGTGGAGATCGTGCACCCAGCCCCACGTATAGCCGCGGACGTCCGCCGGATAATCCCAAGCGCCGTTGTACATCACGCCCCACCCCATGAACTGGGTGCGCGGATCGTGCGTGTACCGATTATTGTCAAAAAAGTCGGTAAGCGTGAAGCGTCCCGCGGTGATCGTATAGCGGTTTAGTGGGCGCTCCCCAGCCAATTGATTGACTCCGCTTTCGACGGCCTCTTTCCCGCTCCCAAATCCGAAATCGTGGGAAACGTAGAGTCGGGCCACATAAGGCTTAGGAGTGGCGGAAGCCACGCGGGGCAGTTCGCCATTGGAGGCATTCGCCAAACCATTGACACCGCTGAAACCCTTGCCCCCTGCAATTTCCGGATTGAAATACAAGGTCGTATTTTTATCCAGGCGAAGCCCCAGGAACAGAGTAGTCGTCAGCGAAACATCCCGCTCCAAATAATTCTGTAAACTGAACGGCCCAGCGTAGGGTGAACGAAACGTGCCGTGATACTGCCCGATAGACGTGGCTTGGTAGAAAAGATTCCAACGCTCTGGGGCTTGGCCGGCATCCGAGGCCGGAGTCTGGGTTTGTTCTTGAGCCCAGATGGGCATAAGTAAGGCTAGAAAACAAACAGCATGGGTTATGTGGATGGCTGCGTGTCGCTTCATATGATGTTCACTAATTTTTTCGCCGTAATCGCCGCATCTTCAGAATCGAACGCAGCCCAACTTCCGTATGATGCCAGTGACCGTGGCGTTGATGGAAAGTCTTGTAAATATCAGACCTCACACGTTTGCTTCGGACCAATGGTCTACAAGTAAGTTTTTCCATACTATTTTAGAAATTTAGGGGCAAACCCTAAGCTTTGGATCAGCCTGCAAGCGGCTGCTTATCATTCAATTGTACCAAGGGGCGAGGTGAATTTACGAAATCGGATAATGCGCGCCTTGGCGCATGCCTCATCGTCCGTTATATCGCAATGCAATGCCGTTGCCAATCAACGCTTGGTCGAACTCCGTTACCTGCAGCGGCTTCCTGGTCATTTCCCCATAATCCTTGCCGGTCCAATGTGCTTTCATCAAGCCACTTTCAGAGTGCCGCGCAACGCCCTGCAGAATATGAACTATCTCGTGAGCGATCACGTGTCCAAGTAAAACCGGCATACTTCTACTTTCAATTGTGTCCAGCACGCGGTCCCGGAATACCACGATTTGCCTCCCTTGGTAAACCTTTGCGTACGCGAGAGCTCCTGGCTGATCTTCCGCCGGCGCATTCGACAAGACCAATATTTTGATGCAATTCGCGGATCGGCTGCAGTCTTGTTCGCTCCGCCATTGCAGCTTGATGCCGATCCCTCGCATCACTACTGTGGCTGCCGCGCGCCCTTTCATTAAAAGAAGGTCTGAATTGGCTCCAATCTGGCTAACCTCCACGACGGGCATTTCCGAGTTGGTCCTTTCAGCCTTCAAAGTGCCCGTCGCCACTAATGCCGCTACGACCAGGAATTTCATTTGATTTCGTTCCTCCGCCAGTGCAGGCGGGTGACGAAATCCAGAACGGCCATCCATTCAAAATTAATTTTGCTTGGAGTGCCGGGGCCAATTTATTCAAAAAGATTCCCGCACCGTGGCCGCTTTCCGATTCGCATTCCGCCAACACCGGCGGAGGAATGAAATCAAATGAAACTTCTGGTTGTGGTAATTGCCGCGGCGGCTTGGGGAACCGAACTTACAGGCGCCGGTGTGACAAACCTGACGATCTGCATGAATACTGGCGATGCGAATCAGCACGCTTTTTATGCCGCCCGGGCTATTGCCGGCCAGATGCTGGCTGAAGCCGGCGTGAAGATTCTGTGGCGAGTCAATGTGGACGCCTGCCTAAGGTTACCCGATGCAATCGTAGTCAGAGTGTCCACCACCACGCCAACACGCCTGAAACTTGGCGCCCTTGGTTATGCTTTTCCGTTCAAAGGAAACGAAATCGAAATATTTTACGACCGTATACTTGTGAATGCTAAAGGCATGGATTTTGCGCCGATTTTACTTGGGTATGTCCTGACGCATGAAATTGTCCATTTGCTGCAGGGCCTGGCGGATCACTCTGGCATTGGTGTGATGAAAGCGCTCTGGACGCAGGACGACCATTCGCTCATGCGGAAACATAATCTTCCCTTGGCCAATAAGGACATTGATATGATCCAGCGTGGATTGACCAAAATGGCCTCTGCCAAGAAGTAATACGCTAATATTCAAGGTATCTATGCAGCCCGAACGTCTTCTGCAAATCGAGGAATTGTTTCATTTGGCTTCCGAGCGTCCCGCGTCGGAGCGGGAAGCCTTTCTTAAGGAGGCCTGCCGAGAGGATGCTCGACTATATCGCGAAGTTGCCCTTCTGCTCGATCAAAGCGTGACAGGTCCTATGGATCAGCCAGTCATGCAAATGGCTGGCAGCTTACTCAACGATTCGCCGGAAAACCATTGGGCTGACGGAGCAAGAGTAGGCACGTACGAAATTCTAGGTCGAATCGGTGCGGGGGGAATGGGTGAAGTCTACAAGGCGCGCGACACCCGTTTGAAACGTATCGTTGCTATTAAGGTGATGCGCGACTGCAATGCAGGGGAACAGGAAAGACTCCGGTTCTTGCAGGAGGCGCGGGCGGCCTCGGCGCTCAGCCACCCGAATATTGTGCAGATTTACGAATTGGGATCGATTGCCCGATGCGATTACATCGTAATGGAATTCATTGAGGGTCAGACGCTTGCGCAACGCATGGCCGCGGGTGCATTGGGGGTTCACGAAGTTTTGGATTATGCCGGTCAGATTGCCGCCGCGCTGGCTGCCGCGCACGCTACCCGGATCGTGCATCGTGACATCAAACCGGCGAACATTATTGTCACCGGCGAAGGCGTTTTGAAGATCCTGGATTTTGGGTTGGCGAAGATCGAATATGTGATTTCCCCCACCGATAACACGGTGACGGCCGGGCCCGTTACAAACGCCAACACGATTATGGGTACTGCGGCTTATATGTCGCCGGAGCAGGCCGAAGGGAAAGCCGTCGATGCCCGCTCAGATATATTTTCGACGGGCGCAACGCTGTATGAAATGTTTTGCGGGAGGCGCGCTTTCGATGGCGACTCTGCAATGAATGTACTCAGCAAAGTTCTGCGGGAATCCCCGCCGCAGCTGCGCACGCTTCGACCGGAAATTCCGAAGGAGGCGGAGCGTATTGTGGCGAAGTGTCTGGAGAAGGATCCGCAGGCCCGTTATGAAACCGGGAGCGAGCTTTTACGGGATCTGAAGGGGATCGTCGGCCCGTCCGCGGCAATAGCCGCTTCCCGTTGGCGAATAGGCG
>JAYVXT010000571.1:0-4592 GCA_043785065.1 Bryobacterales bacterium | reverse complement strand
TGCAAATTACTTACCATGATGTCATCTCTTCTCCGCCCTCTGAAAGGTCTGTAATTGCGGGCGGGGTAGATGTCTCAGTTATGTTGGCACAGAGGGATTCCTGACCGGAAGAGCTAACCTCGTAGTTCTTGTTAGTGCGCCGTTGAATTAATTCGAGGTGCAAACCATTGCATTGGCCTAAACCTCGCGATGTTCCCCGAACACACGTCGCAAGCGATCTGAAATTTCGCCCACCGTCACCATCGATTCGGCCGACGCCACGATATGCGGCATTAGGTTCGATCCGCTACGCGCAGCCGTTTCAAGCGCCGCCAATTCACGCTCCACATCAGAGGAGGAACGCGAAGCACGCACGGCGCGCAGCCGTTCACACTGGCCACGCTCCATCGCGGCATCCAAGCGGAACGCCAGCAGAGGAGCCGAATCTTCCATGCGAAACTTATTCACCCCAACCACGATCTGCTTACCGGATTCTATCGCTCGTTGCGCTATGTAAGCGGCATCGTGAATTTCACCCTGCATGTAGCCCGATTCAATCGCAGCCAGCGCTCCGCCCATACTGTCGATCCGTTCAATGTAACGCCGCGCCCCGGTTTCAATTTCGTCGGTCAACCGTTCCATACATTCGCTGCCGCCTAGCGGATCGGGTTCGGCGGTCACACCCGATTCATACGCAATGATCTGCTGCGTGCGCAGCGCCAAACGCGCCGATTCTTCCGTAGGCAACCCCAGCGCCTCGTCGCGGCCATTGGTGTGCAAGCTTTGTGTCCCACCCAGCACCGCCGCCAGCGCCTGCATCGTAACGCGTACCAGATTCACGTCAGGTTGTTGCGCGGTTAATGTGGACCCCGCCGTCTGCGCATGGAAGCGAAGCATCATGCTTTTGGGATCCTTCGCGCCGAAACGGTCGCGCATGATCTTGGCGTACATCCGGCGCGCGGCGCGGAACTTTGCGATCTCTTCCAGAAAATCGTTATGCGCGTTGAAGAAGAAAGAAAGGCGCGGAGCAAAGTCGTCCACGGCAAGGCCCGTTTTCACCGCCGCTTCGATGTAGGCGATGGCGTTGGCCAGAGTGAAGGCAACCTCTTGCACGGCCGTCGAACCGGCCTCGCGAATGTGATAGCCACTGATGGAAATCGTGTTCCACTCCGGCATCTCCTTCTGCGCCCAGGCGAATAGATCGGTAATGATGCGCATCGCCGCCCGCGGTGGGTAGATGTAGGTGCCGCGTGCCGCGTACTCCTTTAAGATGTCGTTTTGAATAGTGCCTTGCAGTTTTTTCGGATCGGCTCCCTGACGGCGCGCCACCAACATATAAAAGGCCAGGAGAATTGCCGCCGTGGAGTTGATGGTCATCGAGGTGGAAACTTTTTCGAGCTCAATTTTGTCGAATAGCAATTCCATGTCGGCCAGCGAACAGATGGCTACGCCCACGCGGCCCACTTCGCCCTTCGCTAGGGGATGATCGGAATCAAGCCCCATTTGCGTGGGCAGGTCGAACGCAACCGAAAGACCGGTGATGCCTTGACTCAGCAAATACTGATAGCGCCTGTTGGATTCTTCGGCAGTGCCAAACCCGGCGTACTGGCGCATGGTCCAGTGGCGGGTACGGTACATGTCTTTGTATATTCCGCGCGTATAGGGAAACTGGCCCGGACTTTCCATCCGTTAAGTCCTACCGATTTTCCGGGCTTTCCAGAAAGACGTGATGCCGAAGTAGAGCATGACGATAGAAAAAGCGGCGCTGATGAACATCCGTCCACCTTGTTCGACGTCACCATAGAAGCGGATTACATTGCCCGCTCCGACCACTCCTAAACAGATAAAAACGAAGCCGATAATCTCATTCCACAGCACTCGTAAAGGCTTAACCACGCCCGGAACGACGTGTTCCATAAATCGCTTACCCAAAGTAAACATAGAAGAAACTCAACTTCAATTATAGGCGTCCTGTAGATTAGATGGAATCCTGCCGATAAGGATTGTGCGGAAATGCTTGAAGATCAGGGAGATGCCGAACGGCAACAATGGTATTCTAGGAATGCCCGTACTGGGAGAGGCGAAAGACTTCCTTTGGACGATCAATTGAAAGGTTTGATGCAGGATCTCGGGAACGCGATCAACGAATCGCTGGCCGATTCCGACCGCATTGCTGGCGCCATTGGCGAAATTAAGCGCGCGGGTTACGATGTTTTTCTTGTCCTCGAAGCCACAATCGGCTTTAACAAGCGCGATCCAAACAGCTCTGATGGCGAGATGGTGGAAGCCACCCCGGCCGGAGAGACGCACAAGGTCACTTGGACATCTCAAGATCAAAAGTTCTTAAAAGCCTTGAAGATATCGCTTGAGGAAGATTCAAAGTAGCCATGACCTTGCGATAACCCGCAAACACTCAGGCCGATGGCTTGCATAAATACAAACGCCCCGATCTTGGCGGCATCTGCTCAATTACAAAACCACTCTCCCGCCCCACATCCTTGCCTGTCCAAAAATCCGTGACCTTGGCCACAAACGGCAATCTGACGCGGACGCGCGCGGGCTCATCTCCCCAATTAAACACGCTGGCCATCACTCCACCCGTAACAGCAGTCAGTCCAACTTGAAACGTATCATCGTCAAACTTCGCCGCTCTGCCCGCCGGAGGCAACAGCTTCCTCAACATCGCCGCGCGATCATCTGGAATCTTTGTCAAATCGTCGCCGGAAAGTATCATCCCCCCGCTGGCAAACACCGCCGTCGCATGAAACTGAAACTCGCTATCCGGTAGATCGCCCGACAGCACAATCGCATCCGGATCGTTCCACCACAGCTTGCCGTTCTGCCAATTGCGGCTCAAATTCTCGCGGGCAACTTTGCGGATCGTTGTCCACTTACGGCTGATATCGCTTGAACTTCGCGACCCATGAATTAAACCGAACGAAGGCCAGATAGGATGATTGCAACCAAGGATGAAACTATCGCCCGAACCTTTCAAAATAGCCTGCATGCCGCGCCGGTAGGCTTCAATTCGCGTCGCCTTCGGGTCGAAAAAAAAGCCGCGGTGCATCGCGCCCCAAAAATTCGCGTCCAACTTGAAGTAAGTGCAACCCCATTCCTCGCGCATCGTGCGGAATACCTTTTCCAGATGCCTTTGCACCGCCGGGTTGGTTCCATCAAGGCCATACCATGGCCCTCGACGCCAACCGGCGAAAGTAACCTTATCCGCGCGCAGGGGCTTCCCTTCCGCATCGCGAATAAACCAATCCGGATGCTGCTGAAACACTTCAGAGCCTTCCTCGGCAATGAACGGGGCAACCCAAATCGCCGGTTCAAACCCGCGATTCTTAATTTCTTTCAACACCCCTTTCAAGTCTCCGCCAAACGCCTTGCCAGCCCTCAGCCAATCACCCATCGCCGGTTGGTAGCCATCGTCCAGTTGAACGTATTTCAGTTGCGGAAACTCCCTGGCGATCTTGTCCAGATTCTCCAGTACATTTCGCGCCGTCACGCGCGGACCAAAGCAGTACCAGGAACACCAACCCGCCGGAGGTTTAGCGAATTTCAAGGGAGGATGATTCTGCACAATACGATCGGCAAGCGCTTCCAACAATTCCGTCCGGTTGGGATTATGGAAGAACAGAAACTCTTCCAGCTCCCAGGATTCCCCTGGCGCAAGCATCCGCCCCTCGGTGTCCACCACAACATCCAATTGATCGGCCTTCAAATAAAAGCGCCCAATGAAGCGATGGCAGGAGGTGAAACCAAACAGCACATGCGGCTCTTCAGCGGGCGCGAACACAACCATGCCCGACATCGCCGTAACCCCTTCCGGCTGCGGTATCCGGTAGTGTTTCAGCTCGGAATAGGAAAGATCCACCGGTTTGCCGAGCGTTCCCGAAGTTTGCGACAACATCTGAAAGCTCTCGCCATAAATGTGAGTGTCCGGCGGTAAGGCAAGTGGAATCGAAAACAGGACGACTTCTTTCACCGCAACCGGCCGCCTTCCGTGATTTGTGAGCTTAGCCCTGCAGAAATCGCCCGCCCAGCGTCGATCGAGCTTCAACCCATCGGGGGCGCCTTCCACTGGGACAATGCGCGCCGGCATTTTCTTCAGCCTGTCGCGTTCGATCCTGGCGGCGGCGAAGGAAGTACCTGCCAAACCGGCCATCGCCAATGGCAATTGCCGACGGTTTATCTTAAGATCCATATAGTAATCCTAGCGCTCATGAAGCGGCTCGGTTGGCTTATTCGACGACCGGTTTCTTCCTGCTGAACATGCTTTTTCGGATGACACTGGGTGGCAAACAGCGTACGCTGGCTCGAAGGGGTAAACTGAGAAAGAGAATCGCCCATGCCTTTAGTCGTAGCTGGCTCTATTTCACAAGGATAATGAAACCAGGACCGGAATCCAGTACCTGACCGACGAGAAAGGCCGTAAGGTAGCCGTTCAAATCGACATCAAAAAACACGGGACTGTTTGGGAGGATTTCAGGGACGGTCTTGTCTCGACGGCGCGTCGCAAAGAAAAGAGCGTACTCTATGAGCAATACCGCATAATAAACCGCGTGAAGCGCACGGAACCGCCTAAACCGTAACGCCAGGTTGGCGATTTG
>JAYVXT010000570.1:0-4597 GCA_043785065.1 Bryobacterales bacterium | reverse complement strand
AGCGTTGGAGAACGCGCCGCCCGGTGTGTTCGATGGCCGGTCGTGGGCCTACTGGAATCTGAAAGGCGGCCGCTCACCCGCGCCGCCGTTGCCGGTGCGCCGTGGTCTGCAACCTGTCCGGCCTTTGCACTAAGCCAACCGAAACCCTTTGTGAAACCAAACGTCTTTGTGGCCGGTCAGTTTCTTACATCCTGATGGCGGCCTTGGTGTATCTACTCGCGCCATAAGATCAATGCGATTGAACAACACTCACTGTACACTCGGAGAGACGCCCTACTTTTTCTCCCGCGCCGCCAGCAGCTTCTCCGACTCGCGGTTGAATTCCTCATAGCGGCCCTCATCGAGCATCTTGTGGAACCGCAATTGATCGGGATGGCCGGTCAGCAAGTAATTGCGCGCCTCGTTGCGCTCCTTGCCGGTCTCGGCGGACTCCTCGAAACCAAGTAGCGCCTGTTGCTGCGGCTTGGGCTTTGCCTTCGCCGCGGCCTTAGCCATCCCCCGATTACCATCGGGGGCTAGCGTGCCCCTCCCTGCCCTCTTGGGGGCCTTTACGGGGGCCATCCGCTGCCTCGTCGCCACGAACTCCTCGAAGCTGGGCAGTTCCACACGCGGCTTCACCTCGGCCTTCACCGCATTCCAAATCAGATTGCGCTGATTGTCGGCCGTCATCTGCGAGAAACTTTGGATCGACGCGCTCATCTTCTGCCGCTTGCGGGCGCTGATTTCCTTGAGCTCAAGCGAGGTCAACCCCTTGGTGAACTTCTCCACGCGGGTGTGGCACAACTCCTCGTAGCTGATGCGTAGTTGCGCTTGCCGGCTGTACTCGGCGTCGCTCGATTTACGGGCCTGCTCCCGTTCGGCGCGCTGCGTGGAACTCTCAAATTCCGGTGGTGGCGTTACGTTTTCGCTCAGCACGTAGACGTAAAAGCCAGCCGGATTCTTGAAGCGCTTGGGCTCGGTGGCAAGCAACTGATCGGCCCATTCGAGCTGATCCATCACGCGCTGGCCCTCGGCCGTAGAGGCCAAAAGCGTGCGCGCTTTGTTCGGACTTACGCCGCGGGAAATCAGGTGCGGCTCAAGCGGATGTTCCGGCATGGATGCCGTTGCGGGCTCGGCCGAGGCTAGCACGGCTTCGTCGATGCCCAGCTCCAGCGGCGTCGCCGCCTCCACTTCGATTTCGTTGCCGTCGGCCTGCAGCCGCTTGTTCTTGCGGGCGAAGGTCATGTACTCGGCCTGGGCGCGCGGGCCGGGCTTGTAGCACATCATCCAGTCGGGGCCATCTTCATCCGCCTCGCTCGAAATGGGCTCGTAAGTCACCCGGGTGATATAGCCGGATTTCAAATGCGGGCGATGAACTTTCGACATCTGCACACGGAAATTTTCGTGATCCATGTGGCGAGTAAGTGCAGAGTAAGTGCAGAATTCCGAGTACGAAATCCGCGCCAGTGAATTTTTATTGCGGATCGCGGCGTAAACGCGGCTGCTGATAATTTCATAAAACCGCTGAGCCGAGGGACCCAGTGATTTCAAGTAGCCGTAGTTCAGCGGACGGATTGGCGCGTTGTTGAGCACCTCGCGATAGGGCTCGTTGAGCACGATGTAAATCGCGTCGGCTTCGCGGCCGTCGGGCAGTTTCTCGCCGGTGAACACGACGCTGTAGCGGGTGAAGCCGGCTTCTAGCGTGCGCTCTCCGCCGTCGCTCGTCCGGTATTTCAACTTGGCGCTGATGAAGGCGCTGGCGTTTTGCAGCATGCCTTTTTTCACGATGGCTTTGTTCTTGCCTCCGGTGGAAAGCCCGAGGTCTTTGCACAGGTCGTTGAGGCTGCCGATCTTGATGAACTTCGGCAATGGCCTGCCCTCTTCGTCGATGCGCCGGTTCACCACGATCGTGTCGAGCTTGTAGGCTTGCTGCCGTGCTTGGCCGTAGCGATCCGAGTACGAGACTTCCCACTTCAGGTCGATCACTCCGTCGTGACGGCGCTTGGTGATTTGAATATTCACCGCGCCTTTTTTCGCCAGGTTGTGCACCGGGTATCGCGACAGTTCCGTTTCCACGCCGATGCGAGTGATTGGCTCGAGAAGCTCGAACATGGAAACGGCTGTGGCGTTTTCGGCGTTCGAGGTTCGAGGGGTTTGGGCTCGTTCGGTGATGGGTTCGGATGGCATCGGTTTTGGGGTAAGTTTTCCGGGTGTTTTTTGTGTTCGTTTTTTCGTTTGTGTTCGTGTTCGTTTTTTCGTTCGGTCTGGGCGTTTCGGCAACAACACGTTCCCTGTTGTTGTTGTTGCTTAAAGTCTATGTTTTAAAGTCTAAACAAAGTCTAGACGAGTGTAAAGCTTTTTTTTTCATGAAATTACGAGGCAAATCCGTACCTCAAAGTACCCACTTCCGTACCTCAAAGTACCCAGCAGCCGTACCTCAAGGTACCCACTTCCGTACCTCAAAGTACCCAGTTTCGTACCTCAAAGTACCCACCTTCGTACCTCAAAGTACCCAGCAATCCGTACCTCAAAGTACCCACCTGTTTTTTGTGTTTTTAACGACTTACGGGGAGGTTTTTAGAGGGCTGTTTTTGGGTGGGTGAAAAAGGGTGATTTTGGGCAGATTGGAGAGGTCGGAAATGGGGCCGGAAATGGGTTTGGAAATGGGCGCGGCGGGGACGGGAGGTGATGAGTATTTACTCAAATGAGTAGATTACGGCGATATGGGTTAAAGTGAGCCGTTTTCAAGAGCTCGGGTGATGGCCTGTTTGTGGATGCTAAGAGGGGGAGGAAAACACAAGTTTTAAGGGTCATTCCAGTATCATGATTTGATATAAAATCAATGCGAGAAAACACCAGCCTGTGCTGGAGGAAATCTTCGACAAACGAGCCAATATTATCTGGCTGGATATTGAAGCGATACTGCTGCACTATGGGGCGGAAACAGAAGGCCGGGGATCGCGCGTGCGTATCGCCTTAAACGGAGTGCGCGCCGTGTTCCATCGGCCGCATCCCCAGAAAGAAACGGATCGCGGCGCAGTGGCTTCCATGCAGCGTTCCTTGTGGAAGCCGGTATTGGAGTGGAGGGTAAAAAGTGACCTACAAGGGATACCAGGCTAGGGTAGAGTTGGACGAACAAGCTGGCGTGTTTCACGGTGAAATCATCAACACGCGGGACGTGATTACCTTTCAAGGTTCTTCGGTGGACGAACTAACACGGGCCTTTGAAGATTCCGTGGATGATTACCTGGCGTTTTGCGCCTCGCGTGGGGAAGAACCGGAGAAACCTTTCTCCGGCAAATTTCTAGTGCGTGTGCCGCCAGAGGTGCATCGCCACATTATGACGGAGGCCAGACGGCAGGGTAAGAGCTTGAATACTTATGTGCTGGAAAAGTTGGCTTAATATTATGCGGATCGGCGGGAATCTTCGCATTCAGAGGGAGATTAGACAAAATGGCGGATCTCGACAGGGCCCAATGCCCGGCTGTGGAAAGTATTCCCGGTAGGGTTAGCGGCGCGTGGACTTTTCGTAATTCACGGACGCCGCCTCAAGGAGTTTTTGACGCACGAATTGCCCATCTATATTCCTGCTAAACAAAAGCTATGGTATGGCATTCATCTCGCTATACCTGTATCCTATGAGGAGAAAAAAGGAGTTACTACTACTAACCGTCGAGCTGAACTTGAAGCTTGGGCAAGTAAGAAACTGAATGTTAACGGGGTCGTTATTTTTGTGCAGAAACCTCGATATCAAATCGATTTTGCAAAGGGCTGGTAAGTAAGTACTCACCGCCCCTGGGGAAACCGCGCCTCTAAAATCTCAATCAACGCCTCGGTCATATCCTTGCCATCCGCCGCGCATTGCGTCTTAATCCGCGTATGCAGATCAGCCGGAATCTCCGCATTAAGCCGCTTGGTCCGCTTCGCCTGCCCTAACACCAGGCTATCCAGAGCCGCCACCGCCGCGGCCTTCTTCTTCGCCCCCGGTTTTGTCCCCCAATCAACCACGCGCGGCATGTTTCTTGCTCTCCTTTAGCGGAACGCCCAGAATGCGCGCCACCTCGGCGGTCAATGCCCGCACCTCAAGCGCCGCCGGCCCCTGCGGATCGGTCTCAAGCGCCGTCAGACCACTGCGCGCTGCCTTGGCGTATTCGGTGCGATTGCGAATCACCGAATCGAGCACCGGAATTTCAAAGCTGGCCAGGGCGTCAGCGATCTCAGCGCCAAGCATCGTATTCGGAAACAGCCGGTTAATCAAGAAGCACGTCTTCAAATTGGGCTTGGGTATCTCAAACTCTTTGACGATGTCGATGATGTCCTTCGCCGCCCAGACGTCGAACGGCGATGGCTGTACGGGGATGATCACCATGTCGCTGGCGGCAATGGCTGAGCGCGCCAGTTCGTTCACCCGCGGCGGGCCGTCGAGAATGACCCAATCGTAACCGCTACCGAGCGTGGCCATTTCCCGGTGCAGAATCGGTTTAGGCAGCCCGATGACGTTGAACCCGGCGTCGCTTTCGCGCTGAGCCGACCAATCGAGCGCGGATCCCTGTGGATCGGCGTCCACCAGCAGCACTTTACCCGAAGCGGAAAGAGCGGCGGCCAAGTGGATGCTAAG
>JAYVXT010000569.1:0-14348 GCA_043785065.1 Bryobacterales bacterium | reverse complement strand
CATTAGCGGATTACCAGACGGGACGGCGGGACCGAAGCCATCGCCAGAAACTGTACAGCATGGCGCCGCTGATACTGCTCTGTTTAGAGGGGGTGGATCCACGGCTTAGTTTTTCGCGCTTCGAGTTAGTGGAGGGACGCGCCATTGTGGCCTTGCCCGCGGATCAAGTGCAAGATCGAATGTCGCGTCTTCCGAAGTTTCATGAGTCCCAGCCACTGTTCTTAAAAATGGGTTTTCCGCAGCCGGCCTATGCGGATGGGGAAGGGCTTCAACTTGGCGCGGCCCGACGCATCCATTTTGCCGGTGGCGAAGGCAAGCCGGGGGACCTTGTGTGGAAAGTTGCCGCCGCGTCCGACAGCCGGGTAGTGTTCGAATGTGTTAAGCGATAGCAGCCACATTGCCCATTGGCTGGCTTGGCAATCGGCGGAGGTGGAGTGGCGCGGTTTGGCCCCGGGGCAAACCGAAGTCACCTGGAAGATTCGCTACCGCCGTTTGCTCGATCCCGCATGGTACTTCGCTCCATGGGAACGCTACGCGGTGCGATTGGCGGGCGAATATTACACGGCATCGTTGAGGTGATGAGCATGACGATCCCTTTATTACGTAACCTGCTCCTGCTTGTCCCGATGATCGCCGTGGGCGCGGCGTATGCGCGCAAACAGCCGGGCGGAAAGCAATCCGCTGCTGCATTTCTTTCCAGCTTGTGGTGCTTGCCTGCGCTGATGGCGGTGCATCAGGTATCGAAAGGTTTTGGTTGGTGGTGGTATCAATCCAGCGGTGCGACAGTGCTCGGAATGCCGGCCGACCTTTTGTTCGCATGGGCCCTGCTTTGGGGCGCGCTTCCGATAATTGCATGGCCCGGTGTGCATTTAGCGGCTATCGCCGTTGTTGCCCTGGGAGTGGATGCGTTGTACATGCCCAGGCTATCGCAGGTCGTGGTTCTAAAATCCAACTGGTGGTGGGGTGAAGCGCTTTCGCTGCTGCTGGTGTTGGTACCAGCTCAACTGCTTGGGCGTTGGACCATGAAGTCCACGCACTTGGCCGCGCGCGCTTCCATGCAGTGCTTAACTTTCGTTGGCATTTTCTTTGTCCTGCTCCCCGCCGTGGTGATGGACCAGTTTCACGAGCCTTGGTTGTTCGCACCGTCGTGGATTCAACTGGCGCTTTGGTCGATGCCGGCGATTATCGGCATCAGCGCCCTGCAAGAGTTTGTGAAGCGCGGGCAAGGGACGCCCGTGCCGTTTGATCCTCCGCTGCTATTGGTGCGTTCCGGCATTTATTCCTATGTCCGGAATTCCATGCAACTTGCGGTCACTTTGCTATTGCCCGCTGTCGTGGCGCATTTGGGCGGCTGGATCGGCTTACTTGCACTTATATTGGCATTGGCCTATTCGCAGGGGTTCGCGCTGTGGGATGAGGAGCAGGATTTCCTGGATCGATTCGGCGCCGGCTGGGTGGAATATTCAAAGGGGGGTTCCGCGATGGTTGCCGCTGTACCGGCCTCAGGCTTTGCCAGCGGAGTTGCACGTGGACGCCGGCTGCGAGCAATGCCGCGATTTAGGATGGGCCATCGCTAAATTGGCTCCAGTGTATTTGGAGATTGTTCCGGCGTCCAACGAATTGCGACGCATTACCTACATGGCGTCAGATGGTTATTCCGTGTCGGGAGTGGCGGCTGTGGCTCGCGCGCTGGAGCATGTGAATTTCGGATGGGCATTGCTGGGGATGACGATGCGGCTGCCGGTGTTGGGCTGGACGATTCAAGTGATAGCGGATATGGCCGGCGGCGGTCCGCGCGAAGAAAGTAAAATTTATTCCTAACTTTATGGACCCCCATTTTATTTGCCGCGAATAAGACTGAACCAACCGACGATGGACGAAAACGCCTGGACGAATTTCGGTTGGAGTTAAGAAAGAAGAACTGCAAAACCTGGAAGGATGGAGGCGAACTGGTGGCCGGTGTGTTTACCGGCGTGCAACACTTGAAAATGACGCGTCCGGTAGAGGGTTGAGTTAAGGGTTCACAAGCCTCGGATACGCTGAAAGATGAGTTATTAATGCTGCGGCGTCGAGTGGATGAGTTGACCGCTCAGCTCGCCGATGCTTCGAGGCGATTGGCTCCACAAGACGTTGATTCACTGGCGCAGGGTGATGACGCTGTATACATTACTATCTCCCTGCCAACAGGAGATAAATGGTTCGATACAACATGGCGGCGTATTTTCAGAGCTATACTGCCTCTGACCTTTGGAGTGGGCGCCGGCGAGTCTGACATTAAATCTGCTATTAAAAACATCATTTGGCCAAAGGATTACGGTGATGTTATAAGCGATGACTATACCAAAGTGATGAACCAGATGGTGCCCCTCGGAATGATCGAAGCTCGGCCTCATCCTAGTCTTCCGGCGGTCAGCTTGTGGTTTGCTACACCCTACGGCCAAACAGTTGGATCCCGGATGGCGGCCCTGCAACGCAAAGAAGATGAAATGCCGTTCTAACGCAAATGACGCCTTTTGTGCTCTCCTCGATTCAGCTTGAGCGTGTCAAACTCGCCGAGAATCGTTTCGGGTAAAAGTCCATCCTTGAAACAATAAACAATGGAGTCAAGAGACATGCGGGTACCGGCCACATACAAACCGCCATTCCGCTCTCCAATGTATTCCAGAACCAATGGCTTAGTATATCCCCCGATCACCAACTACGCTGCTTCACCATCTTCCGATTAATCGCCGCCAAATTCGGCATCCCGGCCAACCCCATCGCCAGTTTCAACTCCGCATTCAGCATCCACAAAACCCGCTCCACACCCGGCTGCCCATACGCGCCCAAACCCCACAGCGGCGCACGGCCCACCAGCACCGCCTTCGCCCCCAGCGCCAGCGCCTTCACAATATCCTGGCCGCGCCGGATACCCCCGTCCATCAGCACCGGAACCTTACCGGCAACCGCATCCACGCAATCGGGCAGCGCGTCCAACGTCGCAATCACGCCATCCATCTGACGGCCGCCGTGATTGGACACCACCACCGCATCGCCGCCATTCTGCACCGCCAGCGCCGCGTCCTCCGGATTCAAAATCCCCTTCACAATCACCGGCAGTTTCGACCCCGACTTCAACCATTCAATGTAGTTCCAAGTCATGCCCGGCGTGTGTGGCTGCCACATCGCAGCCGTAGCCGGCGAACGGGGCTTCTGCCCTTCCTTAGGCACCCCCGTCTGCATATAGCCGTAATCAAACTTGTTGCGATTATTGCGGTCCCGGTTTGACTGGTATTGATTGTCCACGGTAAGCACAATCGCCTTGCCGCCGCCATCGGACACGCGCTTGGCATACGTCTGGGCCGACTCCTTTGTGGGCGACCCGATGGTGTTCGACCACCACAGCAACGGCTTACCTTCCGACAATAACCTTTGCACGCCGGTCGCCGAACAGACCGGCGTCTTCGATGCCAGCGCGGCCGTCGCCACAACTTCATCGGCATTGGGTAGCACCAAATTCTTCCCGCCACTGGGGGCGATAATCACCGGCGATTCCAAATCGAATCCCAACAACTTCAGCCGCATGTCAATGCGCGAGGTGTCCACCATCACCCGCGGCAGCAGCACCGTGCGTTCATAGGCGGCGCGATTGGCGCGTAGCGTGTACTCATCCTCCACGCCTCCGGCGATGAAATCGTAGGCAAGCTTGTGCAGCTTCTGCTTTGCGACAAGCTCAAATTCATGGACATTCACCGGCCCATCTACATCCTCGCCGTTTACTTTCTCCAGCAATGAGCCGGGCGATTGGGAAAATAGGGGAGAGCCGGCGGCCAGCGCCAGAAGGTTACGAAATGCGTTTCGCCGGGTAGTTGTCATGACCACTCTTTCCTTCCAGGATGCGGTGCGCTTGCTCAGCCGCCTCCTTAATCAAGAATCCCATTTTAGGGTGAGAAGGCATCATATCAGGAACGATATGGTGCTCTTCAAGCGTCTCGGTTGCGGACGGACCGATGGAGGCGACGACGATGTGGCCGAGCGCCTTGCGAAGTTCCGCATCCAAGCCATCTTGCTTTGCGACCTGCATCAGGTGTGTGATCTGCACGCCTGTTGTGACCACCAGCACATCGAACTCGCCGGCGAGTAAACCGTGGACCGTATCGCGCAGCGGCTGGACATCCTCAGGCAGCTCCCATTGATAGACGCGAACGGTGGTGACCTGGGCGCCTTTAGCTTGGAGGGCGGCATAAAGCTCCGTGCTGGCCTTGCCGTATTCCTGAATGGCGATGCGGCGCTGGGGCAGCCCTTCGATTGCGGTGAGCAGTTCGCGCCACGTGTTCGGTTCAGCGGCGAAGGCGGTTACGGGCACGTCCCATTCACGCATCACGGCCATGGGCTTCGGTCCGCGCACGGCGATGGTGATCTTGCGCAGTTCGTTGCGCAGGGCGGGGCCATCGGGGTACATCGCGGCAATGACGTTGTCCAGCGCCTTCGCGCCGACGCCGGTTAGAAAAATCATCATGTCGAACTCGCCGGCGAACAAGCGTTTGGCGAACGCGAAGGCTTCCTGATTGTCTTCGATGGGGACCTCGCGCAGGGCAGGGATCACTACGGGTTCGCCGCCGTTGTTGCGGATCAGTTGAGCGATTTCAGTTGCGCGCCGCGCCTCAAGGGCTAGCACGCGAAGACCGGCAAAGGGCATTCCTTCATTGCACCATGATTGGGGATGGGATTTGTGTTGGCGGGTGCGCGACTTGAAAGTGACAGGTTGCCCGATTCACAAGCAATACATTCAAATCCCAACGTACCCGTACTCACATGCACACATGATGGTTCCGGGTCCTTAGACCGGCACGTCGACGCGCGGCGCAAAGTAGGTAATAAAGTAATAGCAAATGGATATCTCCCAACTTTCCTTTTTATATTTCTGCTGCTCCTTCATGGCTAAAGGCGCAAAGCATCTTCCGGATGTCTCAGGGAATGTTGCGGAAACATTAGAGGGAATCAGTGACACGGTCTCCGCCTTTTTCTCTAACCTTTCCAAAGAGGAACAAGCGAAGTACAAGGAGTCCAAAAAGGTTGGGAAGGATTTCCCTCTGCAGGTTGCTTTGGCGGGGGCCATTCGGGTAGCTCTAGAAAAGCTGCGGCCGGGTTGCGAAGAATACTCGGCGGTCTTTGACGAATGGGACGGGCTGTTGAGCAAGGCTTTTGCCGACCCCAAAATCGAAGCCCGAGCCTAAAACCGTCCAAGGCGCTGAAGTGTTCCACGCATTCACCAACCTCCAAGCCGACGTTCCAGGCCCATAGCCGCCACCTGGTGCGGAGGGTAACCCGCAACGGCGAAGCACCGGCGCCAAACTGAACAAGCGACTGCCTCGTAGGATCTTTGAAAACTAAATATATGGCCGCCAAAAGGGATTCCATCCCGCCGCCTAACCACTAAGTAAGGAAATCAAAAAGTGGGGCGGGCTCGCAGACCTGCAGCGGATTGGAATGCTCGAGGTATCTTAATTCGAAGGTATCTTCAAATTGACCAGATAGCGGTCAGGTCAAGTACGAAACCTTCGACTGGGCCTTCGCCCTTTGCCTGCGTGACGCGGGTGAGTAGTTCCTGTGGTTGCCCTGGACGGTAGATGGTGACGCTCTGTGCTCGTGGGTCGATCATCCACGCAAGCTGCACGCCGTTGGCGATCCATTCCAGCATTTTCTTGTGCGTCACGTTGGCACGGTCGGTAGGGGAGAGCAGTTCGATCACGAATTCCGGTAGGGGATGTCGTTGGGCAAACTGTTTGCAGGAGACCCAGGCGGCATCAGGAGAGAGGCGCGCGCCGTTGGGGAGGATGAAGCCTGCGCTGGAATCGGTTACAAACCCAGTGCCGCTTCCCACGGCCCAATTCAACAATTGCGCTGTAATTTGAGCGTTACGGGCGCCGGTGCGCGGATCCGTTGGAGGCATGATGGTCAACTCCCCTTCAGCCGAATACTCAAGGCGGTAATCCGCGTACTGCTCGCAGAATTCCTGAAACCGCGCGTCCGTCAACCCAGGAGCGTAGAGGGTGAGGGGGAGATACGTTTCCTCGACCATTACCATGGCTTGATTATACAACCTTGCCTCGCGCCATTCCTAACCGTGTTAGCATCAAAATTCAAGGCCAATTTACATTGTTCGACTTCCTGAAGCCGCCGGTTCTGTCTTTTCAAGAATATTTAGCCTTGGCTGCCAGGGCTACTCAAAATGTTGTCCGCCGTCCATTCTATGGGCAGGACGTGGTTTTGCAGATGGACACAATTGGCGTCGGCTCCATTCCAATCACTATACTCATCGGCTTCTTCAGCGGCGCTGTCATGGCGTTGCAGATGTCGCGCGCGCTGGCGCAATATGGGGCGTCGGGCGAAGTCGGAAAAATCACCGCCATTACGCTCGTGCGCGAACTTGGCCCTGTGCTGACCGCGCTGCTGGTTGCCGGACGCAATGCCTCGGGCATCGCCAGCGAACTTGGTTCCATGAAAGTTACCGAGCAGATTGACGCCATGCGCGCACTGGGAACCGATCCCATTAAAAAGCTGGTAACGCCGCGATTGCTCGCGTTGTGCATCATGCTGCCCCTTCTTACCGTGCTGGCCGATTTTATAGGTCTGTTTGGCGGCTACATGATCGGCGTGCCTTTGCTGCGCCTCACCACGGGGTCGCAATATTGGACTTCGTCTTACCAATCGCTGGAATTCAACGATCTGGGCCAGGGGCTGCTGAAGCCGTTTGTATTCGCCTACATCATTGCCTCTGTCGGTTGCTTTTTCGGCATGCGGACCACTGGCGGAACGCAGGGTGTGGGGCGCGCCACAACGCAGGCAGTGGTTGTGGCCAGCGTTTGGATCTTCGTTATTGACATTCTGATGACACGCATCTTCTTGTGGATCGCCACCTAGACTGACGATGGCTGACGAATGCATTCTCCGGTTTGAAAACGTGTCGATGCACTTTGACGGTGACGACGCGCCGGCGCTTGACCGTGTTTCTTTCAGCCTGATGGCGGGCGAAACCATCGTGCTTTTCGGCGCGGCGGGCTCTGGTAAGACCGTTCTGCTGAAGCTTGCGGTAGGCCTATTGCGGCCGGTTTCCGGAAGGATTTTTCTGTTTGGCCGCGACGTGACGGAACTAAGCGAACAGGAATGGTATGCCATGCGGGCGCGCGCCGGAATTCTATTCCAGGAAGGCGGGCTGTTTGATTCGATGACGATTGAAGAGAACGTTTCCTATCCGATGCTGAATCAAAAACTGGTTGAAATCGCTCCGGAGGAAGTCCACCGGCGGGTGGAAGAAGTGCTTCAGTTTGTGGGCCTGCCGCAAACGATGGAAAAATTTCCCAGTGAGTTATCGGGCGGCATGCGAAGGCGTGTTGGCATCGCCCGCGCCACGGTGACGCATCCGAAATTGCTGATGTATGATTCGCCCACCGCTGGGCTGGACCCGATCACCGCCAACAGAATTATTGCCTTGTTAATTAAAGAGCGGGAGCTTAGAAATACGGCATCCATGATTGTGACGCACCGCTTCCAGGACGGGCACATGCTTGCAACTTTCCGCTATAACCCGCAAACTGATAAAGTGCTGGAGGCTTCGCCAGAACAGAAAGAAAAATTACACACCCGTTTTTTCGTGATGAAGGACGGGCGTTTGGTATTTGAGGGGACCGAAGAGGAGTTGGACAAGTCGGCCGATCCTTATATCTCGAAATTCACCATGCAAAGGGTTTGATTCAATATGCCTTCCGCTGAAAAAGTCAGTTGGGCCAAGTTACGGGTTGGGATTGTCGCGATGGTCGCGCTGGCGTTGCTATTTATCATGGTCTTTCTGTTGACCGGCAATAAGAGCCTGTTTGCGACGGACGTTCCCATCTACACCTTTATGGACGATTCTGCCGCTATGGCCGAAGGTTCAGCGGTGCGCCTCAATGGCATTGAGGTTGGCAAGTTGAAAAAGATTGAGCTCTCCGGCGAAAACAAACCGAACCGCATTGTGCGCCTGACGATGAATATCGACGACCGGATGCTGAAGTCGATTCCAGTGGATTCGCAGGCGGCGGTGGGTGCGGAAAACTTATTGGGCTCGAAGTACATCAATATTCGGAAAGGCAAGCAAGCAGCCACCATCGTAAGTGGGTCAGAACTGCCTAGCTTGGACACGCGCGAATTTCAGGACCTGGTGAATGCCGCTTATCCTACGCTGCAATCGATGCAGGGAATCGCGACTCGCATTGATCGGATTGTTGGAATCGTCGAATCCGGCCAGGGAAGTATCGGCAAACTGCTGGTGGATGATGAACTCTATAACCGCGCGGTCAGGACCGTTTCAGAAGTGCAATTGGCCGTTGCCGACATGCGCAAAGTAACGGCTGTTGTGTCGGATGGCAAGGGCACCATCGGCAAGTTTTTGTACGATGACGCCCTTTGGAACGAGATGCGCGGATCCATTGCCAAGATGGATAAGCTGATTGTAGACCTGCAAGCGGGCGAAGGTTCAGCCGGCAAATTCTTGAAAGATCCGGCGCTATTCGATGAATCGAAGAAGACGATACTTGAGTTGAAGAAAATCGCTGAAGATTTGAATCAGGGCAAGGGCACGGCGGGCAAGCTTCTTAAGGATGACGAACTCAGCAAGCGGTTGAATAGTTTTCTGGCCAAGCTGGATACCACCGTGGATAAGATTAACGCGGGACAGGGAACTATCGGTCAGCTAATGGTGAACCCGCAGCTTTACGAATCGCTCAACGGCACGGCCAAGGAAATGAATTCCTTTATGAAGGATTTTCGCGCCAATCCGAAGAAATTCTTGAGCATTCAACTTAAGTTGTTTTAACGGTTGGGCAGCTTGAAATACCTTGTCATTAACGCCGACGATTTCGGCTTCACGCGGGACGTAAACGAAGGTATTGTGGAGGCCCATCGCAACGGCATTCTGACTGCCACCACCCTGATGGCGAATGGTTCGGCTTTTGACGACGCGGTGCGCTTGACGGGTGAAACTCCAACGCTAGACATTGGTTGCCACTTGACGCTGATCGGGGGTAATTCATTGCTCGATCCCGCTCGGCGGTTACCCTCCTCTACTTCGGAACTGACGGCGCAAGTGTATGCCGGGAAGATTGCCATCTACGATGAACTGGAAGCTCAAGTGCGGAAGATTCTTGCCTCGGGCATTCAACCCACGCACTTGGACACGCATAAACACACGCATCTGTTGCCTCCCGTGCTGCGGGCTGTTTGCTCCATTGCGGAGAACTTTGGCATTCGGTGGGTCCGCAGACCGGTCGACTTCCGTGCGGCATCGGCAGGCGAGTGGAAGCAGCGAGTCATTGGACGCTTCGTAAGACGCGTGGACATCGGCCCCGTATTGGATGCGCATGGCCTTCGGCACACCGATCATTTTTGGGGCTTTGCGATTACCGGAAGATTGGACGAAGCTGCTCTGGCCGGCGTAATGGCTCATATGCCGGAGGGATCGACTGAATTGATGACTCATCCCGGCATACTTACTGAGGAATTGGCCGCGGAGCCTACAAGGCTCAAAGAAAGTCGCGCGGTGGAATTGAAAGCTTTGGTTTCTCCGTTGGCGCGAAAAGCTGTTAACGACGCTGGAATTGAGTTAGTCAACTATCGTCAACTCGATCAGATGGGAACATGGAAAAAAAGATGCTGAACATACGAGCCGCAGAACGCGGCGACACCGCTCTAATTCTGGAATTGATTCGAGGCTTGGCTGAATACGAAAAACTGTCCAACGAAGTTGTGGCAACGCCTGAGTTGCTGGAAAAATGGCTGTTTGGAGAAAGGCCGGTGGCCGAAGTTTTGATTGCGGAATGGTCAGGATTGCCGTGTGGCTTCGCGCTTTTCTTTCACAACTTCAGCACGTTCCTTGGGCGGCCCGGGTTTTACCTGGAAGACCTTTATGTGCAGCCCGAATTTCGTGGCAGCGGCATCGGCAAGGGGCTTCTGTTGCACTTGGCGCGGCTTGCCGTGGAGCGCGGCTATGGGCGCGTGGAATGGAGCGTGCTCGATTGGAACATGCCGGCCATACAGTTCTATAAGTCTTTAGGAGCGAAGCCCATGGATGAGTGGACCGGGTTCCGGCTGACTGGCGATGCGCTCAGCTCGGCCGGACGCATGCCGGACGTCACTTAGCTTTCAAATCGTCCATTACGAAACGCACCATCGATTCAAGCAGTGCTCCTCGCGGGTAGCGGGTCTTATCCATCCCCGTGCGAATCGTCTTATCCGCCGATTTGTCGAATGGCAGGGCGAGTGCGAAATGATCGCTCTTGGCTGAACCTAGGAATTTGCTGCCGGGGATGATCGCGTCCTGACGCGTGAGTTGCCCATCAATCATCGTGTCGTAGCCTTGCAACATGTTCCAAGTCTGCATTAGAGATTTGGAGGTATTGTCCTTATTCGAAAACGCGATGACGGAATAAGTGGGAACAATGGGGTTGGGATAGGCTCCTAAGAATGATTGCCTGGCTCCGCGTTGTAAGCTCTTGAATCCTTCCGCCAAATCGCCCTTGCAGTTTTGCATCTTGAAATACTGCTTGATATATTGATCGGCCATGCCCGGTATAATGTCCGCAATTGCCGACCCGCCACTTGCTCCCGCAACGCTGATGAATGCGGCCACGTATTGCTGCACGCCTTTTTCCTTGGCCAACATCACTTGCAGGTCGGGTGTGCCTTTGCTGTAGCCTACGAGGATAAATTTCTTGGTGTCCTTGGGGCCTTCGGTTCGCAGATAGGCGGCCATTTCCTTAGCGTTATCCTCGCTCTTGTTATTTGGGACAGGATAAAGGCTAACGTTGAATCCATATTTTTTCAACGCTTCTTGCCCTTCCTGAAACGCTGGGCTTTCCGGGAAACAACTACTCATGAATCCGGGGACAATCAGCACGCGGTAATCGGGGGAAAGCGCCGGCATTGGAAGATTTGTCTTTCCGGCCTCGGACAAATATTGCGAACAATCCCCCCAATCTCCGCCGTCGGGATTCTTGGTCAGCACGCTGCAAAAGTAGTCGCCGAAAGAGCGGGAGTCATCGGAATTATCTGCGGAAAAGTAAATTACGTTGGTATTGCCGTCGGAGCGAAACTCCTCTCCGTGGGCGGTTTTCGCCAATTTGATAGGGTCGGTGAAAGCCCTGGCTTCTTTCAGCGTCACCAGCCCGCTTTCCATGAAACTATTCGTGATGTACTCGCGCTCCAGATCGGTGTCGGGGTCGATTTTATGAGTGAGTTTGTTGTTCCGCTGATCCCTGTCGAAGCCGATATCGTGCGTGCCTGCCCCTACCCATACTTCGCTGGAACCAACCTGAAACGGGGCTTTCCAAATACGGAAATGATGGCGGCTAGCAATCACCCTCAGCGGATCGCCTTGCGCGAAACCATAGTCCTGACTGCGGGCAAACATCATTAATTCACTCATGGGCAGCGTGACGTAAGCTTGCTTTGAAAGGCTGGAGAGCAAAGCGCGGAAGATGGCGTCCTTCCCCATCTTGTCCACCTTCGACCAACCCTGCCTTTGCAAGGCATCGCGCACTTGTTGTTCCGATCCCACGATAATGAAATTCACGCGGTCGCCGGGATTTCCTTCGCTATCGACGACGCGCTTAGGGATTGCATCGAGTTGCGCCTGGGTAAGTTTAGGGATGGAATTCGTATCCATCTTGGCCATTGCCTTGCCGGCAAAGCGGTCCACATGAACCGAAAAAGACCCAGTGGCCGCATCGTTGGTCATTTGGTTTATACCGACAAACAAACGCCCATCCACATTTACACGCTGTTCGCGGGCGTCGCCGATCGCAAATCCGCGCGATGTATCGCGGGTGCCGATTCTGCCGATCACCGCGCCCTTGTTCGCGTCGTTGACCGGATAGTTGCGCACCATATCCAGCCAGCCCCGGGCTCCGCCGCCCGGACCAATGTCCTTGGCGTTAGGCTGCATGGGATAACTAATCGTGCCGGTGGCGGTGAATTTTAATAGGTCGCCGGCGCTTAAATCGACATTCGTGTCCAGCCACTGTTTATCCCCAATCAATGTGAAATCGTAACTTTTGTCAGGCTTGTCCTGCGCGAATAGGCTGAGGCAAATGGCGAGAAGAAAAATGGAAAAGCGATTGGGCATGAAGATAAACCTAATACCTATTTTACTGAGTTTTAATTGCCTGCCGTATGTATGATTCCACCTCTTCCCAGACGGCTGGATCGGCTTCCATCCGGGCATGGGCCCCGCCAAAGCTACGGCGTGCCCAGCCTTTGGGGGTGGGACCATCCGTGCTGAAGGGCGGATAGTGAAACTGTTTATTGGCCAGTATGGTAGTTTTTTGCTGATCGGCAGCCCTGATTTGAGGACGGCCGCGGAACGTCAGATGCTCGTGCTGGTAAAGATTCACCGCGGCCAGAACATTGTCCGGAATGGTCCTGTCGTTGGCTCCGACGCTATCCACCTGCACTGTAAGAAGCACCGGAATGCCGCGCGTTCGCAGAGCCCTGGCAAGACGCACCGCGGCTTGGCCTCCGAGACTTTGCCCGAAAATAATCACCCGGGCATTGCGGCGTTCGGCGTCGTCCAACTTGTGGTTCCCATTTGTGTCGAGAGCTTGCTCCACCCATTTTGGCGTTATTTCGTACCGGTGATTTTCGATAGATTCGGCATATACGCCTGGGATCCGCCGCAGATTCAATATGGTCCGCCGAACCCCCCGATCCTGGTCGCTCCAATGTTCCCAACCGCCGAGGAAGCCAATTACCAGCGTGCCGCCTTTGGGAAGAGGGACCGGCGATGCTAATTCTTTCTTGCCTTGCGCCTGGAGGGGATTTGCGATTTCCAACAACAACAACAACAACAATAAGATAGATGTGGAAACAATACGGCTCACGGATGTAGGGACGGGCTGTGTACGGATTGGGTTACAAGCTGGGGCGGCATTCATGGAAACTAGCCGAGCGGCTTTCGGCGCGGAGTGGATGCCGTTGCTTCCACATTGTTTCCAGTAACCGGGCAGTCGGGCCAGGGGGCCCTCCGCAGACCAGGGGTCCGCCCCACAATTGAACACACTTGGAAGGCCCTCAAGCTCGGCTGGAAAATGTTCTGGTCTCGGTGGACACCTTTACTCGTTCCCCCACTTTGATGAAGAGCGGAACCTTGATTTGAAGACCGGTTTCCAGCGTGGCGGGTTTAGTGCCGCTGCCACTTGACGAGTCGCCGCGCATGCCCGGTTCGGTGTCGGTAACTTCCAGTTCCACAAATGTCGGGAGTTGTAGACCGATGGGATTCCCATTGAATTTCATCATCTCGATCATAGCGCCCTCGACCAGGAGTTCCATCGAATCGCCGATCACCTCATCGGGAAGGGTGAGGGTCTCAAAATTGTTTTGGTCCAGGAAATGATACCCATCGCCGTCGCTATAAAGGTAGGATGCGGCGACCATTTGCAGATCCGGCTCCTTGAATTTTTCGCCCGCCTTGAAGGTCTTCTCGAAAACCGCATTGGAGAGAAGGTTGCGAATTTTTAGGCGCACCAGAGTCTGGCCGCCACGGGCAGTGGGGGTGCTCACCTCAGCGTCGAGGCAGGCGTACGGCGTATTGTCCAGCTCGAACAAAGTCTTTTTCTTTACGCTAATCGCGTCAATCAAAACGGCCATAAACTCCTCAACGGCATGTGGATAAAATCCAATCCATTCGTTCTATTCAGTATAAATGGTCGAACTTAGTCCGCGTGGAAAACGAAGGCTCGTTTGTGACCGGAACGGAGTCTTGGCTGTTAGTGAGACGTTGGCAAAAAGGGTCGATGCAATTCGCCGGTACAGTTCTCTATGTAAGACGACGTGCAAGCCGCCGTCGATTTCTATTGCCGCGCTTTCGGTTTGGAAGTGCGATTCGCGGATGACAGTCTTGGCTTCGCCGAACTGGAAACCGGCGGATCCATGATAGCCATAGCATGGCATTCATTGGGCCGCACGCTGATGCCTACTTAATTATCGCCGCCCCGCTGAAGGAGGGCCTGTTGGCGTGGAAATCGCTTTTTGGACAGACGACGTTCCAAGTTCGGTCGCAAGAGCGGTGTCCTCGGGAGCGGTGATGATAGCCCCGCCGAAGCGCATGCCCTGGGGGCTTGAAGTTTCCTACGTGCTCGCTCCGGAAGGAACCCTCATAGGTTTTTCCGAGCCACCACCGCCGCCCGTAAAACCAATATGAGTTTTTGAATTGTTTTCGTAATTCGTAATAATGAGTGATGGTGGCCAGAGAGGGAGTTGAACCCCCGACACGCGGATTTTCAGTCCGCTGCTCTACCAACTGAGCTATCTGGCCGTTTCAAGGTAAGACGCGGCTT
>JAYVXT010000568.1:0-4615 GCA_043785065.1 Bryobacterales bacterium | reverse complement strand
CCACTCAACGTGCGCTTCGGGCAACCAGAACGGTCCATGGGACAGCACGAAAATGCGATATACCCTGCCCCCGAAGGGCCATTAACCTGGGGGCCAATGCTCGATCCCCTGGCTGGACGTTCGGCCAGCAACATGGACGTGTGCCGCCAGTCGCTCACGTGCCCTAAGCTGATTCAAACCACAAGCGGCACCGAATTCTGGCAAGGCCGAATGTCGTTGAACATCACTAATTCGTCGGGCACAGTAGACGCCGAGCTTCCGCCCGAAATGAGGCTCTATCATTTCGCCAGCACGCAACACACACCAACCACATCGGGCAGCACCGGTATGTGCCAGAATCTCCAAAACCCTGCCCCATTTTTCGAGACTCGCCGCGCATTGCTTGTTGCGCTCGAACAGTGGGTTCTTGAAGGCAAGGAACCACCCCCTAGCAAGTACCCAAAAATCAGCGACGGTACTTTAATCGCCCCCAACTCAATCGGCTTCCCAACAATTCCCGGACTCCGATTTAATGGCCTTATCAGTGGATTGGCCGTCCGTGATTTCGGACCGGAATTCGACAGCCTTAGAGTTTCTGGAGCAACGCTTAAAGAGCCCGCCACACTTGGCTCGTCTTACACAATGCTTGCGCCCAAGGTAGATGCCGATGGAAACGAAATCGGCGGAATCCGGTCCACGGCGATTCAAGTTCCTCTCGGTACTTATACCGGTTGGGCCTTGCGCCGTGCCGGGTTCGCCGAAGACGAACTTTGCGGCCTGACTGGAAGCTATTTGTCGTTCAAAGCAACGAAAGCCGAGCGCATAGCCGCCGGAGACCCCCGGCTTTCTATTGAAGAACGCTACAAAGATCAGGCAGCCATCGCAGCCGCAGTACAAACGGCGGCAAAAGACCTTGTGAAGCAAGGTTACCTTTTGCCGGAAGACGCTAATCGGCTGATTGCGGCAGCCCAAGCGAAGTAGTTCAAACCTGGCCGTGAAGCCCGGCGATCTGCGCTTTACCGGAATCGTCCACTTTTTGCAAGGACTCGGCGGTTGAGGAAACTTTCAATTGGCCTTTCAACGCCAAGAAGTCTAACTCGAGTTATTAGTTAATGTCTTTACAAATCTTAGAACTCTACCTGCAACGGTTTGCGTTACAGTGTCGTTACCAAAATATGAAACGAAAAACATCCTCCATTCTGTTCTTAGTGGGCTCGGTTTTGTTGAATTTCGCCTTGGGAGCTACTGGACCAACGAAATCCGCGGAGTTGTTCCAAACATCCAAAGTTTGGACTATCCACCTGAAATGGACAGTCGACCAATGGGAAGCCATGGAGCCGAAAGGCGGCCAGCACGGTCCCGGGGGGGCCGGGGCCTTTGCCGGACGCGGCCTGGTGGCCCTGGTGGCTTTGGAGCAGGCATGTTCCTAACGCCTGGATTCATGAAGGGAGACGCCGACAAGGATGGAAAGCTATCTCGCGAAGAATTTTCTAAACGACCACCGGCTCAAAGCCGGTGGGTTCGGTTGCGACTGAAAGTCGCCGGACAGCGGCTGAAGCCGCAAGCGCTTGTAACAGCAGCAATCATCTTAATTTCAGCCATGGAAACCTTCGGGTAAACAACACGACCGCAATGCTTTGCCGAAACTGATCATTTCACTCGCGTTTCGCAGCATTGTGGCTGGAAGCAGCCCGCCTTAAAGGCGGGGGGGCTAGACCGGGCACATTGAACAAATTCCTCGACCGCCGAATAGTAGTTGAATTGGCGCAGAGGCTACGTTCTCACTCCGGCCGCCGAATACACCCTACGATTAAAAGTAATCTCAAATCAGCCGTTGGAAGAACTCCTTAAGAAAGCTATAAGAGATCAATCGAAATTGAAAGTGCTCATTTCGGTTGGGACTGTAAAGCGCGGTGCGCTGGTGGAAGCTGCCAATCGCTTGACACTGCTCGAAGGATCTTCCGCCTTCGACCTGGTAAACCGCTTCGATGCTATCTACGGTGTGGAAATGTGCAACTAATTCAGCAGGGTTTTTACCGAAAACTAAGCTCGCCTAAAATAAAAAGGCGGCGTCTTAGGAGGCGCCGCCCACACAATACACTCTCTCTCTTAACTACTTCCGGGTAAGTTCTACTTTTGGCGTGGCTAGATAACCGGTCACCACATCCTTGCTCACCTGGTTTACAACAACTTCAAAGGGTTGACGTGCGCGGGAAGCCACATAGAACTGCACAGGTTCGTTGGTGGTTTTATCCTTTTTCTCCACATGCTTATCGTCAGCCAAAACATCCATAGTGTAGCGGTTATGTTTAGGGTCGGCCTTCTTCAATGTGAAGAGCAACCCACCAACCTTCATCGCACCCGACTGCTTGCTCAACTTGAACTCGTAAATGTTTCGGTCGCCCAAATCGCGCAGGGCCTGGATTTCCGTGCCGTTAGTAGCGATCAAGCCGCTCATCACACCCATGTCGCCCCTGGCTCGAGTCAAATCGGCCAAAGTCTTTTCAATATCCGTTTTGGCGCTAGCCACTTCAGTCTTAACCGCGGTCACCTCCGTGGAAATACCCGTCAGGCGATTTGAGGCTTCGGTGGAAGTCTGATTGACATCCTCTTTGACCTTGCTGATTTCGTCATTGATTTTCTGTTCAGCCGCCTCCTGGTTCTTGGCGAATTTGCCGGCAAGCAGGTCAGCCTGTCTTTTTGAGGCAGCCTGCGCTCTAGATATATTGATCGCCGCTTCCTTACGCGTAGCCGCCAGTTCGCCGTTCACCGTGGACAGCGATTTTTGCAGTTCACCATCGGAAGTGGAAACAGTAGAACGAAGTGAGCCGATCTCCTGCTTGTATTCGCCAATCTGCTGTTGATAGGAATGAATGTCCTGCTGCAACTTCGCAGTTTGGTTGGCTTGATAGGCCGAGAAACCTCCAACCGCCAATACGCCAGCGCCCAAAATCGCAGTCCAGGCTGAGCCGCTCTTAGACTTCATACCGCCATTTTCGATCTGTTCCATTTTGTCAGAACCTCCGCACTTTACTGATGCAATGTTGAGGCCAAACTGCTTTCCCACATAGAGTCAACACCTTACAAACCCCGCTACGCATCTATCTCGAATTTCTTACCTAGCCTGTTGCCGATTCGAGAAAATTATTCATGGTTCCGCACTCTTTTTCTATAATCGAAGCTTTTATAATCGAAGCTGCACTATGAAACTAACCTCGAAAACAACACTCACGCTCGTTGCATTCTTATCCTTAATAGTTCCCGCGCAAACAGCGCACAAGTCAACCAAGGCTGATGTCGACCGTTGGATGAAGGAGTTGTCCAACTGGGGCCGTTGGGGCAAGGAAGATCAACTCGGCGCCTACAACTTAATCACGCCGGCGAAAAGGAAAGAAGCCGCGGCCCTTGTAAAGGAAGGCGTATCGGTGTCCCTCGCGCACGATGTCGAGAAGGTTGCCGGCCCGGATAATAACAATCCCTTCAAGCACACGGTAGAAGATGCCGGAGCCTATGCCAATGAATACTATTTGGATTCCTACGCGGTCAACTATCACGGCTTCGCCCACACCCACATGGACTCGCTCTGCCACATGTTCCACGACGGATTAATGTACAACGGCTTTTCCACCAAGGAACTCAGCAAGACCGGCGCGCTGAAACTGGCCATCACCGGCTTCAAGAACGGAATCCTTTCCCGCGCAATCCTGATGGACATTCCCAAATTAAAAGGTGTTTCCTTCCTCGCCGCCGGAACCGCCATCTTTCCGGAAGATTTAGATGCGTGGGAAAAGAAGACCGGCGTCAAAGTTCGCGCCGGTGACGTTGTGCTTATCTATACCGGCCGTTGGGCCGCCCGCAAAAAGAATGGCGCGTGGGAGATCAGCAAGAAGGCCGCTGGTCTGCATGCCTCTTGCGCCAAATGGTTGAAGCAACACGACGTGGCCATTCTCGGCTCCGATGGCGCTTCCGACGTTCTACCTTCGCAAGTCGACGGCGTTACGCAACCAATTCATCAACTGGTGTTGATCGCCATGGGTATGCCAATTCTGGACAATTTGGATATGGAAGCCCTCAGCGCAATGGCGGCCAAATTCAATCGCTACGAATTTATGCTGTCGGCCTCGCCGCTTGCCGTTGCCGGTGGCACTGGCTCTCCGCTAAATCCGATTGCGACTTTTTAGACACCCGTGCACAACTGCGAGCATCGAATACAAATGAAAGAAGCGATTCTGATTGTCTCCTTTGGCGGGCCCGAAACAGAAGCGGATGTTATTCCGTTTTTAGAGAATGTTCTACGTGGCCGCAATGTGCCGCGCGAGCGCATGCTGGAAGTGGCTGAACACTATTACCATTTCGGTGGCAAGAGCCCCATAAATGATCAGAACCGCTTGCTGATCGCCAAGCTTGAAACACTGCTGAAGGAAGAGGGCCCGTCCTTACCCGTATACTGGGGCAACCGCAATTGGAATCCGTACTTGCCCGACGCGATCCGCCAAATGCAAGAAGACGGCATTCAAAAAGCTTACGCGTTCGTGACCTCAGCCTATAGCTCATATTCCGGTTGCCGCCAGTATCGCGAAAACATCGAGGCCGCATTGTTGCAAGTTGGCCCCGGCGCTCCTGAAATCGTAAAAAT
>JAYVXT010000567.1:0-4616 GCA_043785065.1 Bryobacterales bacterium | reverse complement strand
CGTCTGCCGGTAGCTTATTCCGAGAATTTCCGCCGCTTCCACTTGTGTCAATTCGTCGGTTTTTACTCGCGCTAAAACCCCGCATCTTCTTGCCTCTTGATCGCTCATTTGTGTCCTTAACACCAGACCTCCATAATCCAGTTTGAGGGGACACTTCTATTGAGTCGCTAAGGGGACATTATCATAGAGGTCACCAGCAAAAATTTTATCTTGCTCCGCCTCACCACCACAATCCGCTGTAGTTCCATCGATTTACGACGGAACGAATGACCCCTCATGTTTCTAGCCTTGCATTACCTCCATCGAATCCTTAGGAGTACAATAGAACTTCTAATGCCATATCTGCTTCCGAGGCATACGGGCGTCCTCAATGCGGGTACAGCCCGCCGTGCGCTGCTGGGCTTCTTCCTCTCCGGCCTCCTGGTTGGATTGCCCGGAGCTCTCTTGCCCGCCTGGGGGCATCACCTACAATCCAGCTTCCTTTGGGTTGCCTTCTACTTTTTTAGCCTTAACTTCGGGGTCCTTTTGGCCAACCTCCTCGCTCAGATCGCCCTGCCTCGCTTGGGCACTGGCCCAATTCTTACTCTCGCCGCCGTAACCGGCGCAATCTCGCTTGGCGTACTTGCTTATACATCCACCCCGATGAGCGTTCAAACTTTGCGCGCCTTCGGACTGTTCGGCGCGGGCCTTGCCGCCGGCTTAGCCAACACTGCCATTTTTCAAGCCATTACATCCATCTATCGTCACGACGCCGCTTCCACCACCAACATCGCCGGCCTTTTGTTTACACTCGGGTCCATGACCACTGCTCTGATCCTGGCCCAAACTTTTTATGCTTATTCCGTTTCCGCGGGACTTTTATTGCTCGCAATCGTTCCCGTGTTAATGGCCGTCCTTTACGGCCGGACAGAATTCCAAGCCGTTGAGCCAATCCCTCACCCGGCGGAAGCAATGCAGGATTTCAAGAAGCCGGCCGCCATTCTCTTCGCGCTACTGTTGTTTTTCCAATTCGGGAATGAATGGTCCATCGCCGGCTGGTTGCCGATCTTTCTGATTCAACGCTTGGGCATTAGCCCTGAAACCGCACTAAAAATGTTGGCTTTCTATTGGTTTGCATTGTTGGTGGGGCGGACCGTGGCGCAGGCTATACTGCCTCGCTTCAACCATGCGAGGCTGTTGCTTGCTAGCGTGCTGGCCTCCGTTTTCGGCTGCCTCATCCTCGGCACAACCAACAACTTGCAAGGCGCCTTCGTGGGCATCTTGCTCATCGGCGCAAGCTTCGCGCCCATCTACCCGATCGTAGTGGAGAAGCTCGGTGACCGTTTCCCTTACTATCACCCAGCTTTTTTGAACGGAATTTTCGCCGTGGCGATGAGCGGCGGCATGATGGCCCCCGCGGGCCTCGGATTAGTGGCCCATTACTTCGAGATCCAGGTCATGATCGTTGTGCCATTCGTCGGCTCGCTGATGGTATTCCTGCTGATTTTCCTTATATGGCTGGAAGCGAAGCTGCAGAAGCTGACTTCGCGCGAGTAAGCCCTACGGCAAACCCACCTTATTCCACACCTAAATCTACAGGTTGGGGTCGGCTGAGTCAAAGGGATACCCACTTGGACTCAATACTCTTCAATGATTTCAACTTGCCATCATACGGAAAAAACAAATAGCCCGCCACAGGCTTGTCTACAACTTCATTCCGCAACTCCCGCGCCGGCACTAGCTCCTCGGGCTTAGGTTCCGAAACCTTATCCACCCCAGGATGCTCCTCCTCTGGCACAGGGCTAGGACGGCGCTGCCCCGGCCCCGTCGGGTCGCCAGGAAAACGCGGCTGCTGCTGAGGCCCGCCTACCGTTACTTCGCCTGGCCCACTGCCAATTACAAACGCCGGCAAATTCGTTCGTGTATTTTTGATGCTTCGAACGACCATCCCCGCCGATTGCGGCTCAACCACTTTCTTCCCGTTCAGCCGCAAAGTGAAATGCGATGGATTCACCTGCATCCGCACAAATGGTGAGGGGTAAATGGCGATCTCAACCACCAGATAATCTCCGGCGAACAACGGCGATTTTTCATCCCCTTCCCCCACGGGCAATGTATGAGCATGAAACTCCGCCCCCACATCCGCTTTATCCAGTTTCATCATCCGCGGATACTCGGAGATTTTGGCGCGCAAAGTCACACCCTCCGACCACCCAGCCATTGAAAAGAAAAACAACAATACAGCCTGCTTCATGATCCGAGTATAATCCGACACATGGGCCGCCTCCTCGCTTTCATCCTCTGCGCTATTCTCGCGTCAGCCGCAATCACCCCCAAAAGACGCACAATTGTTGCGCGAAAATCTCCTACTGCAACCAAGCCCATCGCGCTTCCCGACCGCCTCCAGACCCTCATCAATTCCACAGAAGCCGCACGCGGCGCCCATTGGGGCATCCATGCCGTTGCCCTCGCCAGTGGCCAAACGCTGGCCGCCATCAATCAGACGCGCCACTTCGTTCCGGCATCCAATACGAAACTCTTTTCCACCGCACTTGCCCTCGATCGCCTCGGGCCCAATTACCGTTTTCAAACCAAAGTGGTGGCAGACATGCTACCGGATAAAAAAGGCCGCATTATGGGCGATCTTCGTCTGATTGGAGGCGGGGACCCCACTCTCTCCGGCCGCATTTACCCATACCAGCCGAAAGCTCAAACAAACTCCCCCTATGCGCCGCTGGAGGATCTGGCGGCTCAACTTATCGAACGAGGAGTGAAGGAAATTCAAGGCGACATCCTCGGCGACGACACCCGCTATCCCTGGGAGCCTTTCCCGGAAGGTTGGGCTGTGGACGATCCAATTTACGAATATGGCGCTCCTGTTTCAGCCTTAACTTGGAACGACAATGCTTTTCGACTGACGTTGGATGCGGCGGCGGAAACCGGCCAAGCCCCTGGCTTAACCATCTTTCCTAACATCGGCTACTTCAACATTCAAAACCTGGCTTCGACCGGCTCGGGCCGTGAAAAGAAGATCGATATCCGCCGCATTCCCGCGGCGAACGAAATTGTGGTTTCCGGCCAACTCGGCATCGCGGCCAATTCGTATACGGAATTGCTCGGGGTTGATGACCCGGCTTTGTTCACCGCATCCGCGTTTCGCGAGGTGCTCGAACAAAAAGGAATCAAGGTCGCCGGCAGCGCGCGCCCCTATCATCGCCTGGAAGGGGAAGCACGTCCAATCGGCGGCCAAATCCTGGCGCAAAGAATGTCGCCTAATTTGGCTGAGGTGGCCCAAGTCGTCAACAAAGTCAGCCAAAACCTTCATGCGGAAATCTTGCTGCGGGAAGTGGCCTTCGTCAAAAGAAGCGAGGGGACACGCAAACTGGGGCAGGAAGAAATGAAAGATTTTCTGGCCGAAGCCGGGGCCGCGAAAGATGGATTTCATTTTGAAGATGGCTCCGGACTCAGCCGCTTGACGCTTCTCACTCCCGAAACGGCCGTGAAGCTATTAACGTACATGCACAAGTCAAAAAACGCCGAAGCTTACGCCCTTACTTTGCCCATCGGTAACGAAGACGGCACGCTTGACACGCGGTTCGCCGGTCAAGCCAAGGCTTCGCGCATTCATGCCAAAACCGGATCCCTTAGCCACGTTAGCGCTCTCAGCGGCTATGCCGATTCGCCCACCCGAGGCCGCATCGCGTTTTCCATTTTGGTGAATAACTTCAACTCTCCCACTTCCGAAATCCGCTCGATTGTTGATAAAATCGTAATGGCGATAGCCGAATAAACCATGCCAATTTACGAATACGCTTGCTCCGGTTGTGGAAATGAATTTGAGAAGCTGGTACGCCGCTCCTCGGACGAGAGTTCCGTGGCTTGCCCCAAATGCGGCGATAGCCACTTGGAACAGAAATGGTCTACCTTTGCCGCCAAGGCAGATGGTGGCAGCCGCACCGAACCGGTGGCCGGAGGAGGCTGCCCTGCGGGCATGTGCGGTACACCCGGGTTGTGCGGACGCAACTAGGCTATCAGCCCTGTGGTGGAAGTCTGAAAAGACCGGTCGCTTACGCTCGCGGCTTCCATGAGCAGGTCGCCCCTGTCAAGTGAAATCTACCAATACCGTGCTTTTGTTTTTCCTTCGCTTTCGTATTAGCACCTGTTGGGGGTATTTTAGTCCTTGTCAAGGGCGCGCCGTTTTTTGGCGCGGCTTTGCGAACCCTTGACAAGGACTAAAATACCCCCAAGGATTGGATAGGAAAGCGAAGGATTGTATTCGTTACCTCATCGGTTACTCCTTGCAAGCAGTACATCCCAAGCTGCGTGTTGCCAATCACCAGCGATCACGAATCGACCGTCCGCTGAGACGGCAGTGTGCAAGACTGGCGCATCCAACGTTTATCTCGCCACTCGTTGCATATCCGGTAATTTCCAAAGTGTCAATTTTCGGGAGCCCGTTCCGTAACTAACCAGCCTCCATCATCGCTGAGGCTGGAAGGGCCGCCAGAGCAAAGTGTGCGGAAAGTATCGGTGCTCCAATTCCATGCCACGGTTTCCAGTGCTTGCTCCATCATTTGCTCAATGATGATCGATTCCTCTTCTGCACCGAACAATACTTTCCCCGTGTTGGGCTGAAG
>JAYVXT010000566.1:0-4617 GCA_043785065.1 Bryobacterales bacterium | reverse complement strand
CAATGCTTCCCGGCCCTTCCAACTTGGCTTTGATGCCGTAGGCCTGAGTCACTTCATTGGCCAGAATCTGCAGGCTTGCCATCTGCTCGCTCTGCGTTTCCGATTTTTTCTGTAAAACCTGATACCGCTTTCGAAGGTTATCCGCTTCTTCCCGCAACGTGTTGTAGTTTCCCACCTTCCAAGCCATTCGCACGTAGCTGGTTACAATACCGGCCATGGAAAACAGGCCGAATAGCGCTAAAGCCAACGTGGCATACAGGATCTTGTAGGGTACGTGCACACGCCGTAGACGACCGTGCATGGAGTGAGCGAGGACGAGAATAAAATAAGGCTGTTTCATGCAATCACGCTTACGCTGACCATTTGAGTCAATAGCCACAACCCGCACTTCTTGCGCAGGCGGCTGCTATCGTTATTTGGAGTTGCGGATTCCGGCAACTCTATCAGCTGACGGGGGGGCATGTCAAGCCGTTTTCACAGTACAAACTTTAACTTTTCTTAGTATACACTACCAGATAGGCCTATTGCCCGTCACGCATATGGTGGTTCCGCGGCTTTAGCCCGGCGTTGAAGAGTGTGAAGCGGCACTCCCATGTGGCGTACAAAAGATGCCTCATCACTCTGATGCCACCCGCTGATGCCACCCGCTGATGCTACCCATTTCAACTCGCGGCCAAACCTCGCCATGGGGTACCCTTATTACTCATGAGGATTGATTTTGGCGGAAGACATGCCGTAGTCACAGGCGGGGCAAACGGGATCGGCAAGGCAATCGCCACAGCCCTCGCGACGGCCAACGCTTATGTGACAATTTTTGATCTGGAAAAAGAATCTCCCCAGGAAGTGGGCAAGAGCCTAGGCGGCCATGGTTTTGCCGTGGACCTAACCAACCGGGTCGCTCTCGAAAGCGCTTTTGCCAAGGTCCCGGAAATCGAAATTCTGGCAGCTAACGCCGGAACCGCAATCGGCGGAACGATTTTCGACGCTACCCCGGAATCGTGGGATCGCACTCTAGCCATCAACCTAACCGCTGTATTCCAATGCATCCAATTGGCCGTTCGGGCGATGAAGCCCAGACGCCGTGGCTCCATCGTCATCACCGCTTCTACAAATTCCCATGATGGAGAAGAAAACCTCATCGCATACAACGCCACCAAAGCTGGTGTACTTGGAATTCTGCACACAGCGGCCAATGAGTTGGGCCCTTACGGTATTCGCGTCAACTCAGTCAACCCAGGCCTAATCCGAACCCGGCTCACCGAGCAATACTTTAACGACCCTGAATACCTCAAGCCGTATTTTCAAGGGATACCTTTAGGCCGGGGTGGCCAACCGGAAGAAGTCGCGGCCGCAGCGGTCTTTCTTGCCAGCGACTATGCCAGCTACATAACTGGAGCTTCGCTGCTGGTCGACGGTGGCCAACTAACATCCAAATTCGCCACTTGGAAAGAACCCCAAGCGAAATTCGAGAATGGCGAATGGAAATTGGCGGCGGACTAGTTTAGGCAAACGTCATCCCCGCAAAACTAACAATGCTGGTCTCGTCAATGTTCCATTGCTCGTAGTGCTCCACGTTTCCCTTCAACCCTGGAGCACTTTTCAGGAAAGTGTAGAAAGGGGCGGACCCGCACCACTTCAAGTGATCTTCGCCGCCCTCCGCCACCAGACTCCAATAGTCAGAAACGTTGCTTGCGCAAACCTTTTCCATACGCGCCTTATCCATTTCGGCTACATGGGTCATCTCCGCCTCATTTGCACGCGCCGCGATCTCGTCGCCATAGCGCTCCCCCATATGCGCCATATCCACTCCCAGCACCCAACAGGCTTTGCTCCCCAGCCGGGTTCCAATCTCGCCGAGCGCATCAAAAAACCGGGCAGTATCTTCGTTCGATTCCGGCAACCGGCCCTCAGCCATCTCAACCGCGAAAGACCCCACTAACACCGGCAGGATCCGCACTCTTGGACCCAATAAATGTTGTAAGAAAACCGTTTGAAATTCAAGCGAATGTTCGAACGAATGGCAATAATCTTCCATCACCACCGCTCCTGGAACCTTTGCAAAGAGTTCGTCCACCAACGCCGTTTGCGTCTCAGCCGCCCCATAGGGAGTCACATAATTTTTCCGAGTCAGCCCGAACTTCGAGGCATCTCCGTAATGCGAGGTTCCCAGCAAAATGAAGGTGCGATCCATGTCCAGAGCCGGCCGCAGCGCCGAGTAGGCCGCACGGTAGGAATCGTAACCGCCAAAGGGGGAAACATGGGGGGCAGCAATCCCGCGAACCTGCCCAAAAGTCTTTGCCCCCGCCCCCGTCATGTATTGGTTGAAAACCGTCCGCAGTTCTTCCGGTTTATCCGGATAAGCCGCTCCCGCATGGCTCGCCGTTTTCACCGGGGCTTCAGCAAAGGCTTTATGTTTTTCTTCGCGCGCCTTCTCATAAACTTCGTCTTCAAGAAACGCGGCTTTGCTCAGCGCCTCCCACACTTGATCCTTAACTTTGGTGATCGAGATGTCGCCAGTCTCACGAACCAGATATGCCGAAAGCTCGCTCTCCTCAGTTTCGCCATTAAAAAACTGCAGGAACGGAACAACCTGCGGCGGCAGAATTAAGGTTGCGTCTGAATAGCCGTAGGAATCCCGGATCATCAATCCTGGACGATCTTCCACAGGAGACGGCATCACGTCTAAGTTCCACCGAAGGCGAGGCAATATGCGGGGCATCGCTCTATGATAGCTGTATGGCCATTCTTACCGAAACGCAAATTTCTTCGATCCTCAGCGATCTCAATAAGTGGAAAATCCTTAACGGAAAGCTTCACCGTGAATATACCTTCCCCAATTTCGCGCATGCCATCGGCTTCATTGCCGCCGCTGCTATCGAAATTGAAAAAAAGAACCACCATCCGGAATGGTGCAACGTTTACAATCGCGTGACCGTGGACTTGACCACACACGACGCGGGCGGCATCACGCAAAAGGATGTTGACTTGGCTAAACTCCTTGAAGGACTCGCCCAAAAACTCGCATGAGATCTTTCCTAGCCTCATTACTCCTGATCGCCGCCGCTGCGGCTCAAAATTATCCAAGTGCGGATTTGGATCAATTAATTGAAGATGCCGTGAACCGGGACGCAATGCCCGGCGCAGTTCTCATAGTTGGCCAAAATGGGCGGATTGTGTATCAAAAAGCCTATGGTCGCCGGGCGTTGGTCCCCCGAAAGGAGGATATGACGCTCGATACTATTTTCGATTGCGCCTCCCTTACTAAAATGGTCGCCACTTCTGTTTCAGTAATGAAACTCATGGAGCAGGGAAAAATTCGATTAAACGACCGCGTTACCACCTACCTACCCACATTCCAGAATGGCAAAAGCGACATTACCGTGCGCCTGCTGCTGACGCATTTTTCAGGAATGCGGCCAGACCTTGACCTGAAACCAACTTGGCAGGGATACACAACTGGCATCCAAAAAGCTCTCGTCGATAAGCCCATTGCCGCCCCCGGTGAAAAATTCATCTACAGCGATATCAATTATATTTTGCTCGGCGAAATCGTTCGCGTCGTTGCCGGTAAACCACTACCCGAGTTCGCCAAGCAAAACCTGTTCGATCCGCTAGGCATGTCCGAAACCATGTTTCAGCCGCCAACCAGTCTTCGTTCCCGCATCGCGCCCACCGAACAATATCCAGGCGACACAGTCCCCTTGCGCGGCGTCGTTCATGATGAAACCACTAAATTCATGGGAGGCGTCGCGGGGCACGCCGGCTTATTTTCCACCGCGCAGGATCTGGCAAAGTTTGCGCAAATGCTGCTTAACGGCGGCGAACTCAACGGGCAACGCGTGCTGAGCCCACTTACGGTTCGCAAATACACTGAACCATCCACCCCCGCAGATCAGCCGATCCTTAGAGGATTAGGTCCGGACATCGATAGCCCCTTTTCCTCCAATCGTGGCGAGTTGTTCCCCATCGGCTCCTTCGGCCACACCGGCTTTACAGGAACTTCGCTGTGGGTCGATCCATCCAGCAAGACCTATGTCATTCTGATGTCGAATAGCGTTCACCCGCACCGCCGGCCAGCGAACGTCGGACTGCGAGCGAAGATCGCTACCATTGTTGCCGCCAACGCCGGCGTTGACGCTCCAGGCATGACCCTTTCCGGATACAACGAGACAGTAACTGGCGCGGGCGTGCGGCGAACCGTGGCTCGCAACGCTTCAGTGGAAACCGGCTTGGATGCCGCGGCAGCCCAGGGCTTTCCGATGCTGCATGGTATGAAGGTGGGTCTAATCACCAATCAAACCGGGCTCAACAAGAACGGGGAACGCAATGTTGACGTCATGCTGAAGGCCGGCGTGAACATTGTTTCGCTGCTCGCGCCGGAGCATGGCATCTTCGGAAAGGAGGACCAGGAAAACGTGGGGCACAGCGCGGATGAAAAAACCAGCCTCAAGGTTTGGAGCCTGTACGCCGGCAAGAATCGGCGCCCTTCCGCCGAGATGCTAAAAGGTCTTGACGCTTTAGTGTTCGACATCCAAGACATCGGCACTCGATTTTACACCTACCCCGCCACGATGTTAAACGCCATGGAAGAGGCGGCCAAGCACAAGGTTGCTTTCT
>JAYVXT010000565.1:0-4642 GCA_043785065.1 Bryobacterales bacterium | reverse complement strand
AGACGAGGGCGTCTGCCTGGCGTCTGCCCCACTTTGGACGCAGCAGTGGCTAACCCCCTAAGTGAGGAGCATTGGGGGCTAGACTGGCTAGACCTAAGGAAACCATACGGTCACAAGACTAGGCCGCGTCCGGATCCTTGTACATGTACTTGATAAAGGATTTGTATAGCAGCAGGTTCGGGGCGTCCAAGCGGTTAAATTTCAGGCAAGTCTTGTCGTACCACTCAATGTAGCCTTTGAGCATCTCCCCATCTTTTAGCACTGCAATCATAGGCGTCTTGCCTTGCATCTGCTTCATGTAATAGAAGTTTTCCGCGTTGGTCTGCTCAGGCGGAGCCATTTTCTTCGCGGCCTGGCGCGGTCCGCTGCTTTCCCGGCTCGATGAGGAAACCGTATTTGTTGGGCGAACTACTCTACGTCCGGTTGCTTCCACTGGGCAACTCCTCTACTCAAAAGATGCTGTTCAAACAATGCTTACAGTCTTAGAAGAAGACAACTTAAGAATTGTTTCGTTATTCTATTTCCATTCAATCACATAAGCAGGGGCGCCATCAAGCCTCAATCGCGCCAAATGCACCTTAGGAATCTAAAGCTTTCGTAAGCAAACAGCCAAGGCATCCAATGCGATGCTCTTTTGAATATTACGCCGCGCCAACTCCACCAGCTCATCGGTGCGCTCCACAGCCTTGCGGATCCACTCGAAGCTAATCGTTCCGGAAAGCGTCCGAAGTTCCTTTTCCAGGTCAATATTCCGTATTCGCGAGCCGCCTTCCCTAAGCACCAACAAATCCTCCAGCAGCATGTAGAAAACTTTCAAATAGCTATCCAACTTTTCCGATTTTGAAGCGCCTATCGATTCAGAAAATCTCGCCCAGCCATCAAAGCCAGACTGGCCGGAAGCCGCTCGCGCCAGCGCAAGCATCGCCGTGCGCCGCTTTGCGTATGCTTCCAGGTCCAGACTAACCGCAAGGCCCGGGCTGCCCGAGGCAAGCGCGATTCGTTGCTCTGGCCTGTCTAATCCGCGCGCCTTCACGAACTGCTTCATCTCTTCATCATCCAGCCTGCTCAGCGCCAGTTGCACTACCCGCGACCGGATAGTCGGCAATAGATCGTAAGCATTTTCCGCCGTCAAAATGAGGATTAAATAAGGCGGCGGTTCCTCCAGTGTTTTCAGCAGTGAGTTCGCCGCCTGTTCATTTGCGCGGTCGATGTGGTCGATCAGAAATATGCGCCACGGTCCCTTCAGTGGACCAAATTGCGCCTTTTCCTTCAACAATCGCATCTGCTGGATGGAAATTTGCCGTAGCGGCCCGTCCGGTGAAAATGTGACGAAATCCGAATGAGTAGCAAAACATAGCGGGTCGTCGGAACGCTTTTCAGTCGTCAGCTTTTCGCGATCAAGGATGATCTCCAGATTCGGTTCCAAAGCCAAATCGTCCTGCTCCACCACAGCCCCGTTGGGAAGCAACTTTGCGGCAAAACGCCTGGCCAACGTCGCCTTGCCGATACCCTCTGGTCCCGCCAAAAGAATTGTCTGCGGAATCCGATCATCCCGCAACATGGTTTCGAGAGTTTCCACAGCCGCGCGGTTGCCGAAAACATTTTCGATCATTTCCGTTCCTCAATAAATCCGTTCACCAAGCTCCATATTTCCTTGGCGATCTGTTCCTTTGCCCCGCTCGCATTCACAACGCGAAAGCGGCCGGGGTAGCGCTTCACCAGTTCCAGATAAGCATTCCTCACCGTGGTATGAAATTCTAAAGTTTCGTCGTCCAATCGCGATTCATTCAATTGCGTTTCCAGATTTCGCGAATGCGCCCGGCGCAATCCGGTCTCCAGATCAATGTCCAGATAAATCGTCAGATCAGGAACAAGGCCACGGCAGGCAATGACGTCCAACTGTTCCACCAGTGCCACACCCAGCTTACGCCCCACTCCCTGATAAGCCCATGAAGAATCGGTCCATCGATCAGACACAACGATTTCGCCTCGCGCCAGCGTAGGGTTCACCAGCTCATCCACGTTCTGCGCCCGGGCCGCGAAGTACAGAAGAATTTCGGTGGTTGCGCTCAGCTCCTGATTGGCAGGATCAAGCAATATCTTGCGGATCTGCCGCCCAATCGATGTGCCCCCCGGCTCAGCCGTCTCCACCACGGCGTGGCCAGCCGCGCGAGCGCCATCGATCAGCATGCGAAATTGGGTCGTCTTCCCGCTGCCTTCGGCCCCTTCAAAAGTAATAAATAAGCCTCGAAGCATGCCGATCCTAGTCGTAAACGAAATGAAGAACTTTCTTCAAATCTTCCCAGGCTTCCCGCTTCGCGTTCTGGTTGTACGGACGAAGCAGATACGACGGATGGAAAGTCACCATCACCGGAATGTTGTGCCACGCATGCCAATTGCCCCGCAACTTTGTGACCCCTTCCTTGGTTCCCAAAACAGCCTTAGCCGCAGTAGCTCCAAGGGCGCAAATCGCCTTAGGCTGAATCGCCATCAGTTGGCGGAAAAGAAACTGTCCGCAAATTTCCATTTCATCCGGCTGTGGCGCCCGGTTCTCCGGTGGCCGGCATTTCACCACATTGCAGATATAAACATCGGGCCGCGTAATCTTAATTCCTTCCTTCAACGCCGTCCCTTCAATCATTTGTGTAAGCAACTGCCCCGCGCGGCCAACGAAAGGAAAGCCTTGCGCATCCTCATCCGCCCCAGGACCTTCACCCACAAAAACCAGCGAAGCCTTTTCGTCGCCCGATCCGAACACAATCTTGTTACGCCCTTCGCACAGCCGGCAGCGTTTGCAATCGCCGATATCGGCGCTGATTTTCAGCAAGGTATCGCCCGCTGGGGCGATAGAAGGTATTTCAATAATGGGCATCGGCTCCGGTATCCTGGTCGCATCAGAGGATGATTCGATGGGTTGGGATTCAGTTTTCACCACAGGCGCGCCAACCGCGGATGGATCTCTTTTATACAAGGATTCAATCCCAATATCGCGATAAAATTCCAAAGCGGATCGTAGCTGGTCGCGGTCCATGAACTAGTAGTTTAACTTTTCGCGAGAGCCGACAGACGCAATTTTTGAATCTGATCCAAAATGCGTCCCGCCACTTCCGCTTTGGAGGCTTTCTCAATCTCCAAGATTTCCCCGGACCGCAACACCAAAGTCACTGCATTTTCTTCAGAGCCAAACCCCGTACCGGGCGTGTTGACGAAGTTCCCCACCACCATGTCGCAATTCTTGGTCTGCATTTTACGCTTGGCTTCGGCCACCATGTTCTGCGTTTCAGCGGCAAAGCCGATCAGAATTCTGTCGCCCTTCCGTGTCCCAACTTCGGCCAGAATATCCGGATTCGGATCCAGTTCCAAAGTCAACCGGGCCGCCGTTTTCTTGATCTTATGATCCGACACATTGGAAACATAATAATCCGCCACGGCAGCGGCCTTGATCACAATATTAGCCGCCCCAAGTTTGGCAAGGACGGCATCGCGCATTTCCCTCGCCGTTCCCACTCGAATAAACTCGACAGCGGCGGGAATCGGAATTGCCGTTGGCCCGGAAATAAGAATCACCCGCGCCCCTCTGCCAACCGCCGCCTCAGCCAGCGCATAGCCCATCTTTCCGCTGGACCGATTGGTGATATACCGCACCGGGTCGATCGGCTCCTCCGTCGGGCCGGCTGTAATCAGCACCACATCACCTTCCAGATCTTTAGGACCAAACAGAATGCGCGAAACTTCGTGGGCGATGTGCGCTGGTTCAGCCAGTCGGCCAGGCCCCGTCGTGCCACACGCCAACAGCCCCTCACCTGGCTCCACAATCCGATGACCTCGTTCCCGCAACACCCGTACGTTTTGAACCACGGCCGAGTGGTTCCACATATTCGTGTTCATGGCCGGGGCAATTACAACGGGGCCGGTAAAAGCCAAGTATAGAGTGGAGAGAAAATCATCGGCATGGCCGTGGGCCATTTTCGCGACCAAGTCGGCCGTGGCGGGAGCGACGACCAAAAGCTGATTGTCCTGGGCGACTCGAATATGTTCAACCGCGCTGGAAAGAGTTTCGTCACCCCCACGATCAGTGAACAGATCAGTGATAACTTTGCAGTTGGTGAGCGCGGCGAAAGTGAGAGGGGTTATAAACTTTTGTGCAGCCGCTGTCATGACTACTTGGACCGTGATGCCACGGTCCTGAAGTAGACGGGATAATTCAGCAGCCTTATAAGCCGCTATCCCACCGCCGACGCCTAGAACGACGTTCATCGGGAAGCCTATGCTATTCCTTTGCGGGAATCAGACCTAACGCCGCGTCACGAATGGGATCTTCGTACTTAACCAATCCACGCCGAACTTCTTCCAGAGCAGTCACTGTGGGTTTACGCGAAGTGGTCGGCAGAAAGGAACGGGCCCCTCCCTGCAATTGACGGGCGCGTTTTGCCGCCACGATAATGAAACGATACGTGCTCGTTTCCGGATCATCGGGGATCGCGAAATTGATGTTGCGGTGCATTACATCGGCCATAGTGCTTCACTCCTGTTATTACTCTGTCTTATAAAAACTCTTTGCTTACGAAAGTCCGTAGGATCGCATCCACTTTCGAATCCATTCGTTCGCGTTTCACTCGTTCCGCCCGAATAATTGATCGCA
>JAYVXT010000564.1:0-4664 GCA_043785065.1 Bryobacterales bacterium | reverse complement strand
AAGATTTGGCCCTTTCAATAAGAGCCTGTAACTCCTTCTTTGACAGTTTCTTAGAATTGGCGGCTTGGAGTGTTGCACTTCCGGCCGCAAGCGCCATAGCCGTTCTAAATGCACTTCTTCTTGTAATCATATTCATGGTCTCCTTAGAATTTGTTGGTTCAACTAATGTGGCTTGTCTTCCGGGAATCCCGGGGGGCAATCCCATTCATTTCTTGTTTCCGATGGCTTGACCGGATAGGGACGAAACAACCGTATTGGCTAAACGCGGAGGACCGATATTCGAAGGTAGAGGTTGCCATCTGAAGGATGGACAGCGGCAGGAAAGAGAGAACAAAGGACAGGAGCGTTTTTTGTTACCTGCTCGTCAACCGCATTAAGCAAGGCTGCGTGGCCGCTATGATCCAGGCCCGCTTCGAACCTTGCGGCTTCCGAAGTCATATTGCCAGATGCACAATCTTTCCCTGTTGGAAAGGTTTTGCGGGAGCAACAAGCGTGCGCATCCAAAGAAGCCACCTCAAGGCAATTAATCGAACAAACACTTACGGTGTTCAAGAGCAATCCCGCCAATATCGCGCTAGCCGTGACCACGTGGCGCCGCATAAACCTCCAACTTCGATTTCGGACCATGAGCCCTTGATGCAGCATTCTAATATTCATGCAACTGGAGGTCCAAACGAGTTTACGTCTTAATCTCTAATGTCCCCATCATCCCCAGATCTTCATGATCCAAAATGTGGCAATGGTACATAGTCTTGCCGGCATAGTCCGCGAAACGCATCCGAATGCGGCAACGAGATCCACGCACAACGTTGATCACGTCACGCAATTCCGATTCAACCGCGCCATCACTTCGCACTAGTTGAAATGGATTTACATGGACGTGAAAAGGATGATCCATAAACGTGAAGTTGTCGATTTCCCAATCCTCGACCGCGCCGAGCATTACCGTTGTGTCGACGCGGTAGGGGCTGAAGCTTTTACCGTTGATTTGGAAAGAACCCATCATGCCTTCCGAAAGGATAAAGCGGCGCAGCTCAGTTGGTTGAGGCAAGGGCATAGTGTCCAATAATCGCGATGGAACAGGAACCGGCATCTCCGCGATCCCTGAATAGTCTAAGCGCGCCAACACCACGGGGGCTTGCGTTGAGACCATGCCCATTGAGCCACGGTTATAGGGAAGGTTCAGAATGCGGTAGGAGCCCGGCTGACGGTCGCCTGCAATCAGCAAATCCACCCGCTGGCCCGGCGCAAGCAACCACTCTTCCGCCCATATAGGCGCCGGCAGTGCGCCACCATCCAATGCGAGGATCGCCATTGGGTGATCTTCAATCTTCAGACGATAGTAACGGGAGCTGGAGGCATTCAGAAATCGGCACCGTAACAATCCATTACGTTCAATGAAGAACGTGGGATTTACTTCTCCGTTGACCAGTAGCGTTGAACCCTCCCGTCCTTGCATTTGCTCCATTCGATTGGGTTCCGGTATCTGTCCATTGCGGTCAACCGTGAAGTCTTGCAAGACCATAAACTGTTCGCGGGCGCCGGCTATTTCAGGAATGTCGTCCAGATCGCCTCTGACTATGATAAGTCCCGCAAGGCCTCTATACACTTGCCGCGATGCTGAACCGTGCCTGTGCGGGTGGTACCAAAATGCGCCGGACGGATGGCTTGAAGGAATCGGGACTTCATAGTCGAAATCACCACTTGGAGGAACGTCGAGGAACACGTTATCGGCGTTACCGGTTGGCGGGACGTGTAGGCCGTGAAAGTGGAGATTGGTTGGTTCCGGGAGGCTGTTGCGGAAATGGATCCGGATCGTATCGCCTGGGCGAGCTTCCAACCGTAAACCTGGAAGCAGGCCGTTGTAGCCCCAATATGAAGTTGGAATTCCGGCGATCATGCCCAAGCCGGGTCGCGCCTCAATGGAGACCTCAAGCAGTCCGTCCGCTGAAGCCGCCGCTGCTTTGCGGCAAGCAATAACGCCTGCCCAAGCTGACAGAAACTGACGCCGCGTGTGATTCATTGAATTGGCCTCCCTGCTTACAGAAGCAGTTGAATGGCCTTTACAATTGGGTGTGGTTGGGTTAATTGCATGGGTGATTCCACCCAGAAATTGATGTATGTGTCTTCCAAAACCAGTACTTTTGATTTTTGGCGTTGGTCTTCCGCGTGCTAGGATCAAGGTTGAAGAGCATGTTTGTGAATGCCACCTCAAAAATCGTGTTCGCTGCACTTTTGGCTACGGTGCTGTTTGTAAACCCAATTGGGGCTTGCGGCATTCAAGCAAAAAGCGGGCCATCGCACCCATGTTGTCCCAAAGAAAAGGCTCCTGATCACTGCGCAAAGCCTGGGTGTGTTTGCACAAATACATTACTCCCTGCAACCATTGCTCCTGAAAGTAGCGATGTTATTCAGTTACCTGCCTTGGTAATGAATGAGAACGTGAATGGGGAATTAGTTGTTCTAGCCATGTCCCCGGTGGAGAGAATACCTTCCGCTAATCATCCTCGTTTCCTCACCTTTCACCAGATCCTCGTCTAGTCTAAATCTATCCATCAATTAAAGTGGCGGACCGCCGCCAGGGGAGATGATTTATGACTCACGGGATTTACCATGCCGAATTGTAACCCTATCGGCCTGCTACTAATTGGCTGGCTATGCAGTCATGCCGTTTTAGCGCAGGTCCCTTCAAAGGACGACCCTTTCGCCGATCTCGCCGACCCTTCCAAGCCGGAAGAAGCGAAGAAGGATGCAGAGCGGTCTTCGTTCTTCAAGGACAACTTTGGCTTCCGCAAGGAAATCATGTCGCAATTCAGCACGAATGAAAACGGAGAGGGAGCCAGCCGGCAGTCTGTCGGCTTTGAAGTGCTGAAGAAATTTTCGACGGCAACGGCCATGATCGCGAGCTTCAATTTCCAGGGCCGGGTGGTTCGCCGCGATGGCTTCAACGGCGTATTGAATGATACCGAAGGGCAACAGCGGGCCGGTTGGGCGTTTGAATATCACAACGTATATTTTGACTTTTATAATGTTCTGAATCCGCTGCTAAGTGAAAAGCAGCGGGCGGAAAACCTGGGCCGGTTCAATTTACGCGCCGGTAGATTCTATGTTCCGTTTGGACTGAATCTGCAAACCGATACACACGGCACGGTGCTGCAACTTTCCAATGATCGTAACTTTGGTTTTGAACGGGATTGGTTCGCGGGCTTCAATGGATCACTCAATAAACACCTGAACTATGATCTCTACTATCTGACTGGTTCCGGGTACGCTTTGAAATACAAAGGCCAGGCCGGGCTTGGTGCGCTTCGAGTAAGTTTGGCCAATAAATATAGTTCCGATTACGGAGTGGAAGGCGGGTTTTCCGTGCTGGGCGGAGAGCGTTTGTCGCCGGAAGCAAACGAACGGCGTAGCTCCGGGGCGCACCCGAGAACAACTCCGGTGGAAACGGAACGGATGGGGTTGGATGGCCGATACCGCCGGGCCGTGCCAACCGGACTTCTATCGTTCACCAGCGAACTAAGCGGCGGTCGGGATGCTCCCGATGCCGTGATCACGCAACTTCACCAGGCCGAATACATTCATTCGTCGCGCCGCTGGGGTAGCGCATTGCAGTACAGGCGCTTCTCTCAAGATGGTTTGGGCGCGGATGCGTCGCTCATCGCGGAATTTTCCTGGTATTTCCGCAACGATGTCGGCAACTCGAATTTGCATTGGATTAAGTTCAATGTCGAACGCAAACTGGAGCGGATGAAAGGTCAGCCTGACACCATTGTGGCACTGCAATATTACTTCTACAGATAAGGACTTTTATGAAAACTGTAACTCCCTACTTAATGATTCTTTCACTGACTCTCAGTCAGCAAATCTTCGGCGCCATTGGCTGCACGCTGAGCAATCCGGCTGAGGATCTGAAGTACCTTTACCCGGAAATGACCAGCTTCAAAGAGGAGCTAAATGAGTTCCCGCGGTTGAAGGATGGCAGTGGTCTCTTCAAAGGATTGAAGGCGCGCCTAGGAAGCGATCTTGATTCTATCTACGAAACGTACGAGACTCCTTACACGGTTTACATCGTGTTTAAGGGCTCGGCGAAAATCGGAATCGTGCATGGCGTAAACGTACCTGGCAAGGGCGGCGTGATCCAAGTGTTTCTCTCGATGGATCCGGCGACGGCTCAGATCAAGAGCTTCTTCTTTCAGCGTCTGGAAAGCCCGGCGGCGCGGCAACTGCGCGCTAAGGAATTCCGCACGCAATTCAATGGGCTTACGCTGGCGGATTTCTACAAACACGATTACTACGCGGCGGTTGAGCCCGCCGCTAAAGCGGATCGAGTGGCAGCCATCAAGCCGCCTGCACTCGAAGCAAGTGGCCTGCCGGATTATCAGGCGTCGCTTCGAGGCGTCAGAAAAAATTTGATTTTGCTCGACTGTTTTGTCTATGGCAGAAGGTTTGAGCCGTTTTTTGAAAGAGCACAACAAGCCGCCGGTAAGGTAAAGGCGGGAAAGGATTAGAGTATGCGAACGATCTTGGCAATTTGTTTATTAACGCTGGTTGGTGGCGGGTATTTTGGTTGGCGGACGATGCGGATGTCCAAGCAATATGGCTCATTTGCAGGCGCGCCCGAAGCAAAAGTAGCCGATTTAGTGGAGAAGCCCAAAAACTTT
>JAYVXT010000563.1:0-4679 GCA_043785065.1 Bryobacterales bacterium | reverse complement strand
CGCGTTATTGCATTGCGGCGCGATGGATTCCGTATGCGGCTCCACGCCGGTGTTTGCTTGATACCGTGCTCGATGGCTTTGAGGAAGAGTATGTTAGCCCTGGCGCCGCTGAGTTTGAATTAAGTGGAGTAACTTGCCGTTTGGAGCCGATGCTTTCCGGCAACCGGCTGTTTTTCATTTTTCGAGATCAGACTTCGGGTAAGACGACTTACGGGGCGTCGCGATTCCTTTATGCGGATGGGGCGGTGAATGGGCAGGTTGTGATTGACTTTAATAAGGCCTACAATCCTCCGTGTGTTTTCACGCCATATGCGACGTGTCCGCTGCCTCCGCCGGGCAATTGGTTACCCGTGGCGATTGAGGCCGGCGAGTTGACCTACGGGGGCCATTGAACCTTCCTCAGGCTCCAAAACCCAAGCTTATTCTTAACTTGATCGTGTGCAATTCGGATGAGAGTAACGCGAAGCGGGCAGTTCTTAAGTACGCGCCGTCTTGCCAAATCTTCACTCGGCCAGCAGCATTTCGTTAAAGACTGCTGAAGGTTGCTTCACAGCAGCTACCATCTTCGATTGGGCATGGAGGGATGGCAACCTCGCCTCACTCTGGAGAACGGTGGACTACATTACTCGATAAACTAAGCCAGCAACTCTTTTACGATATTCCCTTGCACATCAGTCAACCGGAAATACCGCCCTTGAAAGCGATACGTCAATTTAGTGTGATCGATGCCCATGCAATGCAGTATGGTGGCATTCATGTCGTGCACATGAACTGGATCCTTGACGATGTTGTAGCTATAATCATCCGTCTCGCCATGAACAATGCCAGGCTTCATTCCACCACCGGCCATCCAGGTAGTGAAGCACCGGGGATGATGATCGCGCCCGTAATCGTCCGCCGTCAAACGGCCCTGGCAGTAGACGGTGCGCCCAAATTCGCCGCCCCAAATCACTAACGTATCATCCAACATCCCGCGTTGTTTCAGATCTTGCACCAGCGCGGCCGAGGCTTGATCGGTATCCTTGCACCGCTGCGGCAAGCCTTTCGGCAATCCGCCGTGATGATCCCAATCGCGATGGAATAGTTGAATAAAGCGCACGCCGCGTTCAGCCAAACGGCGCGCCAGCAAACAGTTTGCGGCAAACGTGCCGGGCTTCTTCGCGTCTGCGCCATACAAGTCGAAAGTGCTTTGCGGCTCCTTTGAAATGTCGGTCAATTCCGGAACTGAACTTTGCATGCGGAAAGCCATCTCGTATTGAGCGATGCGCGTGGAGGTTTCCGGATCGCCAGACTCTTCCAACTTCATCTGATTAATTTCGTTGAGCGCGTCCAAGTATTTACGGCGCGCCTCGCTGGAGAAACCTGAAGGGTTGGAGAGGTATAAGACCGGGTCACCGACGGAGCGGAACTTCACGCCCTGATAGCGAGTGGGCAGGAAACCGCTGCCCCAAAGACGGTCATACAAGGGTTGCCCGCTGCCGCCGGCCCCGGGGGAGATCATCACAACGAATGCAGGCAGATCCTGCGTTTCGGCGCCTAGTCCGTAGGCCAGCCATGCGCCCAGGCTGGGGCGGCCTGCGATCTGCGCGCCAGTGGTGAGGAACGTCACGGCTGGGTCGTGGTTGATGGCTTCGGTGAACAGGGAGCGCACGATGGTGAGGTCGCCGGCAATCTTTGCAGTGTGGGGCAACAACTCGCTAATCCAAGCGCCAGCCGGGCCGTATTGCTTGAATTGGAACTTCGTGGGAACAACGGGAAACGTTGATTGGGTGGCGGACATGCCGGTTAATCGCTGCCCGTTACGGATTGATTCGGGGAGCTCTTGTCCGGCGAACTCGCGCAGACGCGGCTTGTAATCAAACAGGTCGATTTGTGAAGGGCCGCCGGATTGAAACAGATAGATGATGCGCTTGGCTTTCGGAGCGAAAGTGGGCATGGCGGGCTGGCCGCCGTAACGTTTGCCTTGAACGCCTTCCGCTTGGAGTAAGCTGGCTAGCGCGCCGGCTCCAGCGGCCGTGGCTGTCTTGCCAAATAGTGCGCGTCTTGTCATGTGCAAAGGATCCATAACTTATTCCTTAGTTACTGCTTCATCTAAGTTTAAGACTAAGCTTGCGAGGCTGGCATAAGCCGCTAGCTCTTCGGGCGGAAAGCGATCATCGCGGGCGGAATCACCTTGGGCCAGGAACTTCACGGCGGCATCGGGCTTACCCGCGAACTGGCGGCGGAAATCGCCCAGTGCGCGAACTAGTACCGCGGCTTCCTTCGGTTTGGGATCGCGACCAAGTACGACGTTGAATGCCAGTCTTAACCGCCCAGCTTCCTCTTTGCCGCCTTCGCCCAACATGCGTTCCGCCAACTTGCGTGACGCCTCGAGATACACCACGTCATTCATCAAATTCAGCGCCTGCAGCGGCGTATTAGTGCGGTTTTCCCGCACGATGCACACTTCACGCGTGGGAGAATCGAAGGTCACCATGGACGGCGGGGCGATGGTCCGCTTCCAGTAAGTGTAAAGGCTGCGGCGGTAAAGGCCATCGCCCTTGTCTTCTTTATAGCCGCCACCACCGGCGAGCTCCTGCCACAATCCTGCCGGCTGATACGGCTTCACGGATGGTCCGCCAACCTTATCGACTAACAACCCGGAAATGGCAAGTGCGCTGTCGCGCAGCATTTCAGCCGAAAGACGGAAGCGCGGGCCGCGGGCCATCAGGCGGTTCTCTGGATCTTTGGCGAGTAAGTCAGGAGTAACACGCGACGATTGCCTGTATGTGTTACTCATGACCATGGTTTTCAAGATGTGTTTCACGTTCCAACCTCTATCCATGAATTCCACGGCCAGCCAATCGAGAAGCTCCTGATGCATGGGCCATTCGCCTTGCGAACCGAAATCCTCCACGGTTTTGACCAGACCAGAGCCGAATAGCATTTGCCAATAACGATTCACCTGCACACGGGCGGTTAGGGGATTTACCCGGTCAACCAGCCACTTGGCCAAGCCCAGCCGGTTGGAGGGCCAATCGGATTTCATCGGAGGGAGGAAGGATGGCGTAGCGGCCATAACCTTTTCGCCGGGGGCATCGTAGGCACCGCGTTTCAGAAGGAAGGCATCACGCTTTGGCCCTTCTTTCATGATCATTACGGTTGGGATGGATTCGAAGTATTTTCGACGCTCGGTATGGGCGGCGATCATTTCGACCTGCGCCTTCTTTAGGTCGGGCCCGGCGAAGCTATCCATGAAGCACAGCCGCATTTTTTCGTTTTGCGCGGCGGTGCGTTTGCTTTGTGGAATGCCGGCCAGTTGCGAAATTGTTTCGAGCAGCGGCAGTGTGCTTGCTTCTTCGGCGGAAAGCGACCGATTGAAGATGCGGGCTTCGTCAATCATTCCTTGAAAGCGCATGCCACCGCCCGCGCCGACGCGCACCGGCTGATTAGGACCGAAGGGGAAAGTGAGTTCGTCAAACAGGATATTTAATTTGCGTTCGGCGCCATTCACATACATATGAACGCCGGCGCCTTTGCGGTAGCCGTCGTAAGTTACTGCCACATGCTGCCATTCATTTAGCCTCACGGGCTCGGCGGATTCCACCCGTAAGCTGATGTCGGTGAAGCGCAAGGTAATGTGCAGACGAAGCTTGCCATCGATCAGATAGAAGCCGTAGCCTGAGCCTTCAAGGTAATCTTCGGCTCGTGAAATGATTGCGCCTTTAGGGGAAGTGGGATTGATCCAAGCGGCCAGCGTGAAAGGATCCTGATAATTGAATTTGGCAATTTCACTCCCTTCGTTGGTGAAAGATTTGCCGTCAAACAGGCGGGCTTGGTGCACTTTTCCGGGGACGCTGGGTAGCGTTCCTTCAACTTTAACCTTATCTTCAAGCGGTTGGTGGAGCACTTGGCCATCGGTAAGCTGCCAGTCGTAATCCTTCTTGGATGCGGTGGCCTTCTCCCAGACTTTTTGTGAAGTCTTTAACTTTTTGTCAAGTAGCCGCCAGTTGGTTTCTGCTTCGGCCACCTTTGCATCAAGGTCCGTCAGCTTCGCGCTCATTTCTTTGGTAGGCGCGGGGATGAACGGTTCTTCATTGCCGAAGTTATAAACCAAGCCGCGTTCCGGTAAGTTATTAAAGAAGGCGAATAACTGGTAGAACTCTTTCTGCTTCATCGGATCGTACTTATGATCGTGGCAACGGGCGCAGCCGAGTGTCAGTCCCATCCAAACGGTGGAAGTGGTCTCCACGCGGTCGGCCACATACTCGGTGCGGAACTCTTCTTCCACAATGCCGCCTTCGGCGCTGGTGCGGTGATTGCGGTGGAAGGCGGTGGCGATCTTTTGGTCTAGAGTGGGGTTGGGTAATAAATCCCCGGCGATTTGTTCGACGGTGAATTGATCGAACGGCATGTTGTTGCGGAACGCGTTGATCACCCAATCGCGCCATCGCCACATGCTTCGAACACCGTCCGATTGATAGCCGTTGGTATCGGCATAGCGGGCGGCCTCCAGCCAGCGGATGGCCATGCGCTCGGCATAGCGGGTTGAGGAAAGCAGCCGGTCCACCATTGATTCGTAGGCCTTGGGGGAACTGTCGTTAACGAAAGCTTCGATTTCGGCGGGAGTGGGCGGCAGACCTGTGAGGTCGAAGGTGACGCGGCGGGCCAGCGTTCGTTTACCGGCTTCGGGAGAGGGG
>JAYVXT010000562.1:0-4680 GCA_043785065.1 Bryobacterales bacterium | reverse complement strand
GAGTGTTGCGGCCGGCATGGTGGATACGAAGAACCTGCGGCTGCGGGCGGCCAATTGCCTGGAGTGCCACATGGGGTCGAAAGACCGCGTGGTGGATCATGAGCTGTATGCGGCGGGGCATCCCGATTTAAATTTTGAGTTGGATACTTTTACCTGGGCTCAGCCGGTGCATCATCGGCAAGTGAAAGCTTCGGCGGGCAACACTTTGCCGCGGGTGCGGGCTTGGGCCGTGGGCCAGGCGGCGGGGTTGGCGGAAGGCATGAAGTTGCTGGGGATGCGCGCGGGGAAAAATTGGCCGGAGTTCGCGGAGCTGGAATGCTATCAATGCCATCACGATTTGCGGCAGGATAGCTGGCGCCTTGAGCGCGGCTACGGTGGCCGCAAGCCGGGTAGTTTGCAATTGAACATGGCGCGGAGTGAAGTGCTGCGCGTGCTGGTGGCGCAGCTTGCGCCGGATATGCGAGGCGCAGTGGACGCGGCGTTGCATGAAGTGGCGATGACGGTTTCGACGCAACTTGGCAACGGGGCAGCGGTGCAGCGCGCGGCGCAGAAAGCAGCTGGGGTTGGCGATCAGCTGGCGGCGCGGTTTGCGCAGGCTGACTTTACGCCGGAGAACGCTAAGGCCGTGGTGCGGTCGCTAACGGGTGATATCAACCGGATTGCCGATGGCGGGGTGCATGCGGCGGAGGTGGCGACGATGTCGCTGGATTCGTTGAGTGCGGCGATCATGGGAAATAATGCCGGTGCGCAGCAATCTATGGCGCCGCTTTACGATTACTTGGAACATCCGTCGGTGTATACTCCGGCTGGATTCGCCGCGTTGTTCCGCAAGGCCGCGGGCGCCGTTAATTAGGTTGCTTATGGTGATTCGAAAGGAACGGAACTTTTTACATTCCAATGCCAGAAGCATCTTCAGGAATTTGGAAAAAACTGTGTGCAGTGGGGCGGACCCCCTGGTCTGCGGAGGGCTCCCTGGCCCGACTGCTCGTGTAGCGGACGCAGCTTCGGAACTGAAGCCGAGCCAAATTCCCCTATTTCATAGCGCGGCTAGCAGGAAAATGTGCAAGCCTGAGCGTCCGCCCTATTTTGCACAGCGAGTTTGCCCGCTGCCCGGAGATGTTTGATGGCCTGAAAGTGATTCTGCGATGAAGTGTCGACTCACAGTATTGGCGATTGTGTTGGCCTTGGCCGCGACCCATGTTGCGCTAGGCCAGCGTGCACAACTGCCAACAAAAGGGCGTCGAGCGGAGAAAGGCAAGCGGGCCAAGCGGACGGCCTTGCGCAAGCTTCCTCGTAAGAAGCCGGTGGGTAAAACGCCGAATTACGTGATCCCATTGGAGGAGTTTTTGGCGCGTGAACGGGCGAAGCCTCAAGCGGAGAGGATTTTTGGGGAAGACCGGTTGCGGCCGCTCGTTCGCACATCGCCACCACTGACTGCAATCGCTCCGCTGACGGCGATTGACGAGCGGGCGTTTAATAAGCTGCCGCGTGGGCCGATGAATGAGGACACTTTGGCAGGGCTGTTACCTAGTTTCGAAATGCCGGCTGAACCCCGTTTGAACGATACGGTTCCGAATCGTTGGCGTATTGGATTCCCTGGCTGGCAGCGGTATGCAAACCGCAAGCTTGATGCGATGTACGCCACTGAGCATTGGTACGATCCGTTTAATCGGAATCAGTTCAAGGGTGACTATCCTATTTATGGACGCAACAATTTTTTGAATTTTACCGGGTCGTCGGAGACGCTAGCTGAGTTTCGCCGCGTGCCTGTGCCGAGCGGCCAGAGTTCGGCGCGGTCGAATGATTATGGTTTTTTCGGACAAGGCGGCCAGGTGGCCATGCGTCAAAGTTTCCGGTTGAGCTTTGATCTCTTCCGGGGAAGCGCGGGGTTCAAGCCGGTGGATTACGAACTGCGGATTACGCCGGAGTTCAACATTAACTATCTGCATACGCGCGAAAACGGACTGACGCGGATCGATGTGCGGCAGGGAACGAACCGGACGGATACGACCATTGGGCTGCAGGAAGCGTTCTTTGAAAAGCGGCTGTTTACCAATTCCACTGCGTCGTTCCGCAAACGGAAAGACCAGGACGACAATGGCGGCGCCTATTTTGATTTCACTTCGTTGAGGGCGGGCATCCAGCGGTTTACGAGCGATTTTCGAGGATTTATATTTTCCGATGAGCAGCCGGGTGTGCGCTTGTTTGGGACGTTCCACAACAACATCTTTCAGTACAATCTGGCCTACTTCAACATGTTGGAGAAGGATACGAACAGCGGCCTGAATCGTTGGCGGATGCGCAACCAGACCGTGTATGCGGCGAATCTCTACTGGAGCGATGCCTTCACCAAGGGCTACACGATGAACTTTAGTTTGCTGTACAACAACGACCAGCCGGCATTTCATTTGGACAAGAACGGATTCCTGGTGAGACCGGCGCCGATTGGGTTGCCTGTGCCTCATAAAGTGCGCGCCGCGTATGCCGGTATTTCCGGTGACGGCCACATCAAGCGGATCAATATTTCCCATTCGTTCTATCAGGCGTTTGGACGCGACGATCTGCATCCTTTGCCGGCATTGAAGCAGGCGCAACATATAAATGCGCAACTGGCGGCGGTGGAAGTGGCGTATGAATCGGACTGGAAGACCTTTCGATTGTCGGGGTTCTATACGTCCGGCGATAAGGATATTAACGATGGCCAGGCGCGCGGGTTCGATGCCATTGTTCCGAACCAGCAATTCGCCGGTGGGGGATTTTTGGGGTCGGCGAATCTGGCGGATCGCGGGCTGATCAACAATGCGTTTGAAGGCGGCGGGATCAACTTCTTAAATCGACAGGCGGTTCCTTTGACGGGGACGGGCGTGTTGCTGTTTGGCCCGAATAGCTTGCTACCGAATCTGCGTGCGGGGGCGACGCAGGGACAGGCGAATTTTATTAACCCTGGGATTCTTGTGGTGACGGCCGGCTTGGATGCGAAGTTGACGCCGAAGCTGCGGGGGACGATCAACACTAACTATTCGCGCTTCATGCGGACGGAAGTGCTAGAGGCGCTGCTGTTTCAGAGTGGTATAAAGCATGGGATCGGCGTGGATACGGGGGTTGGCGCGCAGTACCGGCCATATTTGAATGACAACTTTGTGGTGAATTCCGGCTTTGGCGTGTTGATTCCGCAGGCGGGGTTCCACAATCTCTATAACGGACGATTATTGTATTCGGGTTTTGTGAATGTGCGGTTGGTGTTCTAAGAATTTGTTCGTTGGTGGTGCGGGCTTAAGCCCGTAACCACCGGTTGGATACGCGTAATTGAGAAGTTGTAGCGGGTGTAATGTTGAAGCTATTTATTCCAATCTTGCTTGTGTGCGGCATGTCGAACGCCGAGGATCTGCTGCGTCAATCGATCAACGCGATGAACCGCAAGGGTGAAGGTTGTCAGTCGGCCAATTGTCACGCGGGTACCGAGCCAATGCACGCCTCTCCAGCCGTTCACCTTGGTTGCACGGATTGCCATGGCGGTAACGCCGCGACCACCGATAAGAAACAAGGGCACGTGGCGTCGAAGCTTGGGTGGGATAAATCGACTGCGAATCCGGTGCGGTCTTACGCGTTGTTAAACAAAGAGTCGAACGAGTTCATTCGCTTCATGAATCCTGGGGATTTGCGCGTTGCAGGGGATAGTTGCGGATCGGTGGGATGCCATGCGCCGGTGGTGTATAAAGTGCAGCAGAGCTTGATGACGCACGGAGCGTTTTTGTGGGGCGCTGCGCTGTATAACAATGGCGGGTCGCCGGTAAAGAATTCAGTGTTTGGGGAGAGCTACGATTCACACGGAGTGGCGCGGAAGCTGTATACAACTCCGGCGCCCACGGCGGAAGATACGAAGTGGAAAGGCGTGCTGGCGATGCTGCTGCCATTGCCACAATACGAGGCGGCGCAGCCCGCGAATACTCTGCGTGTGTTTGAACGCGGCGAGGACCGGCTGAGTAATCGCGGGTTTGGAACGTTGACTCGCACGGATCCCGTTGTGCAGGGCCTACAACGGACGCGTTTGCTCGATCCATTGCTGTCCTTCAGCGGCACGAATGATCAGGCTGGGGATTATCGTGGATCGGGCTGCACGGGCTGCCATGTGGTTTACGCGAATGATCGCGACCCGGCGCATTCCGGGCCGTACGCGAAGAACGGGCATAGCGGCTTCAGCTTTACCGAAGACAAGACGATACCCAAGAACGAGCCGGGCCACCCCATTGCGCATCGCTTGACGCGCACGATTCCATCGAGCCAATGCACAGTGTGCCACATGCATCCGGGCACGTCGTACGCGTTTCAATATTTGGGCTACATGTGGTGGGATAACGAAACGGATGGCGAACACATGTATCCGGATAAGACTAAGCAGTGGAAGCCGGAAGATGCCGCGCGGTCGCTGGCGCGCAATCCGGAGGCTTCGTCGCTGAAGGGCAAATGGTCCGACCCGAAATTCCTGGCAAGCTTGACCGATCTGAACCCGAAGTTGAAGCAGACGCAGTTCGCCGATTTCAACGGGCACGGCTGGGTCTATCGCGCGGTGTACAAGCACGATAAGAAGGGGACGTGGCTGGATAAGGAAGACAAGCCGATCAAGTTCAACGATCCGGAAAAGTTTAACAAGGCTGTTCACTTGAAAGACATTCATCTTGA
>JAYVXT010000561.1:0-4695 GCA_043785065.1 Bryobacterales bacterium | reverse complement strand
GAACTCGGGGTTGGTCTGCGATTGGCCACTAATACGGCTGGCAGCGGACTCGGTCCCTGGTACCTCGCGAAGGCCAAAGCCCTTTCAGTGGGGCTTTCGAATACGTACTTCAAATCGCCCGGACTTCCGACGTTGATCGATGGGTGTTAGCGCAACCGACTCGAACCGCCGTGTACGGACCCGTACACACGGTGGTGTGGCAGGGGTCGGCGGGTGACCGCCGCCCCTATGCCGATCTCCGCGAAAAGACCTACCAAACTTCAGGTATCAACTGATTCTTCGGACTAAGAGGAATCTCATAGGAAAAGGGGCGTCCCATAAGGAAGCCCCTTCGCTGTGTCGGTCTGATTTGATCCTGGATCTGAAACTAAATAGTCCCCTTCTAATCGGGGCATTGTCATCATAGCATTTTTCGCGATGGCATTGAAGTCTCCAACGTAGCTAATATAAGGTTAGCTAACCAATTATAAGGACACCGGATGCCTATCGCAACGATTCACGAAGCCAAAACCAACCTATCACGCCTCATCGAAAAAGCCGAGATTGGGGAGGAAGTAATCATCGCGCGTGGCAAGAAGCAGGTGGTACGGTTAGTGCCGGTCGTTCCCCCTGCAAAGAAACGTAAACCAGGAATGTTCAAGGGCGAGTTCGAGGTGTCACCCGCGTTCTTCGACCCTCTTCCACCGGAATAACTGGAAGGTTGGGAATAACATAAAATGCGCGTCCTGCTTGACACCCCCACACTGCTGTGGTGGGCCACGAACGATCTGCGGCTATCCCGGAAAGCTTTCACGGTTTTGTCCTGGTTTGAGACGGAGGTATTCGTCCGTGCGGTTTTTGCCTGGGAAGTGGCGACGAAGTTTCCGCATCGGCAGACTTCCTGGCGCCGCTTCCATGGCTGCGGATTTCTCGGCCCACGTGAAACAACTGGGTTTTCTGGAGCTCGTGATTACCGTTGAACACGGAGGGCTCCTGCCAGGCGATCATAGAGATCCTTTCGATAGGATGTTAATGGCGCAGCCGCAAGCCGAAAACATTCCCATCGTAAGCAATGAGCGGATTTTCGATGCCTATCACGTGCGCCGCATCTGGTAAGCGCCGCTACACTTTTTCAGCTATCGATTTGCCTTGCAAGAACTGCAGCAAATAATCCGGCCCACCAGCCTTTGAATCCGTCCCCGACATATTGAATCCGCCAAAGGGATGCGCCCCCACCATCGCGCCGGTGCACTTCCGGTTCAAGTACAAGTTGCCCACATGAAACTCTCGCGACGCCCGGTCCAGCCTTGCCTGATCCTTAGAATACACCGCGCCAGTCAAACCATACTCGCTGTCGTTCGCCATGTGCAGCGCCTCATCAAAATCGTGAGCTTTAGTAACAGCAAGCAGCGGTCCAAAAATCTCTTCCTGAAAAATCCGTGCCGATGGAGCCACATCGGCAATCACCGTGGGCTGCAGATACCAACCGTCGCCCGCAGCCATTCCGCCACCAGTTACAAGGCGTCCTTCGCACTTGCCAATCTCCATGTAATTCAGAATCGTATTCCGAGCCCCGGCGCTAATCACCGGCCCCATGTAGTTATCGACGTCGTCCGCCGGACCCTGGCGAATCGTCTCCACCTTGGCCTTCAGTTTTTCAACGAATGAGTCGTACACTTTCTCATGCACAATTGCGCGCGAACATGCCGAACACTTCTGCCCCTGAAACCCAAACGCCGACAGCATTACACCCGTCACCGCCGCATCAAGATCGGCATTTTCATCCACGATGATCGCGTCCTTGCCGCCCATCTCCGCCACTACGCGCCTGATCCATACCTGCCCCGGCTGATGTTTCGCCGCAAGTTCATTGATGCGGAGGCCAACCTCGCGCGAACCGGTGAAACTGACAAAGCGAGCCTTTGGATGCGTTACGAGAAGATCGCCAACAACCGACCCACTGCCGGTGCACAAGTTCACCGAATGCTCGGGAAAACCGGCTTCCAGCAGCAGTTCCACAAACTTCGAGGCAATCACCGGCGTTTCGCTCGATGGCTTAATCACAACGGTATTGCCGGCCACCAAAGCCGCCACCGTCATGCCGGCCATAATCGCCAACGGAAAATTCCAAGGTGGGATGATCACGCCAACGCCTAGCGGAATGTACACCAGCTTACTGGTCTCCCCCTCCATTTGCACCAGCGGTTCGGGATGATTCCAGCGCAGCATTTGGCGCGCGTAATATTCGCAAAAGTCGATCGCCTCGGCTGTGTCGGCTTCGGCCTCATTCCAATTCTTGCCCGATTCAAGGATCAGCCACGCGTTAAATTCCTGCTTGCGCTGGCGTAACATGGCTGCGGCGCCCATCAGTAGTTGGACGCGCTTTTCCGCCGGCGTCGCCGCCCATTTGGGGAAGTATGCAAACGCGCTTTCCACGGCTTTCGTTGCCAACTCGACCGAAGCTTTATGGCAGGAGCCGATAATCTCGCTTCCGTGGGAAGGATTCGTGGAGACCAGCAAATCGCCGGTCTCCACGGCGCAACCATCAATCCATAGAGGGTAAGTTCGCCCTAACTCCAGCCGGACTTGCGCCAACGCGGCATCCATCGCTTGCCGGTTCGGCGCTTTGGTGAAGTCGCTGTACGGCTCGTTCTGGAAAGGAGGCAATACAAGACTCATCGGGGCACCCTCCATGGGCTTTGAATTCAAGTAGGTCTTTTGACCATGAGAAAGAGTTCGGTGCGGGATCCCCCTATTATCATAGGGGGCTAGCCGGAATAGGGTGCAGAGACCTAGCTCTGAACCATACGGCGGCCGCGCTCAAACATCTCCGCTGCCTCATCGGCCATGACCCGGCCTTTGTCGTATAATTCACGGCCGCGGTCCACCAACTCCCGCCCTTGCGACGTTAGTTGCTCACTGCCTTCGCCGGCCTTTTTCTTAATCAAACGCCGAGTCTCTTCGCCACTCTGGGGGGCATAGAGCAGGGCAATGGCAGCGCCGATGGCCGCGCCAGTCAAAAACCAAACAGCTTTTGTGGAATCGTCTTCACGCATAATAATAGTTCCTCTGTTTTTATTGTAGGCCTGAATGATTGGAATAAAAACCCGCCGCCTAAGGATTTCCCATATATGAAGACGTACCGACTCGCTCCGCTCCTCGCTCTCAGCGCGCTCTGCCAAGCTGCCCAACCCATGCGCCTCAACGAGAAAGCTCCGGAACTGGAAGGAAAACAGTGGCTCAACAGTTCGCCCATCACTCTTGCCTCGCGAGCGGGTAAAGTCACCATCATTCATTTCTGGACCTTCGATTGCATCAATTGCCGCCACAACCTGCCCTCCTACGCCAACTGGGAACAAAAATTGGCCGGCAGCGACGTGGCCATCATCGGCATCCATACCCCCGAACTCGCCCACGAACGAGTTACAGCCAACGTGGAAAAGAAAGTGGCCCAATACCAAATTCATTGGCCAGTCCTGGTTGATACGGACATGAAGAATTGGCGCAATTGGCGGCAGGAGTTTTGGCCCGCCGTTTACTTAGTCGATAAGAAAGGCAAGATACGGTACCGTTGGGATGGCGAACTGAACTACGGCGGCGCGGGCGGCGAAAAGAAAATGCTGGAACTGGTGGAGCAGCTTTTGGACGAGGCAAACTAACAGTGTTCGCCCGTAAGTCCAACCTCGAAGAGTTCGAAGCAGTGGCGCTTCCGCATCTGAACGACATCTTCCGCACCGCCACCGGCTTGCTGCGCAATCAAACCGAGGCCGAGGATTTGGCGCAAGACGTTTATATGAACGCGTGGAAGTCGTTCCACCGATTCGAACCCGGAACCAATTGCCGCGCCTGGCTATTCAAGATCCTGTTTCACCGCCTGCATCATCACCGGCGCAAATGGTTCCAATTGAAGCTAACCAAGGAAGCCGACTTGTTGGAAGACACGCTGAAGTGGGAGCCGCCGGTAAATGACGCTCTCACCGACGAGCAAATCATAAGCGCTTTGAATAACATTCCCGAAGATTACCGGGCAGTAGTTTTGTTGGCCGACGTTGAAGAATTTTCTTACAAGGAGGTAGCCGCTACTTTAGATATCCCCATGGGGACCGTGATGAGCCGGTTAAGCCGCGCCCGCCGCATGTTGCGCGAGCAACTTACCAATGTAGCGGACTCATACGGAATTAGAACGAAAACCAGTGGTGAAGCATCATGACAATCCTAAAATTTCCCAACAAAGAGTGCGAAACAACTCACGGATATATTGATGCTTATTTGAGCAATGAACTTCTGGTTGAGACCACTCACGAAGTCTTGAAGCATCTGGAAAATTGCTCCAACTGCAAGCAGGCGCTGGACAGCCGTCAGCGCGTGAAGGATTCGTTGCGCCGCGCCGTCAAATTGCAACTGGCCCCGCCCGGGCTTGAAACTAAGCTCTGCGCGCGTTTAAGGCAACAACCTACCGGCTCGCGGTTTGCCTGGCTGTCCACTTCATGGGTTGCGGCCGCAACATGCGCGGCATTGTTCATGGTCAGTGGCATTACCGCCATCCATGTGCGCAATCAATCCGCCGCCTCGAAGCTGCTGGCCCTGGGCGCCACGGATCACATAAGCTGCGCCATCGCCAACCACCAATCACCTACGCCGCCCGACTTCGCAGCGGTAAGCGACCCCAAAAGAATGGGGCCAAACTACGGCCGCTTAGCTCCTGCCATCGCCTCT
>JAYVXT010000560.1:0-4696 GCA_043785065.1 Bryobacterales bacterium | reverse complement strand
TCGGCGAAGGTGTCGATTCATTGGTGTTCTACCCCGCCGCCTTCCTCGGCGTGTGGGAAACGAAGCTCGTGCTAACCGTAATGGTGTCGAACTACGTGCTCAAAGTGCTGTGGGAAGTGCTGGCCACGCCGCTGACCTACAAGATCGTCAGTGCGCTCAAGCGCGCCGAACACGAGGACTACTACGACCGCGACACCCGGTTCACGCCGTTTTCGTTGGGGACGAATTGAAGCGAAATCATATAACGACATCAGCTGTCGCTCTAATCTGTCAGGCTGAGCTGACCCAATCTTGGCGTAAGGTTAGTCAAAGGCCTCTGCTTTAAGTTGACGCCGCACGCGGCGTGGTCTAAATGTAGCCTCCAGGCACTTAGCCGATAAGGCTCATTCTAAGGCTGCTTGCGCATCTGCTTGGTTGTCGCGGTAGGATTACACGAGGTTCAAAGGGGGAGCAATGGCAGGCACCTTACGCGAGACCGCGACGCCTCGTGGAAAATGGTATTTGTGGTTAGCCCTGACGTTGATTGGGCTGCCTTTGTACTGCCGTCCAGCGGTTGCGCAGAACGTAATCGATGACCAGGCCTGCAAATCTCTCGATGCGGCCGTGAAGACTGCGCTGGATACGCGCATCCCTCCGGCCAAGCTTGACCGCTTTGGCGGCCGATTCGTGTCTGCGTGGCGCCCCACAGATTTGGACGCGTTTATAGCAGCCCTTTCCACATGTCAGCAACGTCCGGACGTGGCGCCAATACTGAATGCTTTTCCGGATGAGGCGCTCGAGCTATTGACCGAAATTCGAGCCCGCGCACCTGGAAAAAATCAACGAAGCTTGACGCCATTGGAGAGCGCAGCGCGCGCAGCCTCCGATGCTTCCAACGCCGTTGTACTCCAACGAGCTGGGACGAGGAGCGACCTACCGTCTGAAATATTCGGCACCAAGAACTGGCAGGAACACGTAGCGGCAGTTACGTCGGAACTCGATCGTCTAGAATACATCGGAACCCCACCTAGCGACGTGTTTGAGGCGCTCAATCCTCTGCATGAGCAGTTATCAAAGTTGCAGGTGGACGCGATGGGAATTAGCACCGTCCAGAGCCGTACCGATGCGCTGGCTGTGGTAGAAAGCCTCAAGAATCGAGCTTACCGTTTGGGCGACGCATGGCGAGGCCAGCAACGCCAACAACAACAACAGACTGACACACGTCTGACATCCAATACTGTTGCGTCACCTCCGCCCACAATGGCACCAGATGCGCCTGCCACTCCACGCCCGACGGAGATCCGCGCGTCCACGCCGTCTCCGGATCATGTGGCGCATAGCACCCTGGCAACATCGCCAACTGAGAAAGCAAACGGGACTGACGAAACAGGGGGCGGGATAAACGGATTGATCGTTGTCCTATGGATATTACTTGTAATTGTTGGAAGCGTTGCTGGCTGGCGGCAGGACATCGTTGTATTTCGCAATTATGATGATCTGGCGCTCGTGTTCTTCGTCGGATTCGCTTTCGTAGTTGGTATGTTTTTAGCCGCTGGCTTAGGGGGTGGGAAAGATACGTCATCGCCTGCGATAGTGCTAATCGCAACAGCGATTGGAGTATTGGGGTTGTTCGGTTGGTTGCTCGTCAGAACCTGGATAGACAACCCGTCGCTATGGCGTTGCCCCCTCGCACTGCTAACGAAGCTTTCGCTAGCCGTCCTGTTCCTGATCAACCTCGTGAGTCTCATCGCGCCGGGTGGAAAAAATCAATATCAGCGAAGTAGGAGGCGTTCAGCAGCACTTGGATTTTTATTGATTCTTTCTCCTATCGTCTATGGATTAGTGCGCGACAAGACAGGGATGTGGGCGCCCCGCGACGTACTTGGTACTTATCACAGGAGACGATTCGGCATGTAAATGAGAACAATCCAATAGGGCGCAATAAGTTTGGGTCTCGCCCTAAGAAAGGACAAACCTTATTTTAACGATTTCGCCTTTTATTTTGTCTCCAAGTGTTTTGTGTTTGCAATTTCTCGGAGCACTGGTATGAAATGATCATCCATCAGCTTCTGAAGAACGACAAGACATTCCTCTGAGTTGGGATCCAATTTTATGGTGCCTTTGTCGCACACCTCAATTTGAAGGAATTGATATCTCTTACGACCATAAAAAATGGCTTTCCTGTTCTTTATCCTATCCTCAAACTGCTTTCTCCCATCTTCCCGTCCCTTAGCGGTGTCGTTCGACACTGCGTCCATTCCGATCACGCACGAACCATCTGGCCGGAAACCAATCCATGCCTTGTATCTGAGCCAAGAGAACCGTGCACCGATCCAGATTGCTACTTCATCTAGTTCATAGGTGATGTCCTTGAGACTTAGTTCCTTTCCCGTTTCGATCAAGTGTTGCCGCAATACTTTAGCGTGCTTGACGAACGCCTGAGTTGAAGGCTGAACGGTGGCCGACTCACCGCCGCCAATCGACGTGACAGACGAGAGACTTAACATTTTGTGGAAGATATCAAACTTCAATTTCAATTCTTCGTCGTGCGCCGCGTCAACGCGCGCGAAGATTTGAGTGACGGCGCGCAAAGCGCTCATAAATGATGGGAGGAGTTTTGAACTACCAGGCACAAGGCGATTACATTCCTGCACTACAGTCGCGAGAGCGGACAGATCATCGGCGTTCTCGCCCGCAATCTGCGCACCGTCGACCCAATCGACGTGTTGCCAATCGATCTCAAGTGTTTCCGCAAGAGACCGCCAATCTAGGCGAGATTGCTCAAGTAGATGGCGATACAGCGGCTCGAACGCAGTTTGCAGGCAAACGAGCCCAAACAAGATCCTGTGTCGCAAGCGCTGGCCATTGTCGTCTGCGTTTTTTAGCAGATCGCGATTGCTTGCCACCAAATACAGAATCTGCACGCTGTTCGTAATCCGCTTCAAACTTCGCGGATTAAACCCGATTGAATTCGCCAGAAGCGCGCGGTACTGCTCCACTTCATTCTCTGGAATTGCGGTCTTTTCATCGCCGACTTTACCGAACAGGGATCTAATATATGCGGCGACATCGAACCGGCCAACCGGCATAGTAAATGGAAGTTGAATAATTTTGTCGAAAAAGTGCTTGCCGTTCTGTCCCGAGCTTGCTTCACCAAACTTCTCTCGTAACCCGCGCGTGATCACCTCGTAATCGCACGCGAGTAAGAACACGCAGCCGGGGACGTCGAGAAAGATTTTGAGAACCTCAAGCACTTCAACTGCTCGGGATGGGATAAGCCGGTCAAGGTCATCGATGAAAACGAGGTAGCGTGAATTGGTATCACGCAATGCCGCCTTAACCACAATATCAAGGTCATCTTTCAATTGCTTTACGCGATTGGGCAGAACCCCTTCTTTCCGGGCCTCAGACACATATACATCTACAGCTACATCTACAGCGTCCTTGCTCGTAACTGCGGCAGCAGCACTCATCACTGCTGCTTTGGCGACTTTTGCTACAAAATTCTTTATACGACCAAGAGCTTCGTTGCCTTGAACACTCGTTTTCAAGCCTTGCGCAAAAACTCCGATCAGATGTGCCGGTAAATCGTCGCCCTGCCCAAACTGGGAGTATTGCCATGTGTTGAACCAGATATCGCCCGCAATTTCAACCTTCCCCTTGAGCTTGGCTCGCACCAAATTCATCGTGCTAGTCTTGCCCGAACCCCAATCGCCCTGAATGGCGATAGTCATTGGAGTCGGGCAGCGCAATACAAACTCCGAGAGTGCGTCCACATACGCCGCAAGCCCTAATTTGTCGTCCTCTGCCCGCTCTATGGGAGCGTCCCGCAAGCCCATCCCCCCTGCGGACAGCGTGAATGACTCGGATTCGTTCATTTAACCTTCCCCCACAAGCAACCGGAATTTGCGTCCAATCGTAACAGAGCTATTACTCCACGAAGATTCTCTTTGGTGATTTGAACCACACAAGCTTGGCCTTGTACCCAGGACCCAAATAATCAATTAGATCAGGCCAGTCTGGGTGCGGCCGCTTGGTCCATGCCTTATCGTAGCCGGTGGTTTTCCACCATCTACAAAGTACAGTAACTGGCTTGGCGGGCGGAGTTATTTTCTTCTTCTGATTGAGCGCCGGTTTGACGAAATAAGTAAACGCCCATTCCGAGAAGTCCAAGGCAGGATTCGTTTTCTTTTTCTTCTTGCCAGGGACGCCAAGTGATCCCACTTCTCCAAGCCAGATCTTCCGATCGCGAGTTACGAGCTGGAGTTTTGCATGGTTGTCGTTGAGACGGCTTTTGAGGTCTTTACCAGCGATGCCGACGTACTGGATTTTCGAGGGGCCATGTTTTCCCTTGAGCTTTCCAAGGCACATGTACAGCCCCATTTCATAGTCCCCAGAGTTTACAGCAAGAATCGCCTTCTCCAAGGAGTATGGCCCGTACCAATCGATCACAACTACCAGATGCTTCATAGTGAAAGTTCCCTACAAGGGCAATTCATCGCAGGCGAATTAGCAAGCAAGTCGGACATGCACATGTTCCCTAAACGCAAACCACCACATCACTGTACTTCGCCAGCTGAGCATCGTGCGTCATCAACCGCAACGGCTCGCTGATTGCCTGCGCGACGAGCATGCGATCGAAGGGGTCGCGGTGATGATGCGGCAACGCGTGAATTGCCCGCGCGTGTTTCCAGCTTAGGGGCAAGGGCTCGAATCC
>JAYVXT010000559.1:0-14589 GCA_043785065.1 Bryobacterales bacterium | reverse complement strand
CGGTATTAGCGTTTCGCGCAGCGGAATGACCGGCTAGTCTTTGTCCCCTAATATTTTAACCTGGAAACGGCAGTTCACTGCCCCGATGACAGGGGATCTGCCACGAGCCTTGGTTAAACCTCGGCAGTTGGACAACCGCAACGCCGAAGAACTTCTTTCGCCACAAGCCTTTGCAAGGAATACACTTGGCACCCAAGGGGTGAGGCGCGGAGCAGTTGAAAAGAATCAATTATATCAACCGTTTTGGCCTCGAATAGTCAGTAAACTGCCGCTTCTAGGGTTAAATTAGGTTAAACGTCAAATTAGCGAATGACGAGTATCGCGGAATCCCCCGATTGCCATCGGGGGATTCCGCGTGGTTGTGCCACCCAAATGGTGCTTTGCCTCAAGCAGTCTGGGTCTTTTCATGTCAACTCAACCGCCGTTTTCAGGTTTAAATATCGCGCTGTTAGGTTCTGAATAACTTTTTCGTATAAAATAACGTCTAGCCTAGTAGCGATTCTGTTCAACTGGCGCTACTGCGCCCGTCCGGAAGAAAAGCGGCAACATTATAATGAGCAGCCTTCATGCACCTTCGCCAACTCCATCAGCCCCAAAGGCTACCGGACCAACACCTGTCGCCGGGCACAGGGAAGGCAAGGGCCGCAAATGGGTGTGGGCTTTATTGGTAATAGCCTTGGCGGCGTTGGGACTTTACACCTATTCGCGCCAGTCACATAAGAGCAAGAACGAGGCAGTGCTACTGCGCACTGCTCCTGTAACGGTTGGAAAAGTCGAAAAAACCTTGCGCTTGACGGGTAACACGGCCGCTGAGAGATATGTATCGCTAATTGCGCCTTCTTTAAGAGGCTCGCGTAGCGGGGCCGGTAGCAGCTTGGGTGCGGCAGGTGCTGGGATTGGTTCGGTGCAATCCGCTACGGTTTCGAGCAATGCCGATGGACGCACTTCATCGGTTGCGACGGGGCCTCTTGGATCAATAGCTTCCACCAGTGAAGCCAGCGGCGGAGGGTCCTCAGCCAGCCGCGGTTCTTCATCGCGAATTTCATCGGCGCCAAGATCTCCTTCCTCTGGAAAGTCCTCCAGCAGGAATAATACTGCGGTGGTGGACGACAATATAGGGTCAACCGCCAGCCAACTTACCGGTTCGGGAGGAGGAGGAGGCGGTGGTGGAGGCGGTGGAGGTCGTACAGGTGGCGACTTTTCACTTTTAATACAGGACGTAGTCAGCTCAGGATCTCCCGTCAAAAAGGGCGATAAAGTAGCGGAATTTGATCGCCAATACATGATGAACCGGTTGGACGATTACCGCGCCAGCGTCGTGCAGGCGGAGATGACGTTCAAGAAACTGCAATCCAATCAGAAAATCGTCCGTCAGTCTCACGATCAGCTGGTTTTGACTGCTAAGAACACCTTGGATAAGGCGGAATTGGACATGAAGACGATTCCGGTTCTTAGCCAGATTGAGAGCGAACGGCTGAGGTTGGCGCTTGAGGAAGCACGGGCCAGATACAAGGAAATGGTCTCTGAAGAGCAATACCTTACTATTTCCGACCAAGCACAAACCAAGTCGTCGGAAATTGATTTGGAGCAAGCCAAAATTGAATTGAAGCGCGCCGAAGCGAATGCCGACAAGATGATCGCCAAAGCTCCCATGCCCGGCGTGGTGGTGGTGCAAACTACATTCCGCGGCTCGGAATTTGGTTATTATCAACAGGGCGATCAAGTCTATCCAGGCCAGATGTTCATGCAGGTTGTGGATCCCACTTCGATGGTGATCAACGCGAGTGTGAACCAGGCCGATGTGGATTCACTCCGCATTGGGATGCGCGCCACGGTGCGTTTTGACGCCTACCCCGGCCTTGAATTGCCGGCGCGGTTGGTAATGGTGGGAGCTATCGCCAAACAAGGGCTCGCGCGCTATGCCTATAAACGGGACGTGCCGGTGCGCCTGCGTCTTGAGAAAATGGACAGCAAGGTGATTCCCGATTTAAGCGTCAGCGCCGATGTGCGGATTTCCGAAGAAGAAGCGCCGGCCGTTGTACCGATGGAGACCATTTTTGATGGAGTGAGCGTCAAGGACGAATCCTCGGGTTCGGGCAGGGATAGCGGGATGATGAAGGCTTTTGTTTTCGTGAAGTCGGGAGAGCAATGGGTTAGGCGCGAAGTGCAAGTGGGACTGCGCGGCAACACGCATGCCGCCATAAGGTCGGGCCTGAAACCTGGCGAAATTGTCGCGGCTGATCGGCCTCCCGACAAAGCAAAAGCAACATAGGCGGGTTTACCGAGGCGGAAACGGCGCCGGTATGCCGGCTACACAAGGAAATTATGTCCAAGGATTTAAGGCAGGGGCGCCTGGGTCAAACCAGCGCCTCCAAAAGAAAACGTTTACTGGGTTCATTACTGTTTGGCGCGCTGCTCGCCGGTGGTGCGTATTCGGCCTATAAGTATGCCGGCGCGACTAAGGTTGAAGTGGCCGTGGCCAAAGTGCGGCAGGCCGATTTTGTGATCAGCGTGAAATCGCGAGGCGAGGTTCGCAGTGTTCACTCCGTACTCCTCTCAACTCCGCAAATTCCCGACCCGCGCATTGTCAAGTTAGCCGAAACCGGCAAGCCAGTCCACAAGGGCGAAGTGATTGTGGAGTTTGATGCGGCGGCCCAAGAACAGTATTATTTGGATCGCGCCACCAGCGTCAGAACGGTGGACAGCGAAATGGTGCAGTTGAAAGCTTCTCATCGCATCACCACCGAAATGGACGGCATGAACAAGATGACCGCCGATTATAACGTCGACCGGGCGAAGCTGGAAGCAAGCAAAGCAGAAATCCTATCCGACATTGAAGGTAAGAAAAATCGCATTGATGTCACCACGGCCGAAGGCGATTTGAAGAAAATGAATGTCGCCATTAACTCTCACAAGACCGCCCAGGAAGCGGATGTGGAGCGCTTGCTTCAGAAGAAGGATAAAACGGTTCGCGATGTGGATCGCGCCAAGAGTTACTTGGGAAAGATGAAAATTTACGCTCCAAGCGACGGCATTGTGAACATTTTGCCGAACACCCGCACGGGTGGAGCATTCGGATCGTCACCGCCGCCTTTTAAAGAAGGGGACCGAGCTTGGACAGGAGCGGCCATCGCCGAAATACCCGACCTGAGCTCCATGCGTGTGGAGTTGAAACTCGACGAAGTGGATCGCGGAAAAGTGCAGATCGGCCAAAAGCTGATGGTGCGTGTGGACGCGATTCCTGAAAAGGAATTTGAAGCGGAGTTGAATTGGATTAGCCCGATCGCCTCGGTATCTTTCCGCGGCATGGGGCTGACCGATAAAACCTTTCCGGCCTACGCCACGATGAAGCAAGCCGACGCGAGGCTTCGTCCTGGAATGAGCGCCTCGGCGGAAATCATTTTGGAGAAGGAAGACAAGATGGTTTTGATACCCATCCGCGCCAGCTTCATGGTGAAAGGCAAACCCTCGGTATACGTGCAAAAAGGCGAAGGATTTGAGACGCGCCCCATCATGGTAGGGAAACGCAATGATGCTGAAATGGTGGTCTTGAAAGGCTTGAAAGCCGGCGAGACCATAGCAATGGAAGATCCCGCGGAAGCAGCCAAACGCGCCCGCAAATTATAGTGAACGGTTGACATGAAGAAGATTATTTTTCGACTGGTATTTTTAGGCCTAATGCTAAGCGCCGCTTGGTGGGGCTATGGCTATTTCAAGCAGATGCCGCAACGGCAGTCGACTGTGCCGACGGCAAAGGTGCGGCAGGGCGATGTGGTGGTTCGAAGCTATGCTCGCGGAGAATTGCGCGCGGTTCGTTCGATTACTCTTACCGCTCCGAACCTTTTTGGAACAGTGCAGGTTACCAAGCTGGCCGAGATGGGATCGCTGGCCCATGAGAAGAATTTGATCATGGAATTCGACGATGCCGAGGTGCAGAGCCGGTTGGAAGAAAAGCAACTGGAAATTGATCAGATTGACGAACAATTCAAGAAAGCGGAAGCGGACTTGGCCATCCGCAGCAACCAGGATCAAGTTGAATTGTTGAGCGCCCGCTATAGCGTCAGGCGCGCGGAACTGGAAGTGAAGCGCAATGAGTTGCTGTCGGAGATTGATCGCAAGCGCAATGAGTTGAATCTTGAAGAATCCAAGCGGCGGCTGCAACAGCTCGAAAGTGACATTAAATCGCGTCGCGAACAGGCTCAAGCGGAATTGGCCGTGCTTAAAGAACGCCGCAAGAAGTCGGTGCTGGAACTTGACAGGGAAAGAGGCCGTCTGAATCAGGTGAAAATTCTTTCGCCGATTAGCGGATTGGTTGCAGTGAAGCAAAACAATTCCAGCCGCATGGGTTTTGGTTTCGACGTGCCGGATATTCGGGAAGGCGACCAGGTGCAACCTGGCATGCCGATCGCCGATGTATTGGATTTGAGCGAACTGGAAGTTATGGCCCGTATCGGCGAACTGGACCGGGCGAATTTGAACGAGAATCAAGACGTGTTTATTGAGCTTGACGCCATTGCCAACAAGCGGTTCAAGGGCAAGATCAAGACAATGAGCAACACCGCTAGCGCCAGCGTTTTTAGCAACGATCCGGCGAAGCGCTTCGATGTGACTTTTAGCGTGGAGATGAAGGATCTGCTTTCGGCGTTAGGTGCGAAGCCGGAAACAATTGCCCAAGTGTTGGCGCAGGCAGAGGCCAACCGCCGCAAGGCTCCGCCGCCTTCAGTTGCTTCCTTACTGTCGCAAATTGCGGGCGGCGCCATGCCAGGGATGCCTGGCGGCGCCGCGATGCCGGGCGCCGATGCTGGAGCAATGCCTGGCGGATCAGGTCTTATGACTCCTCCCGGTGATATTGGGGATCGCAAGGGCGGCGGCGCAACTAAGACAGGACGTAAGACGGGCGAGAAAAAAGGGGATTCCCCAGCGGCCGGCAAAACCGTTGATGGAGTCAAACCAGGAACCGAGGCAAGTGCGGGAGAAGGAAAGAAACGCACAAACCGCGGCGGTGATGCTCCGGCGGGTGGCAGCGGACGCTTCACGCAACAGGACATCGACAACGCCAAGCTGCCCCCTCCGCCAGATCAGGATTCCAACTTAGATGTGCTGCTTCGCCCCGGTCTGCTGGCCGACGTGGAGATCATCATCGACAAGATACCCAATGCGATTCATGTTCCGGCGCAAGCGGTTTTTGAATTGGACAATAAGATGATTGTTTATGTCCAAAACCCGGCAACCGGGAAATTTGACGTACGGGAAATCAAACTTTCTAAACGCAGCGAATCGACGATGGTGATCGCCAGCGGACTGAAGGTGGATGAAATCATCGCCCTAGCCGACCCGACCGCCAAACCGGGCAAGAAAGGCGACGAAAAGAAAGGCGGAGCCATGAGTTCGCTGCCAGGAGGGAAACAATAATGCCTGCGGGACTTTCCGGTATTCTGCCTGAAATTTGGATGGGGCTCTCAAGCCTCTTAGTGCACAAGCTGCGCAGCGGATTGACTATGCTCGGCATGATTTTCGGCGTGGGCGCGGTGGTGGCGATGCTTTCCATTACCGAAGGCGCGCAGAAGGAAATGATGAGCTACATCGATTTGTTGGGTGTGAACAATATCATCATTGAGGCCAAAGAGGCGGTGGACCGCAACGAATTGCAAGCCCGGAGAGTGATCTCCCCCGGCATGACCTATCGTGATTTCCGCGCGATCTCGGAAAACGTGCAAGGCCTGGAAGCCTTGACTCCGCGGAAGCGATTTAAGCCCCAAAAGCTGCTGCCGAAGACGGCGGGCGACCCGCCTCTATTAATTGGCGTGCAGTCGAATTATCTGGCGATTAACAGCTTGAAGATTATTGAAGGCAGGTGGTTCACCGATGACGATGATGAACGGTCTTCCCCAATCTGCGTTTTGGGCGAAAGCGCGAAAGTTAGCTTGTTAGGGTATGAACCCGCCGTGGGCAAGCACGTCAAGGTGAACGATCAATGGCTGCAAGTGATCGGAGTTTTAGCGCAGCAGGCTACCAGCGACGTGGAAGGTTTGGAAGTCGCCAACCGCAACAACTTGATTATCGCTCCGCTCAATACTGTGATGCGCCGCTTTGAAGATAATAATAGCTATCTAAAAGACGAGATTGACGGCATGTATATCCGCGTGAAACCGGAGACCGATTCCATTCAAACAGCCAGCGTGGTCACAGCGCTGTTGGCCGCGACGCACAAGGATTCCGGAGATTTTTCCGTTACCGTGCCGGCTGGCCTGCTGGAACAACGCCGCCGCACTGGGTTCATTTTTAATGTTGTTATGATCTGCATCGCCGGCATTTCGTTGCTGGTGGGCGGCATTGGCATTATGAATATTATGCTGGCGACGGTGCTTGAGCGCACCAGGGAAATTGGCATCCGCCGCGCCATCGGAGCCAAGCAAGCTGACATTGTGCGGCAGTTTCTGACCGAGGCGGTATTGATTTCAACGCTTGGCGGACTGATCGGAATCCTGTTTGGATTCACGTTGTCTTACATCATTGCCAGGGCCGCAGGCTGGTCTACTATTGTTACTACATCGTCGATTGTTGTGGCTTTCGGCGTATCCTGTGGAATTGGGCTCGCATTTGGAATCTATCCGGCGGTACAGGCCGCGAAACTCGACCCAATTGAAGCCATCCGTTACGAATAATACGGTCAAGGGATTTTTACTAAAGACATGAAGCGAATTCTGTTTAGTTTGTTCAGCGCAAGCGTGCTGTCATTGGCGTTGGCCCAGGAGCCTGCGACCGTTCAAAAGGCCGTGGAATCAAAGACCGGAGATCCGGTGAACCCATCGAAGTGGAACGAAGATCCTTTAGATACCCCGCGATTCCCGCACAAGGCTTTTTTCCGCAAACGGTTTGAGGTCGTATCGAATGTGGTGGAACTGCGTCCGCCGGCGCATATCGAGGATTTTGTGCAGAGCGGCAAGCTGGAATTGTCGTTGAAAAATTTTCTGGATCTCGCGATGGGTAACAACACGGACATAGAGATTCAGCGGTTGGTTGTGGAGACGCAGAAAAATGCCATCACCAGGGCGTTTGCTCCGTTTGATCCGAATTTCTTTGGGTCATTCAACAACCAAAGAAGTAAGACACCGACCACCAATTCGCTGCAAGGAGCGAGCACGCTGGCGCAGTTGTCACAGCCTTCGCAATTCACGTTCAACCATACTTTGGATAGCGGACTGCAATATTCGGCGGGCCTCACCACCAGTAAACTTTCCACCAACGATACGTTTCAGCTGTACAATCCGGCGTACACGACGCAGTTCACGAGCAGCATCATACAGCCGCTGCTTCGCAACAGGGGCAAGGATGTAAATCGTTTGCCGATCACGATTGCCAGAGGAAATTTACGATCAGGGCAACTGAATTCCGAGGCGGCGATTCAACGGCTTTTGGTAACGGCGGAAAACGCTTATTGGGATGTGATTGCGGCGCGCGAAACTCTGCTGGTTCAAGAAAAGGCGCTTGAATTGGCCTCGGAGGCTTTGAAGCGCTCGAAGCGCGAATTGGAGCTTGGCGCAATTAGCCCGCTTGATATTTATCAGCCCGAGGCGCAATATGCATCGGCGGAAATTCAAGTTTCGCAATCCCGGTTCCGGTTGCAGCAGACTGAAGATGCGTTACGCCGGCAGATCAGCGTCGACCTGAATTCGCAACTGCGGAACCTTCCCATTGTGTTGACCGAATCCGTTTTGCCACCGACCGATGAGGCGGAGATGGATCGCGAAAAGCTTGTGGAAACCGCGATGCGTACGCGGCCCGACCTGAGGAAAATTCAGAACGACATTGCAGTTGACGACTTGGAAATTCGCCAGGCGCAGAATTTATTACGGCCTGATTTGAGTTTGCGTGGCGGCTATATTTCGACTGGTCGCGGCGGCAATCAATTTGCGCGGGGGGTGCTGGTTTCACCCGGCGGATTCGGGGATTCTATCAGCCAGTTGTTCGGCTTCGGATTCCCTATTTGGAATTTTGGACTGCAGTTGCGGTTGCCTTTGAGGGATCGCACGGCACAAGCCGGGGTGGCGGACACTGTGATCGGCAAGAAGATTGACATGCTAACTGCCCGCACGCAGTCGCAAACGATTCGCCAGGAAGTTCTTCAAGCGGTGAGCCAGGTAGAGTCTTCTAAGGCGAGCGTGAAACTGGCGATCGTGAATCGTGATTTGGCGCGCAAGCAGTTGGATGCCGAACAAAAGAAATATGACCTGGGAGTGCAGCAAATCTTCTTCGTTTTGGATGCGCAAGGAAAGTTGGTAAACGCCGAATCGCAGCTGGTGAATCAGTCCGTGCAATACCGCCGCAATTTGCTCAACTTACTGCGATCCACGGGCGAACTGCTGGACAGCCGCGGAATCCGGGTACAATAGCGGTTAATGGGCCGCATTCGCGTTCTTCCCGACGCCGTCGCCAACCAGATCGCGGCCGGCGAAGTTGTTGAACGCCCCGCCTCGGTTGTTAAGGAATTGCTTGAAAATTCGTTAGACGCCGGATCGACGCGCATTCGCGTGGAAGCCGAAACTGGCGGACGGCGGTTGATTCGCATCATCGACGACGGTTGCGGCATGTTGCGCGACGACGCGATGTTGGCATTTGAACGGCACGCCACAAGCAAGCTGACCAACGTCAAGGACCTTAATTCGATCGCAACGCTTGGCTTTCGGGGCGAAGCGCTTCCTTCCATTGCCAGTGTGTCACGCTTGACGCTGGAGACGCGTTCGCTTGAGGAGACCACGGGGACTCGCGTGGAGATTGCGGGCGGCAAAATGATTGGCTGCGACGAGGCGGCGCTGGCGGCGGGCACGATGATCACCGTTCGAGATCTTTTTTACAACGTGCCGGCGCGCAAGAAGTTTCTGCGCTCCGATCAGACTGAGACGGCCCACATCGCGCAGTTGCTGACGCACTATAGTTTGGCGCATCCGGACAAGACTTTTGAGCTGACGCACGATGGGCGCGATCTGCTGAATGTAACACCTGTCGAAACACTGCGGGAACGCGTGTTCCAAGTTTTCGGAAGCCAAGTTCTTGAGGATTTGATTGACATCGGCAGCCAGGAAAAAGAGTTGCGCATGCCGCCGCCTTACGCGCCGCATGGGCAGCAGCCGATGGAGGAGCCGGAGGAAGATTTACGCATGTACATGCTGCGCGGGTTCGTGTCGAGGCCGCAGGTGCAGAAGCTGAACCGAAACTCCATCTTCTTATTCGTGAATGGCCGGCTGATTCGAGACAAGTTAATTTTGCACGCCATTTCCGCCGCGTATCATAACCTGATGCCTCCCGCGGCTTATCCGTTTGCTCTGCTGTTCTTGGATTGCGATGCAAGGGAAGTGGACGTGAATGTGCATCCATCGAAGACGGAAGTGCGCTTCCGGCATGGCACGTTGGTGCATGATTTTGTTCGCGACGTGATTCGTGGATTGTTGATGGACACCCGGCCGGCTTCGACTCTGCCCATGGTGAATCGTCCGCAGACCGGCGCGGGCTTGGCCTTTTCGGAGTTCACACAGGCGATTGAGAACCAACAGTATCCGGTACAGATGGATGAGCCGCGAACGGTGATGCCCGCTCCGGCCGAGCCGTTGGGCGATGCGGAGTTGCCACTTTATACGTTACGGCCGCAACAAGGTCCGGCGGCGCGATTTGATTTCACCGGCTATCAGCAAATTGAAGGGCCGGTGTCGCCGCAATCGAAATTGAAGATCAAGGATCCGCACAGCGGATTTCCTAAGTGGTGGCTGGCCGATCCGGGCATGACGATGGACATCGGCGAGCTACGGCCGATTGGGCAGATTCACGAGAGCTTCATTATTGCAGCGGGCCGCGATGGGTTATGGATCATCGACCAGCACGTGGCGCACGAACGCATCTTGTTTGAGAAAGTTTTGGCGGAGCAGGCCGCGGGCGCGGTGATGCGTCAGCAGTTGCTGATCCCGATGATCTTGGAGTTGAGCGCAGAACAGCAGATTGAGTATGCGCGCATTGCGGCTGATTTGGAGACCAGCGGATTTTCCATTGAGCCTTTCGGACAGCGGACGCTTGCAGTGAAGGAAGCGCCGGCGGGCTTGGATCAAGAAGGCATTGAGCGCAGCTTGCTGGAGATATTAGAAATCCCCGATGCCGAGGTCCGTAAACTTTCGGTAGGAGACTTGCGGCGAAACATTGCGGCGTCGGTAGCGTGCCGGGCGGCAATCAAGATCAACATGCGGCTAGAGCATAAGAAGATGGAGTGGCTGCTGACTGAGCTTGGCAAATGCGAGTACCCGATGGCTTGTCCGCACGGACGACCGATTGCATTACGCTATGCGACGCGGGATATTCTAAAGGGCTTCCACCGGATTTAGCGGTTTGGGGTTCACGCAAATTGATTTTAAACTCCGCTTTGTTGGATTAACTTGGCTACCAGCGCGGTCCAACCCGTTTGATGGCTCGCGCCTAGTCCTTCGCCCGTATCGCCGTTGAAATACTCGTGGAATAGCAAGTGATCGGCGAAATTGGGATCGTGCTGCAACTTTTCATTTGTCCCGTTCATAGGCCGGCGACCTTCGGGATTGCGGAGGAAAAGGCCGGACAGACGGCGGGAAAGATCCAGCGTGATGTCGCTGAGGGTGCGGAATTGACCGCTGTGCGTGGGGTACTCCACTTTGAAATCGTTGCCTAGGTAATGATGGAAGCGCTGAAGCGATTCGATTAACAGGTAGTTCACGGGGAACCAGATGGGGCCGCGCCAATTGGAGTTACCGCCGAATAGCCCAGTCTTTGATTCGGCTGGTTCGTAATCCACCGAATACTCCTCCCCATTAACATCCAGCTTGTATGGGAAATCCTTGTGAATGCGGGAAACGGAACGTATGCCATGGGGCGACAAGAACTCCGTTTCGTCCAGCATGCGCGCCAAGATTCGCCGCAGACGTTCTGGTCCAACGATGGAAAGCAGACGGCGTTCTTCTTGCCCTTGGCGGGTCATGGAAGCAAGGTTGCGGCACAGATCGGGCCGGTTCTTGACGAACCATTCCATGCGGCGCCGGAAGCCCGGTAATGAATCGATCAAGGCGGGTTCGAGGGTGTCGACGGCGAAAAGCGGGATGAGCCCCACCATGGACCGGACCTTCATGCTGAACGAACTTCCATCGGGCATGCGCACGCGATCATAGTAGAAACCCTCGACCGGATCCCACAAGGAATCTTCCCCATTGCCGTGAACGGCGGTTGCGATGTATAGGAAATGCTCAAAGAACTTGCTGGCCATGTCTTCGTAGACCGGTTTCATCGATGCCAATTCGAGGGCGATTTTAAGCAGGTTGAGGGAGTACATGGCCATCCAACTGGTTCCGTCGGACTGCTCAATGTAGCCACCGGTGGGCAGCGGCTTGCTGCGGTCGAACACGCCGATGTTGTCGAGCCCTAGGAAGCCGCCTTCGAAGATATTGTTCTCTCCCGAATCCTTGCGGTTGACCCACCAAGTGAAATTCAACATTAGTTTGTGAAATACCTTTTCGAGGAACTCCACATCGGGTTTGCCGGTAATCTTCCGGTCGATCTGGTAGACGCGCCAACAAGCCCAGGCATGCACCGGCGGGTTTACGTCGCCAAAAGCCCATTCGTAGGCCGGAATTTGTCCATTGGGATGCATGTACCATTCGCGCAGGAACAAGTACAGTTGGCTTTTGGCAAAGTCGGGATCAACCAAGGCCATGGGGATCATGTGAAACGCCAAATCCCACGCGGCATACCAGGGATACTCCCACTTATCGGGCATGGAAATGACGTCGTCGTCATAGAGGTGCACCCAACTTGAGTTGCGCCCTTTCTTGCGGCCTTCGTCCGGAGGCGGGGAGGATGGGTCGCCGTTCAACCAATCCTCGACAATGTAATGGTAAAACTGCTTGGACCAGAGCAGGCCGGCGAAGGCTTGCCGTTCCACGCGAGCGGCGTCTTCCGATAGGTTGGGAGGTAGGAAGCTGGCATAGAACTCGTCTGCTTCCCGAATGCGTGACTTGAAGACGGCGTCAATGTCCACGTCAGGTGTTCCGTCGGGGCAGATGCGGCAATGGATGACCCGTTGTTCGCCGGGTTCAAGTTCGAGCGCATAGTAGGCGCAGGCCTTGGTGCCAAATCCGCCGGAGTTTACCGCATCGAAGCGGGAGTGGAGAAGGTATTGTTCAAAGGAATCCTTATAATAGCCGTGGCTGGAACGGAAGCCCCATAGCTTTTCGGTGTTTGAATTGTTTTCCGTAAACAGCAGCCGGTTTGAGCCCTCAAACCAGATTTTCATGGGGCCAAGGGAGTGCTCATCGGCCAGCAGCCAATTGTCGCCCATGCGGCGCATGACCGGAGGCTTGTCTTGGAGGCGGCCCCAACTCCAGGTATTGCGGAACCAAGCGGTGGGCAGAACTACCAGCGGAGCTTTTTCGGGCCCCCGGTTGATGATGGTGTAGCGCACGACGATATCGTCGACGTCAGCTTTGGCGTACTCGATGAACACGTCGAAGTAACGGTCGTCCTGGAAAGCGGCGGTTTCGATCAACTCGAACTCGCGATCAAGGCGCGTGCGGCGTTTATTTTCCTCGCGTAATTCTTCGTAGGGGAAGGCGCGTTGCGGGTACTTGTACAAGGCCTTCATGTACGAGTGCGTTGGCGTGGAATCCAGGTAGTAATAGAGTTCCTTGACGTCTTCGGAGTGGTTGCCTTCCGGGCCGGCGAGGCCGAAGAGGCGTTCCTTCAAAATGGGATCTTTTTCGTTCCAGAGAGAAAGGCCAAAGCAGAGGCGCTGGTGGTTGTCGCAAAGACCCAGCAATCCGTCCTCGGTCCAACGGTAGGCGCGATGACCGGCTTGATCGAAGGGGAAATAATCCCAGGCGGTTCCGTTGGCGGAATAATCTTCACGGACGGTTCCCCAGCTACGTTCTGAGACGTAGCCGCCCCAGCGCCGCCAATGCTTGCTCTTTGAAGCTGCTTCCACCAGCCGTTCGCGTTCAGTGCTCATTCTTCGAATAGACCTTCTCGATTCATCTTATCGTCTGGGGAGCGGGGTTGTAATAGTCTTTGGGATTATGGGTTTGGGTTTCATTGGAGGTAGAGACTGAGTCCGTGTTCCGGGCCTAAGATTATTTGCCGCCGATTCACGCGGATGCACGCGGATAAGAAAAATCTAATTTATGATTCCATGGTTAATGGGGTTCCTTCCGGATTGGGTTTGTTCTGCAAATAGCAATTTACTTTGGGTTCCGGGCGGACGTTGGGTTTATATTCGCTGTTGGAGAATTTGGGTTTGTTTTGCGCGGTGGGATTTGTGGAAAGTTCGTTCGGCCTGGGTGCGGGCGCGTGTGATGCGGTGGTAGGCTTTGTTTTCTGAAAGCAGCGGGTCGAGCCCCTCGGCGGCGGCTAGGGCGGCTTCCAGACGGTTGGCTCTTTCCATGTTCCAGGCAGCGATTAGGAGTTGGGCGAAGATGGTCTGCTCGACGGGCGTGTTGGGGTTGAGCTCGTATTGGTAGGTGGCGGTGAGGGCTTCGAAGGCCTGGTGGTCTTCGTCGGTGAGCAGGAGGGCTTGCTTGGCGTACAGGCCTAATTTGGTGGAGTTTGTGACGGAACGGGCTTTGCCTTCGAGAGTGCGGGGGCCTGTTGAGAGTTGGGAATTGGCGATATTGGCTTCGCTTTGCGCGACGGTTGACATGGAATTTGCTCCTGGTTCTTTCGAAATAGTTAGGGCGGCTATTCCGTTGAGAATGAGCCGCCCTTACGCATTAAGTTTGGCATGGGGGTGCAAGGGAGTGATAGTTAAGGAGGCGGTAAGTTATTGAGGTGGTTGAGGGGATTGGTCGGGAAATGGGTTGTGAAAGCTGTATGATTGGTTTTGTGAATTTCGCAACAATGGATTGAGAAAAAATTACCAAAATTGGTGCCTCAATGGTAGCTATCGTTGCTGCTGTTTGGAAACTGCCGCCGATGTTCCGTCAGTGGCTGGACCGCCGATCACTCCTGGATCTGCCAGACGCCTATAGTGCGGACGACGCGAGGCAGTATACCCGATACTACATTGAGCCGGACTGCCAAAGCGTGGATCCCTCCGGGTTGGAAGATTTTCGGAGCATTGTATTGACCCGCACGCCTTTGTTCGCCTCCACGGATCGCCTGTTGCGCAGCCCTGGCACGACTCGTTTCTTGATCATCCTGGCGGATTCGGGGATGGGGAAAACGGCGTTCCTGCTGAATTACTACGCGAGGCACCGGCGGCGTTGGGGGTGGCGGCTTCCGGGAATAGAACTGAAGCTTGTTCCTCTGAATCAACCGGACGCCAACGAAATGATCAAGGCGGTTCCAGAGGCTGATCGCAAAAAGACGATCCTGTTCCTTGACGCCTTAGTTGAGGATCAGCAGGCGATTGCCAACCATCGCAAGCGCTTGGTCGAATTGATTGAGCTGTCCAAGAGGTTTCGCGCGGTTGTGATTACTTGCCGGTCTCAGTTCTTTCCAAAGGACGAGGAGATTCCGACGGCGACGGGCGTGATCACGACTTTGCCGGCGGACGGGTCGAAGGAGTACTTCCTCCAGAAGCTGTATCTTTCT
>JAYVXT010000558.1:0-4716 GCA_043785065.1 Bryobacterales bacterium | reverse complement strand
ATCTGGGGCAGGGTTTTTGTCACAATCTCCGCTTTCGGGGATGATTTCGGCCCGGATGGACTTGCCATTGGACCCAGACTTTCGGGTCCAATTGGACTCGAACCGGGGCTTCAAACTAATTCCGCGGGGCAGCTGATTGTTACCTACACATTCAACGACCCCATTCCTGAGCCTGGTGCTTTTGGCTTGGTTGGCTTTGGGCTTCTTGCGCTGGGGGTTTGCGGGCGCGGAAGAGGTAATGGGCGAAACACTTCCGCCAGGAGGGCTTAAGGAATCCTCGAGGGCGGGTTTTTCGGTGTTTGCGTATTTACGGAAGAATATTTACGCAAACCGTGATAATAGTAATATGACTCGCTTTGCTTTGTTCTTAGTTTTGCTGGCGCCTGCTCCAATGCTATTTGGGCAAGCCTCAGCCATCAACGGATTCCTTACAGGCACTATAACCGACCCCTCCGGCAGCCCTGTCGCGGGAGCCAAGGTCAAAGCATTAAACATCGGTACAGCATTCGAACAAACCACGGAAACAACAGCCACCGGTCTCTACCGTTTTCCCCTGTTGCCGTTAGGAAACTACCAGGTAAATGTGGAGGCGCCGGGCTTCGCGCAAGTAAAACGCACCGGTATTCTGCTAAGCGCCGGGCTAACGGCAACCATCGACATCACCTTGCAACTTTCGGGCGTGACGACAGAGATTGTGGTGAACTCGGCGCCTCCAGTAATCGACCCCAGCCAAATTGATCAGGGCTCCACGCTTTCTTCCAACGCGCTGGACAATTTGCCGTTGCTTTCGCGCAACCCGTTCAACTTCATCCTGCAGCAACCCAACGTTTCCGGCCGCGAGAATACGGAGTTTGGCGTGCCGCGCAAGGTAAATGCCAATGGCTTCACGGGCCGCATCAATTATCAATTGGACGGCTCTAACAATACGGAGAGCGATCGCTCAGGCATCCGTTTGATGCCAATCTCAAATACGTGGGTGGAGGAAGTGCGGCAGGTGTCCAACGGCTTCGCGCCTGAATATGGCAACACGGTGGGCACGGTGTACAACAGCATTACTAAGTCAGGCTCGAACGTCTTACACGGCGAGGCTGGATACATTTTCCGCCGCACGCCTTTTTCGGCGCGTCCAGCACTGCTTGCTTTCGACCGTCCTACGCCTGAGGTAAACGTTAACTCCATTTTCGGTAACATCGGCGGCCGGATTATTAAGGACAAGCTTTTCTACTTCGGAGCCTTTGAGCATGTTACGCGCGACTTACCGGCGCCAGTAACTGCCTCGGCCGCGAATATCGCTGCTCTGGGCCTTCCTGCAAACTTTGGAGATGCGATTCCGTTTCGCCAAAACGTGTATTTATATATGGGCAAGGCCGATTGGCAGATCAACGGAGCCAACCGGCTTTCAGTGCGTTACAACGCGCATCGCAATAACTCGCCCTATAACTCATCGAACATCGGCGGCTTGTTCCTGGTGGATCGGACATACAACTTTGTAGACCGTTCTCACGGCGGTTCGGTGCAATTGATTTCGACGCTTTCCCCTTCCATATTGAATGAACTCCGGGTTCAGATTCCGAATCGCAGCCAACGCCAGGATCGTTTTGAGGCTACAGGCACGGGCCCGGCGATTACGATTCCGGGCGTCGCCAACTTCGGCAATTCGCTGGACGTCGGCTTTGTGTATCAGGAAATGACGCCGGAAGTTAGCGAAAATCTGAGCATCAACAAAGGGCCACACGGGTTGAAATTCGGCTGGAACATGCGCGCCATTCGCGATACGCAGGTGCAAGCCACCAGCGCCCTATACACCTTTCCCAGCGTTGCGACGTATTTGGCGGCTAAATCCGGCGCGGCTCCCAAGGGATTCACAACGTTCGCGCAGACAGTGGGCGAACCAAGCATCAGCTATAATTCCCAGTTCAACAGTTTCTACGGGCAGGATAGTTGGAAGCCGCGAGCGAACATTACGATCACCTATGGGTTGCGGTATGACGTGTATCGTCCCCCGTCCGCCAATAGCGCATCGCCGTTTCAATATTCTAAGAGCTTCAGCACGGATAAGAACAACTTTGCACCGCGGCTTGGCGTAGCGATCGCAAAAGGCAAGACCGTGTTGCGAGCGAGCGGCGGTATCTTCGTCGATCCATTCCAGACCGACATGTATCGCAAGTCGATCTTGAACAACGGCTCGCCCATTTTCTTCAGTGTTTCGGCGAATCCTTCGACGGCTTTCGCCCCAAGTTTTCCGAATGTCTTCACTGGCATTCCGACCGGGTTTAACCTGCCCCCGCAGGATATCACGACAGTTTCGCCCGACTTCAGGTCGCTTTATTCGGCCAACGCAAACATCAGCATCAGCCGTGAACTGGCTCCGAACCTGGGTTTGGCCGCCACTTATTTATTCACGCGCGGCAACAAGATTCCGATCTTCCGCAACATCAATCTGGTACCCAGCGGCGTAAAGTTGGCCGATGGACGGCCAATCTTCGGATCGGCGAGGACCTATCCCGGTTTCGCGAATATCTTGTCGGGCGAATCGGTGGGCCAATCGCTTTACAATGGCTTGAACCTTACGTTAACGAAACGCTGGGCGCGCGGCTTTGAAACGTTTGCCTCCTACACCTGGTCGCACGCTATTGACGATGCACCGGAGCAGAATAACATCGATAGCGGCGCATTCCTGCTTTCCGATCCCACCAATCGCCGTCGCGACCGGGGCAATGCCCTGACCGACCGGCGGCACGTGTTCAATACCAACGGCGTATGGGCGCCGCACGCGAACGTGAACTCCAAGGCGCTTGCTTATCTGCTGAATCAAAACCAGATCGGGTTCACGCTTGTAGCGCAAAGCGGCGAGTTGTTCAACTTGGGCAGCAGCCGCAATTTGAATGGCGACACGGCGACCAGTTCCGCCTATCAGCGGCCTTTGTATGTTGGGCGCAACACGATTGGGGCGCCGCCCACGGTTCAATTCAACATGCGCTATTCGCGAATCTTTCCCATAGGCGAGCGGATCAAGCCGGAGTTCTTTGCGGAATCGACTAACCTGCTCAACCATACGAATGTTACTGGGTTGAATACCACGACAACGGTGGATGCGGCTGGAGCAATTACAACCCCCGCGAGCCTAGCATGGACATCCGCCATTGACCAGCGCTTAATTCAGTTTGGGCTGAAAGTGCGCTTCTAGAAACTTGCCGGTTTAGACGCGGGCGTCGGCCTCTGATGCGTAGGCGCAAGTGGGCCGACGCTCGCGTTTCAAGTTTTCTTGTAAGCTGACTGAATCAGGCGTCATTTTAACTAGAACACCGCCGCCCTGCGGGGCCAGATTTATTTGCCAAGCATGATGTCTGCGCCGGTCCGCAATCGGATCCGCGGTTCTGACCCCAACGCTTATTATTTTAACTTAGCTGTTATTGGCTGATCTAACCGGAACTGAATTATAGACTCCGCGGGAATAACCGCCGCGTCGCCATGGGTAGACAGAACCACCGCCGTTCCCGCACCACCGCCCGCTCCGGCTCCAATGGCAGCGCCTTTACCGCCACCAGCAATGGCTCCGATCGCCGCGCCGATTCCGCTCATAATTCCAATCTTCGCCACGTCCTTCTTCTTAGTGCCGGGAGCCTCATGCCAGTAAGTGTTAGAAACTACCGATCGCCTTTCGCCCACTACCGGCAAAGATACTAATCGCAATCCGATGCGCGCCCGGCCCTTCACTCGACCGCCAGGATCGGAATCTGTCACGGCCAAAGTTACATCGGCCCCTCGCGGCGCCAGAACAACGCCGTTGGCAATTAATGGGGCATCCAGATTGGCTTGAATTGTCTCGCCGTTCCTTGCCTCGTGGGTGCTGATGGTAGTCTGCGTTCGCACGCGCACCGTGGAACCTTGCGGTAAGGTCACCACTCTTGGGGATGCCAAGCTCGAAGACGCAGCGGCTCCCGCAACCAAGCTATTTCTTGGTGCGGCCTCGTTCACTCGAACCGGTAGTGCGGCGGAATCCTTTGCGGAAGCGACAGTTGTGGGCTGATCCCGTGCGCAACTTGTCAGCAGCGCTAACCCAAAAATGCCGGCCAACGCCAATTTGTCTTTGAAATGAAAGGTTCTCATAAACTCGCCTCGGTGATTATCTCTGCATGTCTGTGGCCAACAGAAATGCATCTATGCTTCACATAATACAGGACTTAGTATTTACCTTAGTACGTAAATCTTGCCGCAAAGCTGGTAAAAAATGCAAAGATGAGCCGAATAGTTATAATTGCTTACCGCGCCAGCCATTTTGAAATTCGCCCAATTAAGATTTAAGATTATAGAGGTGTTTGGCTTAAGGAACTACTACCCCACGAACCGGCCATCACATTCTGCGGAAAAATATCTTATGGCCAGAAAACCTCATTCGCTGATAGAGTCCAACGTCACCCCACCAATTGATCTATTCAAGGAGATTGGCGGCGTGGCAAAATGCCGTGAACTTTCCACCGCGCTCTATGCCCGCGTAACCAACGATCCGATCTTAAGCCCACTGTTCCCAGGAAAAACTCACAAATGCGCCATCGAGGAGTTTGCCGCCTTCCTGTCTCAGTTCTTGGGCGGCTCATCGAAAGACGCTCAACGCCGGTGGTGGTTGAGTCTGCGGGAATCGCATCTTCGCTATAAGATCGGCCAGATGGAGCGGGACGCATGGATAGGCCATATGAGGAAGGCTCTGGATGACGT
>JAYVXT010000557.1:0-14636 GCA_043785065.1 Bryobacterales bacterium | reverse complement strand
TCCCTTGGGGCGTATATAGGTTCAGCGGCTTTGCATTTCTGGCGGCTGTATTGTTATTCGCCGTCTACCAACCTTCTTTGAATGGGCCCTTCTTATTCGACGACTCGTACCTTCCCATGCTTGCGCCCAATGGCGCCGCGCAACCCTTAACGAATTGGGTAAACGGCGTGAGGCCAGTTCTGATGGTTAGCTATTGGGCCAATACTCAATTATCCGGATTAGATCCATATGCCTTTAAACTCACAAACGTTCTCATCCATGCCATTGCCGGGATCCTTGTGTGGCTGTGGGTGCGGAAGGTTACATTAGAAATTGTGAGCCAGGCAGAGAGCCTGTTTGCCGGTACTTTCGTGATGCTGGTCTTCCTATTCCATCCACTCCAAACGGAATCGGTGGCATACGTGGCTGGAAGGTCGGAATCCTTAAGCGGTATGCTGACGCTGGCGGCGCTTGTTCTTTTTTTATACCGGGGAAAAGAAGCAATTGGTTGGAATAGGTCCCTGGCGGTTTTGCTTTGCTTCAGCTTGGCGCTTTGCGTTAAGGAACACGCCGTGAGCCTGCTGTTCCTGATGGGGTTTTCCGATTATTTTTTCAATCCCGGTTTTTCATCCCGCGGCGTGCGTCAAAACTGGCGCGTTTATGTGCCCATCCTGATTGCGGGGATCATTGGGGCGATTGCAACCTTCCGGCTTCTGCGCTCCGCCAATTCCGCCGGATTCGGCATGATTGGTCTAACTTGGAAAGAATATTTACTGACTCAGTTCAGAACCATCTTTGGATACATCAGACTTTTCCTTGTTCCAATCGGCCAGAATGCCGATCATGATCAAGCCATCTCTCATTCGTTGCTGGACCACGGTTCACTCATCGCCTTGGTTGGTTTACTGGGGTTGACATTCACCGCTTGGCATTTCCGAAAGCGTCTGCCATTGGCTTCTTACGGCTTTTTTGTTTTCTTGATTCTGCTAGGCCCAACTTCGTCGTTTGTCCCGATCAAGGACACTTTTGTCGAACGGCGCATGTACCTCCCCACCGTGGGCCTTTGCTTGGTTATCGCTCAATTCCTGATCATTCCCCAGTTTTCGCGGAAAGTGAAAATCGCGTTGTTGGCGATAATCTCGTTAGGGTGCGCCTATGCGAGCTACACCCGCAATGAAGTATGGTCAAGCCAGTTGGCTTTTTGGAAGGATACCGCAGCCAAATCGCCGCAAAAGAGCCGCCCGGTTTTTCAACTCGCCTACACGGAATATATGGCCGGTATGTGCGAGGAAGCTTTGCAAGGTTTCGCCCAAGTTGAAAAACTGGAAAAGCCCGACTACCGTTTGTACGCCGATTGGGCGCTTGCCGCCGATTGCTCCGGCCATTTGCCGTTAGCCCTGGATAAGCTGAAATTGGGCGAGGCGATCGAGAACAACGTCCACCTGCATGCCACAAAGGCGATGATCCTAGCCAAGCAAGAAAAGAATGAGGAAGCCTTGAACGAACTGGATCAAGCCGATAAAATGAATCCGAATTTTGCGATGAGCCATTTCTATCGCGGCAACATATACTTTGGGCAAAAGGAATACGGCAAGGCGGTGCAAGCCTACACCAAGTGCCTTGAACTGGATCCTAATCACCACGCCGCCCGCCAAGCCTTGGCAATGATCCGGAGGCAACAGAAGCGGGATGTGCAGGGCGGGAAGTAAGCAGTTGCGAATCGGCGTCAACGCTCTGTATCTGATCCCCGGCGAAGTTGGAGGCACGGAAATCTACCTGCGCAACTTGCTAATCGCGTTGGCGCAAATCGACACGACCAACGAATACCTGATCATCACCAATGCCGCGACCGGAACGGACCTGGTCCCTGCTGCGCCGAATTTCCGGCTTCTACGGCATTCCGTAAAAGCGGAGTTCCGGCCCGCCCGGATCCTTTGGGAACAAGCTGTTCTGCCATTCACGGCGGTTCGCCACAAGCTGGATGTAATGTTCAACCCTGGGTTTACGGCGCCGCTACTGGCGATGTGTCCGCAACTAACCACCATTCACGACCTACAGCACAAGCGCCATCCGGAATTCTTCAAACCAATTGATCTGGTGTTTTGGCGGCTTCTGGTTTGGGCAGCAATCCGGAAATCGAAGCTTCTTTTGACGCCATCGGAATCCGCACGCCGCGATATCCTCGACTATTTTCAGAAGGACGCCATCACCACTCCGCTCGGTGTCGATCAGCGACTTTTTGATTTGGCCGCCGAACGGACAGGCGCGCAACCGCAGCCATACCTGCTTTGCGTCTCGACGCTGCATCCCCACAAGAACATCGAATTGCTGGTGCGGGCTTTCGTGAAGTATCGAGGCGTCCACCCGGAAATGAATTTGATTTTGGCAGGCATGCGCGGACTTCACACGGAGGTCATCGTTCGAGTGATTGGGGAGTTGGGCCTGCAGCAAAGCGTTCAGATAACCGGATGGATTCCGCGAGACGAACTCTACGAACTCTATCGCGGAGCAAATGCCTTTGTATTCCCTTCAATGTTTGAAGGCTTTGGGATTCCGTTAGTGGAAGCGCTAGCCGCCGGCATTCCCTCAGTCTGCGCCAATGTGGAGCCCATGATTTCGAACGCCGCGGGCGCGGCGCTCACCTTTGATCCGTCAAGCGTTGATGGGCTTACCGATTGCCTGTTGCGGATCACCGAAGACGAAGGATTACGCGCGGAGTTAAGCGAGGCCGGAAGAGTCCAGGCCAGCCAATTTCGATGGGAACGAACTGCAACTCTTACCTTGAAGGCTTTGACTGAAGCAGCCGGATCAACCCAATAAATTTCTACCAAAGAAACCGCGGCGTTTTCCGGCAGTAGTCCCTATAAGCTTCACCAAAGCGAGCCTCCAAGCCTCGTTCTTCGCGCGGCAAAACAAAAGGGCCAAGAATCAAAGCAGCCAACATCAATATGCCCGCAAGCACCAGGCTGCCGTAGAAAACAATACAGCCCAGAAAGATAATTCCTTTGGCCATATAGTCAGGATTCCGGCTGCGGCTGTAAGGACCCACGGTAAGCAGATAAGACGGCGTAGGGTAATACGGTGTTCGCTCCACAAGCCAGCCCTGAGGAGCGGCAGCGAAATGAACCCGCAAACAAAACCCTGCTAAAACGAAGCCCGCGCCCACAAGGATAAGTCCCATCAGGTTCCATACGCCTGGCGAAGAACCAATCCATCCGTGGCGAACACCCAATGTCGACAACGCCCATGGAACAACTCCGAATACTATGGGAAATGCCGAGATATGTGTGATTGCCCCAAGCCAGGGAGGGATTCGAATTTCGCCAAACATGGCTTCAACCATATCACTTCATGGGCGACAATAGGACAATGACTCGCTTTCTTGCCTTGACCCTAGCCGCGTTATCCTTGTCCGCCCAATCGCCCTTGAAGCTTCAAGTCGATGCCACGGATGCGCCCCGCCGAATTCTTCATACGAAACTAACCATACCCGCAACCGGCGGTCTCTTAAGACTGGCCTATCCGAAATGGATCCCGGGCGAGCATGCGCCGACGGGGCCTGTAACGGACCTAGTAAACCTTCGAATCTCATCGGCGGGAAAGACCCTGACATGGAAGCGCGATCCCGTTGAAATGTATACGATCATCGTTGACGTGCCAGCCGGCGCGACAAGCATCGAGCTATCATACGACTTCATCACGCCTCCGGAAACAGGCGGCTTCAGTTCCGGCTCTTCCACTACGACCGAGCTTGCCCTCCTCAGTTGGAATCAAGTCATGCTCTATCCGGAAGGCAAGAAAACGGATGACGTCAAAATTGAAGCCTCGTTACGCGTCCCCGCCGGTTGGAAATACGGAACGGCACTGCCCATCGCGCGCGAATCGGGAGACAACATTGAATTCAAACCCGTCTCGGCAACCACCATGGTTGATTCGCCGGTGATCGCAGGCCGCCACATGCGGACATTTGATTTGTCCCCAGGCTCAAACCCGCCCCATTACCTGCACGTTTCAGCCGACAGCCGCGAAGCCGCCGCGCTGCCCGATTCGCTAATAGACTCCTACCGCAAACTTGTCAAGGAAACCGGCGTGCTATTCGGCGCGCGCCACTACGGCTCCTATCATTTCCTCTTAACGCTCTCGGACCACGTGGCGCATTTTGGCCTCGAACATCATGAATCGAGCGACAACCGGCTGCCCGAAAATTCGCAGATCGACCCCGACGGCCTCCGCGTCAGCGCTGGCCTTCTACCCCATGAAATGTCACACTCCTGGAATGGAAAGTACCGCCGTCCCACTGGCCTTGCCACCAGCGACTATCAGCAGCCAATGCAGGGAGAATTACTTTGGGTTTATGAAGGGTTGACCAATTATCTGGGCGATATTTTGACTCCTCGCAGCGGATTGATTACACCCGCCGATTACAGACAACGACTGGCAATGACGGCAGCGGACCTAGACGCTTCAGCCGGCCGGCAATGGCGCCCACTGGCCGATACCGCGGTGGCGGCGCAGTTGCTCTATGCGGCGCGCGGCGACCAAGCCAACCTTCGCCGCGGTGTGGACTTCTATCCCGAGGGCTCGTTGATTTGGCTTGAGGCGGATGTGCGCATCCGCCAAATGAGCGGCGGCAAAAAGTCGCTCGATGATTTTTGCAAAGCGTTTCACGGCGGTCAAAGTAATGGCGTGGAAATGAAGACCTACACTTTGGACGACGTTGCTACAACTTTGAACCAAACACAGGCCTATGATTGGCGCAAGTTTCTGGAAGATCGAATCTATAAGACAGCCCCCAAGGCGCCCATGGGAGGCATTGAGTTGTCAGGCTGGAAATTGGCCTTCAAGGAAGAATTGCCGGAGCTGCAGCGCGTCATGGAGGATGTGAGGAAAACGATGGACGTGCAATATTCATTGGGGCTGGAATTGAAGGACGACGGTACGATCAAGGATGTGATCAGCGGGTCGCCGGCGGGGCTGGCAGGAGTTTCGGCCTCCGCGAAGTTGATCGCCGTGAATGGCAGGCAATTTACCGCGAAGGTTTTGCGCGCGGCGATTAAGGCGGCAAAGACCAGCGGCGAGCCGATTGAATTGCTGGTAAAGGACGGTGAATATTACCGGACCCATCGCGCCATTTGCACCACCGGCGAACGCTACCCGGCGCTTGTGCGGGATGAAAGCAAGCCGGATTTGTTGACGTCGATTATCGCGTCCAAGAGCTAGTGTTCGTAAGGGATGGCGCTCTTCCTGCCCCCGATTACAATCGGAGGATTCTTCCGCACCCTGTCCGCTGTTGGGACTCTGAACAACCCGTCGATTTCCATCGGGGGCTAATCAAAATGCCCGTCTGGACAGCAACGGTTTTCACGCTAGGAACCTAAGGGCCTGTTCCGAAATAACCTATCAAACCTTCTCTTACAATCTCGGAATAGCGGTCCGAGCCGCGCGCTTAAGGGTTTGTGAATCCTGCGGCTGAATTTTGCGCCCGGTCGCACAAACAGTTTTAGCGCTGTAGCGCAACAAGAGTGTTCGTTTCGCACGCCGGATAGGTTTGGCCTCCTTCGAAAATGGCGCCGCAACTCGGTTGGGAGATCATTTCACAATCCCGTAAACAAGCGGTTTTACGAGATGGCAAGGTTATCTCCTGAGGAGCCCTAACCTAAGTGAACTGTTGTTAATAGGCCTATGGAATCCGGGGATTCTCTAGGGCAGGATTCTCCAATCACGGCGCTAGTTCATCAACGCACGCACGGCGGTATCCATCAGTTTTGTGTAATCGGCATGTTCGGAGTTGGTAAGAATTGCGATTACAAATTGCTCTTCCGGAAAGATAGCGAACACGCTCCGCGCCCCTTGTTGCGACCCGCTGTGAGCAAAGGCCTTTCGTCCCTCAAACAACGTAAGACTGATGCCCATGCCGTAGCCCGTCTCCTTGCCATCGGTGGTTTTCTGTGACGTGGTCATCAGGCGATAGGTCTCCCGTTTCAGCAAGCGCCCGGCATCAAGAGCCATTCCGAACTGAGCAACATCAATGGCTGTGCCGATAAAACCACCGCCCGGCACCTTGTAGCTGGTGTCGGCCAAACCGGCGTTTATCACTTCGCCGTTTGCGAACGCATACCCTCGGGCGCGATTATGCACTATGGCATAGACGCTATCATCCCTTGCATTGTCCATGTTGGCGGGGGCGAACACCTGTGCGGAAATAAAATCCACAAAGCGTTGCCCCGCCGCCTTTTCGACGGCGGCTCCCACCAGCGTGAAGCCATGAGTTGTGTATAGATATTTGGAGCCAGGTTCATGTTCCAGAGGGTCGCCGGCAAATAAGCGCAGACCGTCGGCGACATTTGGGTAGTAACGGGTGCTCAACATTTCGTCACCCTTGTAGTGGCGGATTCCAGCCAGATGGCCCAATAATTCGCGAAGGGTGACGGGAAAGGCCTTCTTAGGAAAGGCCGGGACGTACCTTTGAATCGGCACATCAAGATCCAACTTGCCGCGGTCATATAGCTCAAGGGCAGCAACGGCGGTAATTGTTTTCGAAATGGACCCAAACCGGTAAACAGAATCAGGCCTGGCCGGGTAACCGTTTTCGAGATCGGATAAGCCGAAGCCGCTTGAGTACCGGAGAGCCCCATGGTGACCAACCGCAACCGACATGCCAACCACCTTCTGGGCTGACCTTTCGGCTTCGAGGGCGCGTTCCAGCCGTCGAATGGTGGTGGGAGAAATCTCCGATGCGGCCTGAGACCAGCATAGAAGACAGAAAACCGGCAGTAGTAAAATAATTCGCATCGACGATCCTCATTTTAAAGCATTGGAGGAACATTTCGTCGGAAGCTGCGTATATAAGGAACGGAGGGTTTGGCGATGTTGAAGCTGCTTCTGTGGTGCATACTACTGGTGATTTGCTGGCCGCTGGCAGTGGCAGCGCTCATTTTTTACCCGATCATCTGGTTGGTTCTACTGCCGTTTAAGATTGTAGGCGTTGCGGTTGGAGGCGTATTGCACCTAATCTGGGCGCTGTTTGCGTTGCCGGCAAAACTAGTGAAAGCGATTTGACGTCCGCGGCTAGCGGCCAGAACTCATCAGATCGTTGAGGATTGTGGAATAGGCCTGCGCCAGTTGAGAAGCTTCCCCGGTTTGGAGAAACATTCCCACTGGCCGTTGCTGATCCGGATTTGGTTCCCTTGCATCATTTGCGAACAAACGTAGCCGTTTTTCGACTTCAGCAGCAGCAGCCGGGCCTATTATGTATGTCCGGAGTGGTGGATTTGCATTCGGCGGAGATGGCTTGCCGCTGATCCAAACTACCGCGTTTAAGGCTTCCGGACGATTCAGTGCCGCGATTTGATCATAAGCAGTAATCGGAACACCAACCGTGAGGGCGGAGCAAGTCACGGCATCTAATTTTGCGCCCAGCATGCCGCCCATTTTGAATCGGAGATCGGGAACAAGAACAGTTTGGCCATTTACCACAAGGCCAATCCGGTCCCTTCCGGCCATGAATGAATTTGCAAACAACTTGCTTTGGCGGACCGCTTCCTCGCAAAATGTTCCGGCACTGGTGTCTAAAGCGATAACCAAATCGACATCTCTCCGCATCACTCGGCGCGATGCTTGGACCAATGACGCACTCGATCCGAGGTAGCGAATGAAGTACACGGGTATGTTCGTCTTCGCGGAAGCCTTAATTTCCAACAAGGCGGGAGCTATTTCAGACACGCTGATAATGGGTGCGACGCGCGCGCCGCCGAACAACCCGGAGTCAAAATTAGCCTGGAAAAATGCTTCCCCCCGGTTGGTTGCATAGGCGATTTGATCGGGCAGTGACGCCCCGGCGCCCAGGCTGCGGGCAGTGGCAAGCGCCGCCGCGTCACAGGCTGAATTGAGCCTATTATTTGCTGCCCAAAGTAAACCGCCATCCACGCTAAGGCCCAAAATGGGCACAAGCAAGGCAAGTGAAACAGCCAAGGCCATTAGCGCGATTCCTTTTTCCCCGTCGTTGCCAACTCGCATCAAAAGACAACCTTACGGTAAATGTACGAATCTTTTTTGTAGCCGGGAATGTCCAATTCCGGCGTTCGGAAAAAGGCCTCGGACAGGTAAGCAACTTCGCCCCCGGAAAGCATCAGTACGGATTCGAATTGCTCGGCGCGGCAGCTCGGATCAAACAGATAGTGAACGGCGAGAATTACGCCCGATTGTTCTAACAGTTTCTTTTGCGGAGATCCGTATGGAGATCGAAACAGAGCGCGGTTTCCGACAAATTGACGCTTGACGACCACCGTGTACCCAAGGTTGGGACACTTTCGCGGATCGAATCCAGCCGCCCGGCAATCGGGCTCACTGATCTTTTTCATCTGGGAGAGTACAATAACGCCTTTGCCGCCTTCGGCTCTTAGATCCAGATTGTTGGCTTGCCGCAGTAGCATCGCCTGATTGCCCGGCGACGAAAAATCGACAAATCGCACAAACATGGACCCAGCTTCATGAGCTAGCGTTGAAACCTGTTGGGATTTCGAGATGGCCACGCCTGTTGTGAAGACCCCAAGTAGCATACCCACAAGCAGCGGAGCGGCGATGGCGAATTCCAAAATCGCATTTCCTCGTTGAGAAGTAGCGGGGTGGCGCATTCTATCCTATCGGCAAAGGCTTGACAAATTGTCACCGCGGCTTTCCATTCGGTCCGCCGCGAAAACCGTAATGAGCGCGGGGTTTCCACTTCCGCCAATTGGACCAAGCCAGCTCCAAGCGTAGTTGTTCACCGAAACTTCCACAACGTTCCCCGCGTTCGTCCCACGTGGGCCGGAAATAGGCCGGGACAAATCGGACAGCGAGTAATAGTTCACATTGATTAGTTTTTCGTTGGCCCTCGAAAGCAGCCCTAGAGAGTTGTCTTGTAATACCTTTCGAATAGACGCCTCATGACACAACCCCGGCAATGTTTGCGCCGTGACGGCGAATTGAACGGCTTGGTTTACTGAATTTTGCAGTGTGCTTTTTAGAAAAATCGTCGTGGAAAAATCCACCACGCCTAATAGCAGGACGAAGAACGGTGTCATGACAAAGGCTGACTCAAGGATTGTATTTCCCCTTTGCCGGCTTCGATTTTTTTTGACCTTGCGTTGAACGGGAGACACGCTACACCTGCTTCTTGATTCAATCGGCGGTTTGGCCGTGGAACATAAGGCTATGCAATGAAAATTCAGCAATTGAGCCGCCCGAACAGTCTGCCTTAATCAGTTATGATCACTTGGATACGATGAAGGATCGAAACATATGAACGTTATATCCTCGCGGCGGCTTGCCCGCGGTGTTGGCGCAATCCTTGGGGGCATGATCGCAACTATTGCGCCAACCGTGGCAACAGACTCCGCTTTACACGCAATGGGCTTTTTTCCTTCTGGCGGCCAAGCGATTAGCGGCCCGCTTTTTGTGTTGTCCATAATTTACCAGACGTTCTTCGGAGTGGCGGGTAGTTACGTCACCGCCTGGCTTGCGCCTAATCGGCCAATGTTGCACGTTATGATGGGCGGTTTCATCGGCCTTGCCGCAAGTATCGCCGGCGCCGTTTCCACTTGGGATGCAGGCCCCGAACTGGGACCCAAATGGTATCCGCTGGCGCTAGTTGTTCTTACATTACCCTCGGCGTGGCTGGGAGGTTGGCTATGAAACAAGTATTCGGCCTTCAGTGGAATCCGTAAAACAAAGCAAACACACTAGTTATACACCAATATGTAAAGAAACAGTAGTATGATCAAGGCAGGCTCAACCCAAAGGAAGGAGCCTCCGAAGATGCTAACTAACTTTTCTAGTTGCCGCGTTTTCGGTCTGCAGCTTTTGCTTGGGAGTTGGCTATTTGGGCAGCAGCCACTAGCCGGGGATTCCCACCAATTGGTATCCGCGACTGAAACAGCTACCTGGGCCCATAGTCCTAAGCCGATGGTGTCCTCCACGGCCTTGAGGATCACCACCACATCATTGCCTAAAGGACTGGTCCAAATCTATTATTCTCAGCCTCTAATTGCCGCCGGCGGAACGCCGCCCTACAACTTCAACTCCTCCGCGCTTCCTATTGGGTTTTCCATTGGATCAACCAGTTCCACCGTAGGGCTACTGTTGGGTACTCCAAAGAATAGCGGAGTGTACCCAATAACCTTAGTTGTAACAGACAGTCAGAACAACAAGGCTACACTTACCTTGACGGTGGAAATCCTACAGCCTGTACACATCACTATTACCCAGCTTCCGAGCCCAGTGGTTGGGCGAGGTTACAGTTATTCGATATACAATAACGCCTCGGGCGGTACTCAACCTTATGCTTGGGCAGTAGCCGACCAATCAACCTTACCTCCCGGATTGGGATTAAACGTATCAGGGGTCCTTTCCGGAACGCCTACTGCCGCCGGAACATTTACTCCAACCGTGCAAGTTTTTGACAACTTCACATACGGCACTGTTTGTTGTGATGGGTTACAGGCTTCCGCCATATACAACCTAGTGGTTGACAAGGCTTTGGCCCTAGCAAATTCAACGCTTGCCGACGGTGTTCTGGGGGTAGCCTATTCGGCCACAATAGCGGCCTCCGGAGGTGCGCCGCAATCCGGCAGATCCTGGGCATTGGCCGCGGGCGTCTTACCGGACGGATTGCAGTTGAACCCGGGATCGAACTCCGACAACGCCCTGATTAGCGGAGTTCCTGCGAAGGTGGGAACCTATCCTTTTACAGTCCGCGTGACAAACATTGGTGGGGACAGCGTCACGCAGAGTCTTTCCATACGCATTGCGACAGTTTTGCAATCGCCTACCTCACAAATGGCCATCGCCACGGCATCTCTTCCAAGAGCGACGACTGGCTCCGCCTACACACAGACACTGACGGCAACCGGCGGCGCGCCGCCTTACACGTGGTCTTCAACCCCCACCGCGCCAGCCACGGGCCTTACTTTGGACGCTTCAACCGGACAGGTTCGGGGCACGCCTTCGCAAAACGGAACCTTTAATTTCACCGCACGAGTAGCCGACAGCTTGGGGGCGGCTCAAACCAAAGCGCTTTCTCTGGTAGTCGGTTCCACCCTTGCTTCTCTAACTCTAAGCGTTCCATCGCTTACTTTTTTCTATCAGCTTGGCGGGGTAATCCCTCAATCGCAAATTGTGTTCCTCACCTCCAGCGGGAGTGATGTCTCCTACTCGGCTCAACCAGCGTTCGGCGCCAGCTGGCTTGCCGTCAGTCCGGCGAACGCCTCCACTCCGGCCACCCTGAACGTCTCGGTAACCCCAGCGGCACTTGCCGCGGGAACGTACAACAGCTATATCTTAATCACATCGTCGGACACAGCGAATGCACCCGTTAGCCTGCCCGTCACATTGACGGTTGCCGCCGCGTCGATCATAAGTTCATCCCCTGCCCGTCTAACCTTCCCCTACCAACCCGGCGCGCCGGCGCCGCCTCCAATCCCTATCAGCATCACCAGTTCTCCATCCGGAGCCGCTGTTTCAGTGGATACGGGAAGCTCTGCATGGCTCGCGGCCTCGCCCGCAAGCGCCACAACTCCGGCTGTGATCTTTGTTTCGGTGAATCCAGCGGGAATAGTAAATGGCAGCTATTCAGGAGCCCTGACCGTGACGTCCCCAGGCGTGTCCAACTCGCCCCTTGCGGTTCCGGTCGCCTTGAACATTGGCGGGTCAACCATTTCATCGAGCTTCCCACAGTTGTCTTTCAGCTATGCCTTGAACAGCGCTACTCCCGCGCCCCAAACCATAACCCTCACAAGTACTGGCGCAACTAGCTTTACCACAAACGCGGGCTCGACCGCCTGGCTTACGATATCTCCCGCGGCGGGGACGGTTGGCCCAGGCTCGCCCGCCAATTTAAGCGTGTCGGTGAACCCAGGCTCACTAAACGTTGGAACCTATAATAGTTCCCTCACCATCTCAGGCCCGGGCATTACCAACAGTCCACAAGTGATTCCGGTCACCCTCACAATTACGGGAACAGGCACAGCGGCGCTGAACGCCTCTCCCGCGCAATTGGCATTTACTTCCTCCGCGGGAGACCCATCCCCACCCGCCCAATCCATTACCGTCACCACATCCTCACCGGTGCCGTACACCATCACAACGGGGTCAACCACTTGGCTGAATGCGCTGCCCTCTGGGGTAAACACTCCAGGAACAATCACCGTTTTTGTATCTCCATCAGGATTAACCGGTGGCAGTTACACCGGCAATATCGCCATCACTTCACAAGGAGCGTCCAATAGCCCACTTAGTGTACCGGTTACGTTCACCATCGCCGGTGGTTCTACTTCTTTTACGGTTGCGCCAACCCAACTTGTCTTCAATTACCAATTGAACGACCCCCCCCCAGCGCCACAAAGCCTGAACATTACAGGCATGGGCCCCTATACTCTTAATATCGGCGGCAGCAGTTCCTGGCTCTCGGCAACGGCGACCACAACTAATGCCCCCGCAACGGTGGCGGTCACCGTAAACCCCCAAGGTTTGACGGCGGGCTCCTACACTGGAACGATAAGCTTTGCATCGGCAGGATTTAGCAGCCAAACGGTTACTGTGACTTTAAATATTGGCGCGGCGTTGGCCATCACATTGGCGCCTGCGCAACTAAGCTTTTCAGCACAAGCGCCCACATCCACGCCGCTTGCGCCTCAAACCGTTGCCGTGGGGTCGGCCAGCCCCAGTCTGTTCGTGGCAAGCACCACAACCCCCTGGCTTTCCGTTCAGCCAGCGGCCGGATCCGCGCCAACAAACATTTCCGTAACCGCCAATCCTAGCGGACTCGCCGCTGGCTCCTATAACGGATCCGTAAGTGTAACTGGCGCGGGCGCACCGCAGATATTACCAATCACATTAAGGATCGGCCAAACCACCACCACCGGTACTTTCACAGTTAGTGTGAATCAAGTCAACTTTTCCTATTCTTTGGGCAGCCAGGCGCCTTCACAAACCGTCGCCCTATCCGCCGCTCAGCCTACACCCTTCACGCTCAGCACGGGGGACGCACGCTGGTTAACCGCATCAGCCAATCGTGCAACCACGCCGGCGACAATCAACGTATCCATTAGCCCTTCAGGCCTAACCGCCGGTTCGTACTCAGCAACAATCACCATTGCCGCCGTCGCCGACCCAACCAATATTCAAACTATCAATGTCTATCTAATCCTGACCGCGCCCTCATCCCCAATATTTTCACCCGACGGTATTGTGAATGCAGCCAGTTTTGAACCGGGCCTGGTCCCCGGCAGCATCGCAACCATTTTCGGCCGCAATCTTTCCAACGTTACTGGCATTGTACTCAGCGGCGGAAACATCAACGAAAGCGGAACCTCGGTGAAAGTCGGAGACTTGCAATGCCCGTTGCTCAGCGTCTCCAACAGCCAAGGTTCGGAGCAGATCAGTTTCCAGGTTCCCTTTGAGATCGCCCCCGGCTCAACCAGCGTTGAAGTAACAAGCCGGGCAGGCTCGCTGCGCCTCCAAGGGATTCCGGTATTCACGCTTCAGCCCGGGTTCTTCGAGTTTATCGACAACGCCAGCAACGCCTACGTAGCCGCTGCTATCCATACCGATGGATCGCGTGTAACCGCCACTAGCCCCGCCCGAAGAGGAGAAATCGTTTCGATCTTCTTCACCGGCGGCGGCCTGATTCGTCCTCCTGTGCCAACCGGTAAGGTGGGCCCAGTCCCACCCAGCGTGCTGTTGCAACCGGCTACGGTCTTGTTGAACGATATCAACTGTGAAGTGTTGTTCATTGGTTACGCACCTGGGGCTTTGGGCCTTTACCAATTGAACGTGCGCATCCCACCAAACGCGCCATCGCGATTGGCAAAGCTTGCGATTCGCATTGCGGGCGCACCCAGCCCCGACAGTTTGCTGCCAGTGCAATAGCTCACCCGGAACCAAGAGCGATTTCAGCGGTACCATATTTTGGCATGGTGTGCTCCTTTCAGCAGACTAGCTGTCCTGTCGCACCCAATGATCAACTATTAAGAATGTTATTTCAACTTGATCGGCATGGGCAAAAACTGTAGGCCGTTTCTCCGTGCCATAGCTAGAGAAGTCTATAACCCACACCCTTACAACTATTTATTTACCCTATCTCCAATGGAGCCCGCGCTTGCTATCGTTTTTATATGACTTTTATCCTCAGTGAACGCGAGGGGCCGCTCTCTGTCCTTACGCTAAACAGGCCGGCAAAGCGAAACGCAATGTCACTCACTTTGATGAACGAACTTATCAGCGCGCTTGAAGTGGCCGGAAGCGACCGAAGCGTGCAGGCGGTTATCTTGGCGGCATCCGGACCCGTCTTCAGCGCAGGGCACGACCTGAGTGAAATGACCTGCCGCCCCGAAGTCGAATATCGGGAACTATTCAACGTCTGTACAAAACTAATGACAACGATCCAAGCGATCCCACAACCAGTGATTGCCCAAGTACAGGGTCCGGCCACGGCGGCGGGGTGCCAACTTGTGGCGACGTGCGATTTAGCCATCGCGGCGGATACCGCCTGGTTCGCCACGCCAGGGGTAAAGATCGGGTTGTTCTGTTCCACTCCCATGGTCGCGTTGACGCGGGCCATAGGCCGCAAGCGGGCCATGCAAATGCTGCTGACCGGCGCGCCCGTAAACGCGGCCAAGGCA
>JAYVXT010000556.1:0-14644 GCA_043785065.1 Bryobacterales bacterium | reverse complement strand
GTATTGTTTAAAACCTCGGTGAACGAACAACGCAAGGAGTGGGACATTTCGCGGAGTCGTTCGGCCAGATCGTCTTCTAAATTGACTGTCGTCCGCATACTTATCATCTTGATGCTATTTTTCACTGATGTCAAGATGCCTCGGGGAGTTGAATAATAGACTTATTGCTGAGTTGGAGCGAAAATCGTATGTTCAAAATTAGGGATTTAAGGTCTTTGTCCCCATCGGCCCCATCAAAAGTCCGCTAGGCGGACTTGATATCTAATATCGGTGACGCAAGTGAATTTCCCGTGGAAATATGCCGAGCCACTGATATCCAACCACTCGAACCGCCCTTTGAATTACGATACCGTACCCAATTACGCTTGACTAGCACCAGTCTGCCAGTTACCTTGAAAAGACAAAGCCGAACCGCAAAGGAACACCTCATTTGAATATCACACTGCTTCCCCACCAAGAGAGAGCCCTTGAGGCCACGATCAACGTCGGTGGTATCCACTCCGTCGAGGCATTGTTCGATTCCGCGATCACCCACCTGCCCCCAGCAATAGCTCCCAGTGCTCGGGCCGCACAAGCGGCTAATCTGGTTGATCTCTTCGAACCCATTCGAGGATTGCTTACCGATAGAAGAAATTGATGTCATGCTCAAGCGCCAACCGTCTTCCGCTCGCCCGGTCGATTTCGAATGACTGAAATAGACTGCTAAGGTGTGCTATGCCCATTAACGCCGACAAGCCCCATCTTTGGAAGGCCGATACCCGCGCTTCGGTTGATCAGTTCAACCAGTGGTTCATGAAGTTCGCGCCTAAGGCGTACAGGGACACCCGCAAGAAAACTATCAACAGCGTTGAGCAGGGGCTTCTGCTCACGAAAGACCTTTCGACGATTACGCCAGAGGTGATCAAAGCCAATCCAGGTATTCTGCCGACGCTACGCATGTCCACCTGTCCACCACTTGCTCGCGACCGCCTGATTGGTTTGGCCGATTCAACCAAAAATTTCGTGGGGTGCCTGGAAGAGGGTAAACTGCCCCGGCTTTTGTCTCCCGAACTGCTTGAAGAGCACCTGGGCAAGATCACGGGCATACTCTCGCGAATGCTGGACGTTGATATTTTTCCTTGGCTGGAGGCCAAACGACGCCCGACCAAAGAGGAACGCTACCGTTCTTCTACCATCGTGGCAGATCGTCTATGCGGTGCCGTTGCCGAGCCGATTGTGCGCAACGCCCAGGAAAAGCGTCAACTCGCGATCATCGAAAAGTACCTGACAGACCGTGGTTACAAGCTGAAAGCGCCTCATGCGGTAAAACTACTGGATCGTATGGCACCTGGTACCTTTTCATTTCGGCTGAATGTTCTGGTGAAGCCCTCGAAGACGGAAGCCAAGACCGTCAAAATCCCCATCGACGTGGTGATTCAGCCAAAGAAAGCCAAGCTACCCCACCTGCCGGTGCTTATCGAGGCGAAATCCGCCGGGGATTTTACGAACGTGAACAAACGTCGCAAGGAAGAGGCCATCAAAATCAATTACCTCAGGGCGACTCACGGAGAGAAGATCGTTTTTGTCCTGTTTCTGTGCGGGTACTTCGACGCGGCATTCCTGGGTTACGAGGCCGCTGAAGGAATCGACTGGATATGGGAGCACCGCACTGAGGACCTCGATCAGCTTGGACTCTGAAGGTATTTATGGGAACAATTGCATCACGGAGCACCGAAGAGCGCCGCCTAGAGGAGCAAACGCGACTCGACCTTCTAAAATCTGCGCCAGAGCGAAACAAGTGGGGACAATTTGCCACGCCGCCAGCCCTTTCACTGAGCCTTGCGCGCTACGCTCACGGACTCATGGGTAATATACCAGTACGATTTCTCGATCCCGCAGTAGGCACCGGCTCATTTTTCTCAGCAGCGTTGCAGGCCTTTGGGCATAGAGAAATAGCCGCTGCTACCGGCATCGAGCTTGACCCGCTTTTTGCCAGAACTGCTGCTTCTCTTTGGGAAGGGCAGGGTCTCCAGGTCATTGAAGGCGACTTCACGAAGCAGGTTCCATCCGACCAGCTTTTCAATCTCATCCTGAGCAACCCGCCTTATGTACGCCATCACCACATTCCATCGGCGGAAAAAGACCGCCTCAAAGCGCAGCTCGCCCGATCGCTGCATCTCGATATCAGCGGTCTTGCCGGGCTGTACTGCTATTTTCTGCTACGGTGTCATGAATGGATGGAAGAGCAGGCGCTTGCTATTTGGCTGATCCCCTCGGAATTCATGGATGTGAATTACGGCGTCACGCTGCGTCGTTATCTCGCCGAACACGTCACCCTTTTGCATATTCACCGCTTCTGTCCTACCGATGTACAGTTCACCGATGCGATGGTATCTTCCACAGTCGTCGTGTTCCGCAAGTCGCCACCACCTACAGCGCACACCGCCCGATTCTCATTTGCAGGCTCGATTGAGCGTCCGCAGACTGAGGCGCAGGTGCCACTCGAAACCCTCCGGCGATCCCGCAAATGGACGCAGTTTCCCACCACGACGACGATGCGAGATACAGATGAGCTGAACCTTGGGGATATTTTTTCTATCAAGCGTGGGCTAGCAACCGGTTCTAACGGTTTCTTCATCCTCACAAATGAGGAAATCGAATATTGGCGGATTCCACGTCAGTTCATGAAGCCGATCCTGCCAGGCCCACGCCACTTGACAGGTGACATCATCGAGACTCTCCCCAACGGCGTACCTGACGTGTCGCCGCGCCGCTATCTGCTGGATTGCAGCGAGCCAGAAGAGTGCATAGAGACTAAATGGCCCCGCTTTTATGAATATCTCCAAACCGGCAGGACGGGGAAAATCCACGAGGCGTATCTCACCAGCCACCGAGCGCCTTGGTACTCGCAGGAGCAGCGTCCACCCGCACCATTTCTCTGCACCTATATGGGGCGATCCAGGAATGGGAAGCACCCCTTCCGCTTTATCTGGAACCGATCACAGGCTACGGCTCATAACGTCTATTTAATGCTTTATCCTACTGGCCCCTTGAAGATGGTTCTCAAGGAGCATCCCGAACTTCACTCTGACGTGTTTGCGGCTCTGCAACGTATCACGCCTGCGCAATTGCTTTCCGAAGGACGTGTCTATGGCGGAGGCTTGCACAAAGTGGAACCGAAGGAGCTTGCCCAGATTCCCGCCCGCGAAGTGCTAGCGAGTATCAATGCCCATGTACGAATTGAGCGGCAAGGAAGCCTGTTCACTTAGCAAAGGCCGTCATGCAAAACCGCTCGCTGTGACGCCGTCGAGGCACGAAAGAATATTGAAATACTGGGTCAGCGTGAACTTACACCTTTTCCGACTCACCAATAAAGACGCAGCGCCCGACTGGCACAATTCCACGTTTATCCGGCGACGCAAAAAATACAGTTTTACGACTATTTGGGGGAGTTTGGGTTCGCATACGCAGAGTATCACCATTGTCTGCGACGCAGATTCCCACTTGTCGATCCAACTGTTACTTGCGTGTCCCTCGCAGGTCCGACGTCAAACTCCGCCATAACTCATTCAAACTAAAATACGTTCGTGTCGGCTCCAATCAGTTTTCATGATTTGATTTAATGTATAATCGATTTCATCCGCGACATGCAAAGATCCCTGGCAAGAGCCGGGAGATCTTTCAAATTGGTTTAGACGGAACTTTTGTTATCAACGGAGACACAGATGGAAAGAAGCATAATTTGCAGTAAGGCAATTCAGATTTTCGGTTTGAGCCTGGTCTTAATGACCACAGAGACGGCCCGTGGGGCCATAACCGTGTTCGACACTTTTGGCGTAGGTAACGCCTATGATACGGGCACTCGCTACGGGGTTGATGGAAATACTGCCTTTCAAGCCTTCCTATTCGTCCCCACCAGCTCCGGCACCCTTTCCGACATCACGGTCGCTCTTGGTAGATCGAGTGCCACCCACCCTATTTACACAATTCAACTTATACGCCGGCACCCCCACCGCACTCGGTGCACTCCTGGAATCCAATGTTGTGCCGAATTCCGTTGCTCCAGGATTGACTCCAGGGCAGGTAGTGAATTTTAGTTCCGTTGTTCAGCCTTTGCTGATAGCGGGTCAGAACTACTGGTTAAGCTTTACCGAGCCCAATGCAGCCGACGGGTCTAGCTCGTTGTGGTTTTTTAACAGCCAGGGAATTTTGGGCACTCGTCTAACAAACCTTCTGCCAGCTGCAACCGCCGCTAATGCGGCCTTTCGTATCTCAGTTAACCCGGTTCCAGAACCGAACTTCTTACCAGTGATACTCAGTGCAATGGTCGGCTTTTTCTTAGTTAACAGATACCGTAAGCCGATCGCTGACTAGCTTTTCGACCTCACCAAGTTAAAGAGGCAGGCTGGGTGGCACGATTCCGTGTTTATCAGGGAATGTTTGGGCGAACCTGAGCCTGAATACCAATTCGCGCTCACAGATTCCGACTCGCCGTGCCAACTGGCTCTGCCTCCGCATTGACAGAATAAAACAGTCCTAGATCAAGCTGTATTCAGTACTGGTCCCCTAACCGAGTGAAAGTGAGCCCCGAAATCGCCCCGAGGTGATACACTCACAACACCAATAAGATCAACACGAGCGCCAAGTAAACAGGTGTTTGGTGACAGAATCTATATGGATCGTAACGGAGGACCCCTTGAAGAAATTATTTCGTTTGGCGCCACTTGTGGCTGGATTGTTTGCCTTTGCCGCAATCGGCTCCGCGCAATCGGTAGAATACGTGAAAATCTGCACTGCTTTCGGTGCTGGGTATCACTACATCCCAGGCACTGACATCTGCGCTAACGATTTTACCGGGCAGACAAAACAAGTGACTCCCGGCGGAATCTGGATGTCGCTTTTGCCCACAAGTAATCAGGGCCAATGGGTGACGGATCCCCAGGAATCGTGCGGACAGGGAAGGCTGGTCAAGGTTGGAACCCTCAAGCCCAACGATTTTAAGGTGAACTCATTCGAGAAATACCAAGCCCCTCCCGTTGGACTGAGGCTGCAACGAGGCGAGTTCATCGCCAAGGTGATGATGAGTGGCGGCTTCTATGATCCCCTTCAGCCGTCCGCGCGCAATCCACGGTTGAGCTCCCAGCAGTTCTGTTTGCGGTTTGCTGACCCGACCTACTTCACGATTGACATGGGTTCGGCTCCAAGCTATCCATCGTTTTGCGGCACCCCGCCGATCGGCTGCGTGAGCAATTCGCAGATTCTGGGTACTCCTGCTGCATTTTCGTTCACCGGCTTGGGCACACCCGTGATTCATTACAATACGGACGCCAACGGCAAGGCGATGGGGGCACCAATGACCTGCGGCAGTCAACTCGTTGTAACCACCGGAATGGGACCATTCGATCCCACGACAACGTCTGATCCATCGAAGCCCGGCGTGACCATCCCAGCGGCAGGCACCCTCTCCACCTGGGTATGCATCCAACAGAGCGACGACGACGGCCGGTAATTGGTCGATGCTGGATTACTGGGCCAGCCTGAACTTACACCATTTCGACTGACCAATAAAGAGCCAGAGCCGACTGGCACAATTCCGTATTTGTCCGGGGATACAAAAAAACGGCAGTTTTACGGCTCTCTAGGCTAGTTTAGGCGTGCATACTGCAGATATCGCTTTGTTCGCGCTTCGCAGATTCCCACTTGCCGCGCCCACTGTTACTGGGGTGTCCGCTCGCAGTCGAATGTTAAACTAAGTCATAACTGATTCAAACTAAAAAACTTTTGTGATTGACTCCGAATCTGCAAAAAACTGGTAAAAGTACCAATTGGCTCCGCCTCCATATTGATAGGATGAAACAGTGCAAGATCAGGCTGACCCAATTTTCCCTTCTAATGCCAGAGCGATCTGAGGAACTCGCTTCGTACAAGGGAGCTCGGGGCGGCTTCGAGGGTGCGAGTTTCTTAAATATTGGAGGGGCGCCCCCGGCCCTGTGCGAGCCCCTAAGTATTCGCCGATAAAACGGACCCAGGTCGGCGGCGAATTTTTGCATGCCACGAGGCCGCCTCGGCCTTTGTCGGCTAGCCGTTCAAATTGACGAAGTGTTTCTGAAACAACCTAAGTTAATGCAACTGCCCTAATTTAATATGGCAAGCGCTTGAGCGCTGAATTTCAGTTGCATTCGGATTTGTGATCGGATATGCTTTTTCGTAGTTCGCCCCTATTACGTTTGGTTCAAGGAGTTTTCATGGGCTTAGATTTGTGCAAAATTCGGCTGGCACTGCCGGTCGCTCTGATTTTCTGCTCGCCCTATCTGGCGGCACAGACTTTTGCAGGTTCTATCTCGGGGCTTGTAACAGACCCTTCGGGAGCGGCGATCACGGGGGCGAACATCGTCGTCACCGATATCGATCGCAACGTGAATTTTCGTTCGAGTTCGAACGACAGCGGATTTTATATGGTCACGCCACTGCCGCCTGGGCGCTACAAGGTGCGTGTGGAGAAGACCGGGTTCCGCGCCTATGTGGTGGAGGCGGTTCCGATTGCGACGCAGCAGAAGGCGGACGTGAATATCTTGCTGCAGGTGGGAGCGATCTCGGAGTCGGTAACGGTGACCAGCGGGGCTCAGCTGGTGGAAACCACGACGGCCACGCTCAGCGGTGTGGTGGAGAACAAACGAATTATTGATTTGCCGTTGAACGGGCGGAATATCTACTCGCTGGCATGGGCGACGGCTGGCGTGTTCCCGCAGCGGCCAGCGGCTGGTAGCGCGAACGAAGGGTTCCATTCGATCGGCATCTTCACAGTGAACGGCGGGCGCGACTCGTCGAACGCGATTCTGATGGATGGCGTTCCGGTGACGATGAATTCGAACACGGCGAACATGAACGCCAATAGTGCGGTGCCATCTGTGGAAGGCGTGGAGGAGTTCCGGATTCAGACGAACTCTTACAGCGCGGAGTACGGGCGGAGCGGCGGCGGTGTTCTGACGATCGCCACGAAATCCGGGACGAACACCTTGCATGGAAGCCTGTTTGAATTCGTACGCAACAGCAAGATGGACGCCAACAATTGGTTCGCAAATGCGAGCGGACAGAAGTTGGCGACCTTCCAGCGCAATGAGTTTGGCGCGAGTTCGGGCGGGCCCCTTCTGATTCCGAAAGTCTATGACGGCCGGAACAAGACGTTTTGGTTCGCGGTATATGAGGGACGGCGGCAGCGCTCAGCATCGACACGGTTCTTCACCCTGCCGTCGGACGAGCAAATGGTCGGCGACTTTTCAAAGACGCTGACTGCGGCGGGGGCACTGCGGAACATCTACGATCCGATGTCGACCTCGCCAGACCCGGCACGGCCCGGACAGTTCCTCCGCACGGTGTTTCCGGGAAACCGGATTCCCGCGAATCGTGTTGACCCCGTATCGGCGAACGTATTGAAGTTTTTCGGGCCGCGGCCAAATCTGCCGGGTCAGGCAAACACGGGGCAGAACAACTTCTTCTTCCAAGGGAAAGCACCAACGGATGTGAATCGGGCGACATCTAAGTTTGACCACAACTTCAACGAGAATCAGCGCATCTTCTTCCGCTACTCGATATTCCAGAATGAGAATTCGCAGCCGGAGTTGTGGGCTGGGCCGGGCTGCCCGGACGGCGGCTGTTACTCGAACTACGAGCGGATGCAGAACGTAGCGTTGGACTACAGCTGGACGTTAAATCCGACGACGTTGGTAAGCCTGCGTTATGGGTTTGCGCGGTCCATATTGGATCGAGGGAGCTGGCATAAGGGATTCAAGCCCACCTCCCTGGGCCTGCCTGCCAGCACCGAAGTAGGGGCAGATTTGCTAGTGTTTCCAGAATTCGGCGTAGAAGAAATGACTATGCCTGGGTTGCTACACCACTGGAACTTCCGATCAGCGAATCAATCGCACACGTTCGTGGGAACACTCTCGAAGGTATACGGCAGCCACAGCCTGAAAGTGGGTACGGAGATGCGGGAAAACCTGATCAACCACATGCAGGCTCCATGGAGCCTGAACTTTTCGTTCAACCGCGGAATGACGCAGGGACCGGATCCGCGGGTTGTGTCGGCCAATGGCGGATTTGGGTTCGCTTCGTTCCTTCTGGGGACGGGATCGGGAGGCAGCGAAGTCCACGGCATCCGTCCGGCGCTGGAAAGCAAGAGCTTCGGTTTCTACTTGCAGGACGACTGGAAGGTGAACCGAAAGCTGACACTGAACCTGGGACTGCGGTGGGATTTCGAGACTGGGTTGACGGAGCGGCATGATCGGTATGCCGTGTTTGACCCGAGCGCGGTGAACCCGCTAAGCCAACAGACCGCACTGAATCTTCGGGGTGGCTGGACGTTTGCGAATAAAGGCGGCCGAGGCCGGACGCTGAAGGATACTGAGTTTGGCAAGATCGCACCGCGTATCGGGCTTGCTTACCAACTGCGGCCCAGTACAGTGATCCGGGCCGGCGGGGGCATCTTCTATACAATGGCTACCTATGGTGCAAACAACTACGGGACGGCGCCCTTCCGGGCCTCGACACCGTGGGTTCCCACCATCGACGGCGTTACTCCAACAGACCTGTTGCGGAACCCATTTCCGAACGGGGTTTTGCAGCCCGAGGGATCAATTAATGGGCTTGGGGCTGCGATTGGTCAAGGCGTTGGATCGCCCATCCCCTCCACTATGACCACGCCGTATAACTCCCAGTGGAATTTCTCCATTGGCCAGGACCTGGGGAAAGGGATGGTATTCGACTTGGCGTATGCCGGCAACAAGGGCACGCATTTGCCGCTCGGCTGGCAGATGGATCAATTGGCGGATGCACAGATCCGGCCCGACGCTGGGCTGCTGGATACGGTTCCGAATCCGTTTTTCGGGATCATTCCCGTGGGACCGTTGTCGAACCGAACCGTGCAGCGAGGAGAATTGTTGACGCCCTATCCGCAGTATCCGGGCGTCTCATTTGCCGGCACTTCGTGGGGCAACTCCAACTTCCACAGCCTGCAGGCGACCTTCAAGAAGCGGTTCTCGCAGAGCGGAACTGTAGTGGTGGCCTACACTTGGTCCAAGTTGATTTCCGATGGCGGCGACAATGCCTGGGATTCCTCGGGGTTCCGGAATTTCAATTGCCGTGCGTGCGACCGCTCCATCTCGCCGTACCACTACCCGCACCGCTTGGTGATGACCTCTACGTACGAATTGCCGTTTGGCAAGGGTAAGAAATTTGGGACGCGTTGGAATGGATTCATGAACGCGGTTCTTGGCCAGTGGCAAGTGAATGGGCTGTTGACGTTAAGCAGCGGGCAGCCGCTGCAAATGCTGACGACGGGAAACACGAGCTTCTCGTTTGGCGGCGGACAACGGCCGGATTCGACGGGGAAGGACGCAAGGCTGGACAGCCCGACACTCAACCAGTGGTTCGATACTACCGCGTTCAAGTTGCCGGCACAGTACACGTTTGGCAACGTCGGCCGAATGCATCCGAACTTGCGGAGCGACTTCGTTGAAACGCTCGACATGTCGGTGTTCAAGCGCTTCAACATTGTTAGAGAGCGGGTGGCGTTGGAGTTACGCGGCGAGAGCTTTAACGCATTCAACCACCCAGTGTTCGGTACGCCGAACACGACTGTGGGGAATGCGCAGTTCGGGCGAGTAACGGGTACTGCAAATGCACCGCGGCAGACGCAATTCGCGTTGAAGTTGCTATGGTAGGTTGCTAGTTTGAAGAACGGTCGGCCCCGGCAACGGGGCCGGCCGTTTTGCAGCGTTGTAATGCTGAAGGCGAATGGGTTCACCTTGTAGAATGGCGCCAACCAACCCCATGGGAGGCTCGATAGATAAAGGTGGCGGTTCTGGGGCAGAATCATACCCGCCGAAGTTCGGGTGGGCCGCTACCATTCGCTCTATGCGATCGAGGAAAATCTACCCGGCGTGCTGGAAGTCACGGCGCGAACCGAGGACGGGTGATGGAACCGTGGCCGGGTTGAAGCCGACGATTCAGTGATTCTCGGGCTGCGCCTTCCGAAACTCGGCGACCCAGGCACGAGCGGCGGCTATTCATCGAAAATCACAGGAAGGTGACTGTTGCCAGCATTCTCTACGTTGAAAGGTTTGAACTCCGAGCCAAGCGCATCACACTCCGTTGAAGCCATTCCGTTTCTGATTGAACGTTAGTTTTCGACCGTTCCCGGAATTTCCAGTTGACATTCAGTTGCATCTCGGGCTCTAATTGCATTTGCGGAGATGTTGCGAATGAGTCGCAACTGGTCGCATGAAAACACTTCCCTTAGAACGCCGTTCGCTTTTGCAAGAACTGACTCTGCGAGGGGTTCGCATCACCGAACAACGTAGAATTCTTATAGAGATCATCCAGACCGCTGATCGCCATCTTGACGCAGCGACGTTACTCTCCTTGGCCCAAGAAAAGGACGGGCAGATCGACCGAGACGACGACGCCCACAGAAGCACTTCGGCCCTCACTAGTCAGCCATAAACTGATAGTATGAGTTACATGAAACGCCGGATCGCCCTTGGATTGATGGCTGCGCTGCCTGCCAGTGCGCAATTGGACAAGATTTTTTCAAAGCTTGGCAAGAAACCCCAAGGCTCTGACACGTCCGCTGCTGGCTTGAAAGAAGCGCTGGCCATTGGCACGGAAAACGCCATCCAACTGATTGGCCGTCCCGATGGTTTTTTGAAAAATGATTTGATCAAAATTCTTATGCCAGAAAAATTGCGTATGGTGGAGAAAACCATGCGAACCCTGGGCATGGGCAAGCCGATTGACGATTTCGAATTATCCATGAACCGTGCTGCTGAGGCTGCTGTGCCGCTGGCATCGGGGTTTTTCAAATCGGCGATTCAGGAAATGACGTTCGACGATGCCCGCAAAATTGTCACCGGCGGAGACACCTCGGCAACCGATTTTTTTAAGTCGAAAACGCAGGATAAACTGCTGGCTGCCTTTCGTCCTGTGATTGAAAAAGCTATGGCTGATAACGACGTCACGAAGCACTTCGATATGGTGACAGGCAACATGAAAAAGATACCCTTCATGAAAGCGGAGATCCCCGACGTGAAGGAATACGTGCTTGACAAAAGTCTAAGCGGAATGTTTTTCATGATCGCCGAAGAAGAAAAGAAAATCCGCAAAGACCCCGCGGCCCAAGTGACTTCCCTTTTAAAAGAAGTCTTCGGGAAACATTGAGCCTTATTGTATCGCCAATTCCAACGACAGTTTCTTTCGCTCCCACTTGCCGCGCCAACTGTTACTTGGGTGTTCGCTCGCAGTCGGATGTTAAACTAAGTCATAACTGATTCAAACTAAGAAACTTTCGTGATTGACTCTATTGTCGTCCCCGGCCTGATTCGCACGTCAATCTAGTGAGGCCCAACAGACATGGCCGTAAGGAGACAATGTTCCAATGAAGTTCTTACTCGTAATTCAAGGTGACGAAGGTGCCCAGGCGAAGGCAACCCCGGCGGACCGGGAGCGCGTTTTTGCGGCTTATCGCGAATACACGGAATCGATGAATACGGCAGGTGTACGCCGTGGCGGGGAGGCGCTGCTGCCCTCCGCTCGTGGTGCCAAGATCCAAATTCGCGGCGGGAAGAAAAGCGTCGTAGATGGTCCGTTCACCGAGGCTCGCGAGGTGGTGGGCGGCTACTATTTGATCGAAGTCCCGTCACGCGAGGAGGCGATTTCCTGGGCCGAACGTTGTCCGGGCGCCAATTTTGGCACGATAGAAATCCGCGAGGTATTGTCGCTGGACTACAATCAGGCCATGCAGCAAGGGTAGTTGCATGCAACAGGCCACGACAGACCTATTGCTCAGCCGCCGCGAGCTTTCGTCGATCGTGGCCACAATCGCGCGTTGGTGTGGCGATCTGGAAGATGCCGAAGATGCGGTGCAGGAAGCACTTCTACGCGCTCTGGATGGGTGGCGCGGCGGTCGCCGTCCGGACAACGCTGCTGCGTGGCTGGTAACAGTTGCGCGGCGTCTCGTTCTGGATCGCCGCCGTCACGATCAAGTCCGCGCGCTGGCAGCGTCCGAACTTGAGTGGATGGAGAACGCCCGCTTGCAGCATGCGGCCCAGCCACAAACATTTACCGACGATGTCTTGGGCATGTTGATCGGTTGCGCCGATTGTCGTCTGCCAACGGAGGCCCAGACCGTCCTTGCCTTGCGCTATGTCGCTGGTCTTGGTATCCCGGAAATCGCCCGTGCGTTCCTCTGTAGCGAGACGGCATTGGAGCAACGCCTGGTCCGTGCGAAGCGCGCCGCTCGCACGCTTCGAATCCGGTTTGAATCGCCCGGCCCGGGTCTGTTGGCCGAACGGCTTCCGGCGATTCATCTCACCATTTTTCTGATCTTCAATGAAGGCTATTCGGCCACCCAGGGTTCCGCTTTGCTTAGCAACGAAGCCTGTGAAGAGGCGATCTATCTCACCGAACAACTGCTGCGGCTGGCTCCCGATTCGGCGGAGACTCTGGGACTGCTGGCGTTGATGAAGCTGCAAGCCGCCCGGGCCGATGCAAGGGTCGGCGCGGATGGGGCGCTCGTGCGGCTCCAGGATCAAGATCGATCCCGCTGGAATTCGCAATATATCGATGATGCATTTCATCTATTGAGACGGGCGCGAGCCACCGGGCAGATTCCCGGCCTGTACGAATTGCAAGCTGCCATCGCCTTACATCATGCGCAGGCGGCTTCTTTCAATGAAACAGATTGGCTGGCGATTGTGGGTCTATACGACTGCCTTCTCAGACTCCAGTCAGACGTGGTTACACGCCTGAATCGCGCCATTGCTGTCGGTATGGCGAAGGGTGCGGCTATGGGTCTTGCGTTGGTCGAACCGCTGAGTCGGGAAGAGCATAGTTATCCGTTAGTGGCGGCCGTACGTGCCGACTTACTCTGCCGCCTGGGGCGATTCCACGACGCAGCAGAGGCCTTCGAAAAAGCCGCCCGCGCGACGCAGAATCTTGTCGAACGAGCTTTCCTCGAAAGCCGGATCGCCGAATGCCATCGCCGTTCTTGAACCAAAAGCCCAAAATGGCGGGAGCCTTTCTTCTCTTCACGCTGATTCCATTGTTTCGCTACTAGAATCGACATCTTGTCATGTGGCCTTACTTTCGCCGTGACAGTCCTCGAATCCGAGCGTAGAATGGGACTGCTGCGATTGGATTAGGAAGACTTCCATGACCGTGCAACTCAATTGGCCAGCAGAGATTGTTAACCGCCTCAACGCAGAAGCTCAGCAGCGTCCCCTCTTTGCAGCCTTACGAAAGTCAGTCGCGCCGGATTCTATCGCAGCTATTCGGCCGGGCCATTGATTGAGGCCTTGGCAGAAGGACAGCAGGCGTTGTCGTGGATGTGTATGTCTGCACTCACTGCTATCGGGAGTCGGAAAGGCGCGCGTCGATTGATGCTGATCTCTGCGGGTAACTATCCCTTGCCAGCGAGGCAGGAGGCCATTTACGCTCTTTGGCGGTCGCAGGAAATTCGTGCCGAACGTCTAATCATTCGACTCAGTGAGGGCTGCAGCCAGTCGGACCGTTTCTTGCTTTACACTACCGTCGAAACTGGCATCCCATAAACTGTTCAAAAGTTCTTCCCCTTCGGGCCAAGTCTCCAGTGGTGCCAGGTCAATAACCTCGGAAGCACTTAGCACAAACGTTACCCACTCCCGAAGTTGGTCGGGAGCTGATTTGTAAGCTAACAAGCCATGAGCGATATCGATTGGATTAGGGACGACGGTTATTGAAGAATTCAGATTCAATCTAATGCGTCGTTCGCAGTCACTCGTCTCTTTAACATCGATATGCAGAATAATTCCAATTTCTTCCAGGGCGGACAGCGGTAATTGGCCTCTCACTACGGCGAGAACTAATTCATTTGTGAGCGTCGTAGTGCACCAAGGTATTTTGTGGATCCAATGCTTTTTGCATCACTGCCAACTTGATCGATGGCCTACTCGATCTTGACATATATTTGCGCCAGTGAGTGCGATTCGTACAACGATTCCTGCCCTTGCTTGCGAATCTGGATTGATTCCGACAAAGCTCGCGTTATCAGCTGCAGCTTGCGGCAGTAAGACGACTGAAATGACACCAAAATGCAAAGTGCAGTACTTTACTATCGCCACGTCGCTACATTGGAGTCATGGAATTGACGCGGGAGCAGATGAAGCAATTGGTGCGCTTGTGGGAGCAGAATGGTCCGTTGCTGGAACGGGTGCGCCAAGAGGACATTCGCAATGCCAATACCCAGCAATCCATTCTTATGTTCCAAGAATCGTTTCGCGTCGCTCTGCGGGATCTTCCTCCGCGCACCACTTCTGGTCTGGTGGAATGGCAACGTTGGATGATGCTATGGCGGCAGCGTGGTTTGACCTGAATCACACGGTTGGCATTGGGGCGAACCGCGCATCACCGGAACCTCAAAGTGTTTCTGTTGGTCGGCTTCAGATGCAATTTTCATGTCCGCACTTTATCATGACGGGGCCATTGCCAACTTCCGTAGCAGTAACAATGCGGCAGTAGATGATTGCAGCTAAGCCCTCTTAGAAATTCACCTGGTTCAGTGAACGGCCATGTTGCATTGCCGACTGCTGACTTACGTGGTTCCTGCTCCGACTGCTGCTTGTTGCGTGTTTAT
>JAYVXT010000555.1:0-4733 GCA_043785065.1 Bryobacterales bacterium | reverse complement strand
GCGTCGTCAATCATTCTCATTGGAATGCGCCCAATGCCCGGCCCATCTGCTTGTGCGGCGATGACAACCAATGCTTTAGTCCCGGTTTGTCGGCCGGAATTCCTCGACCGCTTTGGTTCGTTGGCTGACGCTCGCGCCTATTGTCAGGAATTCTTCCATTGGTATAACAATGAACATCGCCACAGCGGATCATCTGCCGATGCCGGCCGCTTCGAAGCTACGCGAGATTTTCCGTCTGGAGGCGGAGCGCACCCTGGGCAACGATTGGGTGGATCGGCACGAGAATCATTTTTATCAAGTGCTCCGTGCTTCTCGGTCTGCTTCGAACTTGGCGAGGCAACGCGAGTGGAAGGTTTCCCAGTGTCCGATTCAAGAAAGCGACGAAGACGGACCAAGTTCAAATCATCAAAGAGAACAACGCGTGTCACGCCCACCTGACGGCTATCGTTAGATGTCTCCTTCAGATGTCTCCTTCGCAGGTTGGCTATCATTGAGGCGCTCTTTCTCGATGCGCTTTTTCTCCCCTCCATCCTCTGGCTTTGAGCCTGGTTAACCTAAGAATTTCATACTCAGAATCAGACACGCGAGGAATTGCTATGGAGATCCCAAGAGAAACTCTTGTCTTGGGATACCTGATGACCGTGGCAAACCCGTGACAAAACCTGTTGTGTTGGATGTACTCGGGTTGTCCTTATGCAAAAAGCAGATTCCCCAAGTTGTTGAAACATTTGAAAGTGGATGTAAATCTAGAGAGAGTTTGGAAGGGGCCGTCATGCGCCCAAGGCAGGTGCGCTACCAGGCTGCGCTACGCTCCGGCATTTACTGCTCTTTTGATTCTAAAACACTTTTGCGATTTCCGATTAGTGCCAGTCTTATCCTATTCCTGCAGAGAATGATGCCGCCGTTCATAACTTGCAACGTTCGATTCATGTTGCGCGAGACAGCAGCCTTCTTGGCCTTCCCATTAAGCATGCCGTGTTCATCACCTCAAAGGCTCAAGACGAAGTTGGGGTTGGTTGATTGATTGAATCGGGTCAACCGGTATTGTTAAAGAATCCGGCACTGGCGTGCAGCGACTTGGATCAATTACGAATTCGCGAAGCGGCGCGACTCGCCTACCGAATCCATCATGTATTGGACAACAAGCGCCATTTCATTCTTCAGCCATTCCGATAATCCGGAGCGCTTCCAAGGTGACAACCGCAGCGAAACCCGAACGGCGGAATAGTAAATGTGAATCATCCTTTGTTCAATAGCCGCCTGACCCTCGGACTGCAATTCGCTTGCATTCGCGAGTAGGTAAGAAGCCAACTTGTAATCGTTGTGAAGTTTCACTTCATCGGCAAGCTCATAGAATTGCCCGGCGGACAATTCTTCAAGCGGAGCCAAGCAATTTCTATGATCTCCGCCAAAGAGAATCAAGCGGCAAGCGTAACAGAACCAGGCCACCAGAAGTACCGCCGAAATGGATGCAATAAGCGCCAATGTTTAAGAAACTCGCGCAAAACAGACTCGCTGCCTTTACGCTAAGAACCTTCTCCGTAGCCTGAGTATAGAGAGAGTACTCCCCAGTCTCAAGTAAAATCGCAAGGCATAAGTGCCGATTGCGATTGTCCTACGACAGCGCTATGGAACGTACTATCGGGGAAATACCATATGCGCCGCGTCGAGCCCCAAGCGAACACACGTTTCGCGATAAAGTTTGCCGTAGCTGGAAGTAATGTAATGTTGCTTTGCGTAGCCAAGAAGTACCGCCGTGCGGTCAATCCATTCTTCCGGCCCTTCCAATTCCAAGAAGTTACCAATTGGGGTTTCATCCAGCACTACCAGGCCTAAATCGCCTTCGCGGTTAAACTCGGTGCGATATTTTTCATAGCGGAACAATGGGGCGAAGCCAAGACGCCCAAGAATGGCTGACGCGGTTTGCCCATCGGAAAGACTTACTTCTAACTCTTCACGCACTTTATGACCAGCGGATGTTTCACTTCTGCCTTTGTATGTGAGGATGTGGCGATCACCGGCCAGGCGCAAACGAAGCAGTTCCCCCCGTCCGCGAATCGATTTATCGGGCGTATCGAACACGTCATTGACTTCCAGATGGCGCGGAGTGCATTCCTTGAAGCCGTGGGTAATGATCCCGGATCGAGCAACGGACGCATCTTGAATAGCTATCTTTACTTCACGTTCTTGGTTGTTGGCGAGACCAGTAGACACTGGATATCATTCTAACAAGCGATGAGCCAACAACTTCACCAATCCGACCCGCGCGTTCTGGACCGGCGCACTTTAGACCAGGACCATCGCGTATTAGCGAAGCTGCTGCAACCCGGCATGACAGTGCTGGATGTGGGCTGTGCAACCGGCGCAATTACCGCGGGCATTGCGGAACGCGTCGGGAGTTCCGGGAAAGTAATGGGTATTGATCGTGATGAGCCGCTGCTTGCGATCGCGCGCGTGCATCACGCCCATTTGCCTCAACTCAGCTTTGAAGTGGGAGACGCGTTGACCCTAGCGTATGACCGGCGGTTCGATATTGTGACAGCATCGCGCGTGCTGCAATGGACCAGCGATCCGGGCGCGGCTATCGTTCGCATGAAAGTGGCGCTTAAGCCAGGTGGAATGCTGGTTGTTCTCGACTACAATCACGAAGACAATAGTTGGAATCCCGAGCCTCCCGCTGCCTTCCAGGATTTTTATCGTAGCTTCCTGTGTTGGCGCAACGCAAACCAGTGGGACAACAAGATGGCTGATCACCTTCCAATACTGCTGCAAGCGGCTGGGTTCAGCGGGATCGAAATCTCTCCAAGCAATGAAGTGGCGGGGCGGGGCGATGCTGCCTCGCACATCTGGGCTCATGCGATGGAGACTATCGGAGAGAAAATTTCGCAAGCCGGTTTTTATGAGGCGACCGGTTTGCCGCTGGCCAAACAGGAATACGAAGCCTACGTTGCGGACTCTTTGCGGGAACAACGGCTGCGGCTGGATACGGTGACAGGCAAACGCTAAAGCGCCGTAAGAGTGGCCATGATAGCCACCTTGCGGCGCTTTGTTAGCGGTTCCGGCTATTTACTGAAGACAGCTTGTACTGATTGGTTGACGGTAACCGTAAGGGTGCAAGTATTATTCACACCTGAACATGCCCCACTCCAATTGATAAAGGTCTTACCCGCCCGGCGGAGTTGCCGTCAGAGTAACCACTGTTCCCGAATTAAACTAGCCGGGCATGCATTGCCAAAATTTATGCCGGCGTCGTCACTGGGGACAGTGCCGGTGTTGCCGCGGCCAATCGACACCGTGAACAGTGTGCTACTGCCACCGCCCGCTGGGTTAGCTGTGAATTGGGCATTCACGGTCATCGCGCCGGGACCGGCCAATTTCGAATTGCCGCCGGCCTTTGCAGTGAGAGTAACAATCGTCCCCAACGCATACGTGGAAGCGCACTTGCTTCCGCAACTGATTACCTTGCCGGGTATCGCCAGTCGCGGCAATACCCCAGTCGCGGCAATACCCCCCCTTCCACTCGGCGTGAATTAGGTATAGAATCTGACCATGCGACGACTCCTGGTCCTTATGTGCCCACTTGCGCTTTTATATGCCGCCGATACAAAACGCCCTCAGCCGCCGAAGCTGAACGAAGAGTCTCTTACGCAAGAGAAGTTTTCGGAAATCCATGCTCCGATTTTGCAGCCAAACAAGCAGGCGCAACCGGGCGCGCTTACGGAATCCGTGGCGAAGTCGCTGCCTGGCGCGGCCGCCGGATCGCAGCACATCGCGCGGCGGAATTTCATCGACAACCAGATCTTCGGCAGGATGGAGAGCGACCACATTCCGCATGCGGGGCTTGCGTCCGACCAGGAATTTCTGCGGCGCGTCTCGCTAGACCTGACAGGGCGCATCCCTTCGCCACGGGATATTCGCGAATTCACCGCCTCCACCGATCCGGCGAAGCGCGACAAGCTGATTGACAAACTTCTTGCCTCCGATGATTTCGTCAACAAATGGGCTTACTTCTTCATGGATCTGTTCCGTGCTAACGGCAAGATGGGCCGGGGCCAGGATCTATTCCACTACTGGATGAAAGAGAATCTCTCCGTTGACCGCCCCTATGACGACATTGCCCGCGACATTATCGCCGCGTCGGCAAAATCGAACCACGTGGTGGCGGCGTCGAACGTCATCGCCCGCGAGCATGTGCAAGGCAAGCCGCAGCCCGATGATGGGCACGACATGGGCATGGTGCATCAAATGGATACGCACGACGAAGTGGCAGTGCTCTTCAATAAAGTGTTTCTGGGAATCAACACAAGCTGCATTTCCTGCCATGACGGCAAGGGGCATCTTGAGAAAGTGAACGTGTACCTATCAACCAGGAAGCGTACGGAGTTTTACGGCAATGCCGCTTTTATGGGCAACTCGCGCTACTTGATGTATTGGGAAAACGGCAAGCCGCAGTCGGGCGAGTTTCTGATTGACGATGGCAATCCCGGTTATGATTCCAAGGGCAAGAGCATGATTCGCGTGCCTCGCTTCGGGGGTTCGGCGGCGCCTGCTTTTATGTTGACGGGCGAGAAGCCTCGCGCCGGCGTTGAACCAAGGGTGGAACTTGGCCGCATGCTGACTGCCCATCCGCAATTTGCGCGTGCAACCGTGAATTTGTTTTGGGCGAAGCTGATGGGGCAGGGAATTGTTGAACCTTACGATGAATTCGACCTAGCCCGTCAAGACCCGCGCAA
>JAYVXT010000554.1:0-4737 GCA_043785065.1 Bryobacterales bacterium | reverse complement strand
TAACACGGGTTGCGGCAGCGTCAGCATCGCCTCAATTCCTTGCAGCGTCCGGGGGATTCTCGCTACCAGCCCCTGCGGATTTTCAGCCATGAAGTTCGGGGCAAATTCGCGAATCCTGTTCCATAGCGCAAGCTCCGGCTCACCATCCAAACTTTGGCTTCCGGCAAATTCCGCCGCATATCGAGCAACCACCGCCGCGCTTCCAACCGCTTGCACTGCCAGTACGAAACCACTCAGTCCTAACCTTGCCGCCGCCGCCGGATTAAGCATGTCGGTCGCCGCCGGTTGCAGCACGCTGTTCAGAATTCCGTTGCGCTTCGCCATCGCCGCTTGAACGGTATCAAATGCCAGCAAGAAGGTTTTGGAGCACTCTGGTTTGGGCAGAACCTTGAAATTCACCACCGCAATTGCCGCCAAAGTTCCCCAACTGCCAACCATCAATTTCGCCGTGTCCAGGCCCGCCACATTCTTCACAACCATGCCTCCAGACTGAACGATTTTGCCGTCGAGCGTGGCGTACTTCATCCCGATGATCAGATCGCGAGCGCTGCCATAAAGCCGCCTCCGCGGACCGCTTAAGCTTGCGGCTAAAGTACCGGCAACGGACCCGGTATCGGTGAATGGAGGGTCTAGCGGAAGCATCTGCCCCTTGGCGGCCAACAGGCTATTCATCTCGCCAATAGGCATGCCTGCTTCCACGCTGATTGTCAGGTCGCTCGGCTCATAGGCAAGAACACGGCGCAGTTGGCTGGTTGAAATCTCTGTTTCCGCGAGCGAAATGAGCCCCCCCATGATCCTCTTCGAATCGCCTCCATAAATACGCATCGATTGCTTCTTGGCTGCGGCTTGGGCCAAGGCCGAAGCGAGATCTTCTGGGGAATGAGGAAAGATAGGCAAGCTAATCCACCAGTATAATTGAAGCACTATGCGTAAAGGAATTCTGCTCTTCATTTCAATCGCTCTGCAGGCTACGGCGCAGCCGATGGCGGAAGACATCAGTAAGGTATTGGACAAACAAGTAGTGGACTGGAATCGCGGCGATGTGGATTCCTTTATGAACGCGTACGAAGCCAGCCCGCGGACTACTTTTGTTGGCAAAACTGTCACGAAAGGGCACGCCGCGGTTCTGGCCAATTACAAGAAGCGCTATCCCACCAAGGAGAATATGGGCACGCTTCGTTTTGAGATCGTCGAGGTGTGGATGCTCGGGGACGAACACGCCTCAGTATTGGGGAAGTTCTTCCTGACGCGCAGCAACGCGGGCGGCGGGAATAGCGATGGGATCTTCAATCTTATATTCAACAAGACGGCTGCGGGATGGAAGATTATTCTGGATCACACAAGTTAGTACCTCAATTAGTCAAACCAGCCCCCGATGACAATCGGAGGATTCTTCCGAACTCAGTGCACTGTTGGAACTCCGAACAATCCCCCGATTTCCATCGGGGGCTCTAGGCCAGTTAATATGGTCGTTGCGCTAATTATTGCGGCTAACTCGACGCGGTAGCCGTCCTCTGCTTTGGACTCAGAAAATCGAACGTTTCCTGCTTAGGGATTCCAGCTTCGAAGCATCGGCGGCAACGGGCCTCATACATTCCCCCTGCCCCAACCACGATCAAATCCTCGCTGCCGCTAAGCCGCTGCGTATGTTTCGCCGGATTGCCACAGCGCATGCATATGGCCAACGTCTTGGTTATGGATTCCGCCACCGCCAACAAGTCCGGCATAGGAGGGAACGGACGGCCAAGATAATCGGTATCCAAACCGGCGACCAGAACCTTTTTCCCCGTATCGGCCAATTGCTGGGCAATCTCAACCAACTCCGGCCCCATAAAATTAGCTTCGTCAATGCCAACAACTTCGGTGCGCCAATCCAGCTTCGTCAGAATTTCCTTGGCGTTGTTGACCACCTCCGCCTCAATGCGTGTATCCGAATGGGAAACAATTTCGTATTCTGAGTAGCGGTCGTCAATAACCGGCTTAAAAACCTGCACGCGCTTTCGAGCAATTCTGGCTCTGCGCAGGCGGCGAATTAGCTCTTCGCTTTTCCCGGAAAACATAGGGCCGCATACGACCTCAATCCAGCCCATATTACCGGTGAAAACGTCCATAAGAGTTTAGTGTAACTGTTACGTGACGATTGAGCAGTACTAGGACTCGAATTTATGCGTTGCCGCGCAAATACTTAGCGGATTCTTCCGGCGGCGTCGGGTTAATATAAAATCCGCTACCCCATTCAAATCCCGCAACTCGCGTCAACTTCGGAATCAGTTCAATGTGCCAATGATAGGAATCGATAGGCGCATCCTGCATCGGGGCGGTGTGAATAATCATGTTATAAGCCGGCATTTCCAGCGCCTTGTCCATTTTTTGCAGAGTGGATTTCAGCACCCAAGCCAAGTTGTGGATTTCCTTTTCGTGGATCGTTTCAAAGTGCGAGCTGTGCCTGCGCGGAATGATCCAAGTTTCAAAAGGGAATCTGGCTGCGAACGGGCAAATCGATACGAACTCCGGCGTTTCAATCACCATCCGCGTAGCGCTGGTCAATTCTTGTTGAACGATGTCGCAATATACGCACCGTTCGCGGAATTCAAAATAACGCTTAGCTCCTTGCAGTTCTTCTTCCACACGCTTGGGGACGATGGGGAGCGCAATCAACTGCGAATGGCAATGCTCCAGCGAGGCTCCGGCGGGCTCGCCATGATTCTTGAACAGCAGCACGTAGCGCAGGCGCGAATCTTTCTTCAAATCCAGCATGCGGTCGCGGAAGCCCCATAGAAGATTAGTCACTTGACGTTCATCCATGGTGGCCAGCGTGGCGTTGTGGTCCGGCGATTCGATCAGGACTTCGTGCGCACCAACGCCGTTCATCTTGTCGTAAAGCCCTTCGCCTTGGCGGTCCATTTCGCCTTCCACGCGTAGGGCTGGGAATTTGTTGGGAACCACGCGTAACGACCAACCTGGCGAATTCGGTTCGCCGCCGTGGCGGAAAGCCAGCACTTCCCGCGGCGTCTTATCCTCATGGCCGGGACAAAAGGGGCAAAACCGGCCGCCTTCAATCTTTACCGATTGTTTCAGGAAGTCGTTTGGCCTGCGGGCGCGATCGGTGGAAATGATAACCCACCGTCCAGTGATTGGGTCCTTGCGAAGCTCGGGCATGAGTTCTAATTATACTTGGGCATGGAGCCACTTCAGCGGCGCGCCCCGCGTTCAAATGGCATGAAGGCGTCTTTGTTGTACTCCATAAATGGCTCCGGCCACAACACAATGCTGGCCACGTCGAATCGCACGGGCGTTGCTTCCAGCTCCGCGCGACGCAAATATTCGCGGGCGGCGCAGCCGATGCGGTAGATCTTTTCACGAGTCACCGCGCGATCAGGGGAACTATATTCGTCGCTTTGCAGGGCTTTCACTTCCACAAAGACCAACACGCCGTTGTCCCAGGCAATCAAATCCACCTCGCCGCGTCCGCCAAGAACACGCCAATTCCGAGCTACCACTTGCATCCCCTTCTCTTGCAAGTAGCGATGCGTGAGATCCTCCGCCCGCCGGCCCAGTGCAGCCGATGGCGTCCACTTGCGCAGACGGCCTTTATTGCGGAGATCGTCGATAAGGGAAAGCAGACCCATAAATTGATAGTGGGCCGGTACGCTGTTTTTTCTCAAAATGATCAAGCTGGTTCTAGATAGAAACCAACTGGTTTTGATGCATAGGGCCCATGTTCAGAGCTTGTGGTTGGCTCAGAATCGAGACGTGTCACTCCTGCTTGCCGTTCTAAGTTCAAAGGTAGCGGCCGCCGTTTTGGCGGCGGCAATCCTTTCCGCCCTCGCCATCCGGTATCAAGACGAAGACAAGCTGGATTAGCGGTAGGTCTTGTCGTCCATCCGGCTCAAATCAGCGCCGGAATCCAGGATCCCAAGCGTAAGAATCGCAAAAGTGAAAACGTTATTGCCGGATTCGATATGGCCTCCAAAAGCCTTCTCGCCTGTTGAAAGTGTCATGTGAGCGTGAATTTTTCCGTCAATCACATAACCGTTGACCGAAAGGATGTCCGCAGGCGAGGAGGGGTCTTTCCAATAGACGTTCTTTGAGGGGAATGTTCGGTTGCTGACGGAATGGACGTGATAACCGCGCAGCGATCCTACGCCAGAGAGGAAGACGGCATTCTTGATATTTTGCTCCTTCACCATTTTCTCCAGGCCGCTGAGCAGGTCTGTCTCGTATTTGAAGCGCAGGACGACAACGCGTTCGAACTTTCCGGGGACCGCATAGACGTCGGGCACTTCCGGGCTATTGGGCTTGGCGTCGTCCTTCGGCGTGGTTGGCTTGGTGATCTCGACGCGTGTGCGTTGGGCTGAGAGCGGGAGGAGACTGAGCGCCAGCAGGAAGAGGAAATTTTGCATCCCACTATTATGTCGTGGTAAGCGGTTGGCCTGGAACGCCTCAGAGTGGATCTAGGAACTTTTCAATTGAAAGATTTGCGTTCCGCACGATTGCCCGCGGTAAGGGCTCCTTGATGGTCAGTTCGGAATGCATAAGCACAACAATAGAACTAGATGGCTCCCCTGCACTCGACAAATCCAACTCACTTTAGCAGGCTGCGAAAAAAGGAACCTCGGACCCAAATTGGTCGGTTACGCCAAAAGCAACTTCGCGCAGAAACATCGCATACGTGATCGCTTGGCTGCCGATATACATTCGGAGACCCCCTGGTTTCGATCCGCCGATGTGCATTAA
>JAYVXT010000553.1:0-14685 GCA_043785065.1 Bryobacterales bacterium | reverse complement strand
AAGGTTTTGTCCGCATGGCGTTTTCAAGCGGACGCTCGGACCCAAGATTTGCTCCTTCGCGATCTCAGACCAATGGCCCGGGCCTTCATACTCCTCTGGCCAACGTTCGCTGATCGCTTCCTCGAAGCCACGGCGAATCACCTCTGCCATGTGTCGCAACCAGAGGGCTCCAGAGAGTTGCCCCTTCATCCTCTCCCGGTGTTCCCACTTCGCAGTTCGCAGCAGGACGTACAAGTGGGAGTTGTCGTCGAGCCGCGCAGCGTCCAGCCACAAGTACTCATGGACCCGCTTACATAAGTAGGAGTCGAGCGTCCTTACTAATTCTAGTATCTTGTGCCGGAACTCTCTGCGAGATCTGCTAGCGATTTTTTCCGATTGAAAACCGCTTCGTTGCAGCCTTTCGACGATACGTGGCTAATAGATAGGCTCAAGGAGAACAGCAAGATCAACGACTCTGTTCCATTCCCTGCCGAGCTTGCGGAATTCCACATCATCCGAGATCGCTTTAAGGGACTTTTCAGCAAGACTTATATAAATTGTCGGGCTGAGTGCGCATCCTCTGGCGATTCTCAAGTCCCACCGTCCGAGGATTCGGTGCACTGGAAACATCCGAAATGGATGGAACAATGGCGAACCATCCTCGTCGCGCTCGTTACAATCTAGCCATATACGCCTGAGGAATTCCTCAGGCTCTCCATTGAACGCCCCTAATGCTGGAATCCCCCGATCTCGAAGGAAGGACATGAACTGGCTTTCTCCCATAAGCCGGTTCTGACGAAGTTCATCGAGTCGATCCCAAAGCGCCGTTTCGAGCCGTACTTCAGGAAGTCCCTCGTATTCCACATTTCAATATCTCAAAAGGCTTGCGAACCCACGGGACCTCGTCGTGCGAATTAGTACGGAGTTTCGATCTTGAATACGGGCAAACCGGGAGTTGAGATGCTTTCGGCTATACATCGAAAATGGCGATGTCAGTTAGGAGAGTGGCACATGTTTATCCAGCCTTAGCTTAAGACGCTAGCAATCGCATCCGCCACATGGGCCAAGTTGCGCGAGTTCAGCGCCGCCAGGCATACTCGCCCAGTATTGATCGCATACACGCCATGCTCCGTTTTCAGCTTTTCCACCTGATCCGCCGTCAGCCCCGTATAAGAGAACATGCCGCGCTGCCTGGCGATGAACGAAAAATCCTGCTTCACACCCTTGGCCTTCAGCGCCTCCACTAATTGCATGCGCATAGTGCGGACACGGCCGCGCATTCCGGCCAGTTCCTCTTCCCATTCCTGGCGAAGTTCCGGGTTTGACAGCACAGCCGTAACCAGGGCGCCGCCATGCGTTGGCGGGTTGGAATAGTTGGTTCGAATGATGCGCTTTACCTGGGACAACACACGGGCGGTCTCCTCTTTGCTTGCGGTAACGATAGAAAGTGCTCCCACACGTTCTCCATAAAGAGAAAACGATTTAGAGAAAGAGCTGGCAACCAGAAACTGCAGGCCCGAGGCCGAGAACTTGCGCACGGCGGAGCCATCGGCCTCAATGCCGTCAGCGAATCCTTGATAAGCCATATCGAGGAATGCCACCAGACCACGATCCTTCACGATGGCTATCACTTCATCCCATTGCGAGTGGCTCAAGTCGGCTCCGGTTGGGTTATGGCAGCATGCGTGCAATACTACGATGCTGTTGGCGGCCAGCGCATTCAGGTATGCCTTCATGGCATCGAAATCCACACCGCGCGTAGTTGGGTCGTAGTAAGGATAATTTTCCACAACGAAGCCGGCATGTTCAAACAACGCCCGGTGATTTTCCCAGCTCGGGTCGCTGATGTAGATCGTGGCCTTCGGTAGCAGGCGGCGAAGATAGTCGGCGCCAACTTTCAGGGCTCCAGTTCCGCCCAAGGCTTCAATGGTCATCACCCGGCCGCTTTCAAGAACCTCGGACTCTTTGCCGAAGACCAGATCCCGCACGGCTTGATTGTAAGCCGCCAAGCCATCGATGGGTTGATAGCCTCGCGGGGGGGCTGCCGCGACGCGAGTTTTCTCGGCTGAGCGCACTACGGCAAGAAGGGGAATTTTTCCCGCATCGTCACAATAGACGCCTACTCCCAAGTTAACTTTTGTGGGTCTGGTATCTGCATTGAAGGCTTCGGTGACGCCAAGAATCGGGTCGCGGGGGGCCATTTCAACAGTTGCGAAAATTGAAGAACTCATGATTGAAACTCAATTTTACCACTGGCTTGGCAAATGGCGAATTTCAGGTATGTTTTGGCGGGGCCTCGCAAGCGTTCTTAAGGGGACCGCACTATACTTGCTTCATGGCAAACAACATTTCACGATTCGCAATTCATGTGGACGACGTAACGCGGGCGCGCAAGTTTTATGAGCAGGTTTTCGGCTGGCGCTTTCAACCCTGGGGCCCTCCTGATTTTTATTTGATCCAAACGGGAGACGATAAAGATACTGGAGTTGGCGGCTTAATGCATAAGCGGCAACAGCCTTTAACCGGTTCGGGTATGAAGGGTTTTGAGTGCACTATCGGAGTGGAGAATATCGATCAGGCGATTCGCGCCATTGAAGCCAATGGTGGAACGATTGCTATGGCGAAATTTACAATTCCGACGGTCGGTTCTGGCGTGTATTTCAACGACACCGAGGGCAATCACGTTGGGGCGATGCAATATGAAAAAGAAGGGTAGTTTTAGACGTCATGGTAAAATCCACTTGGAGACCTAGATACCAATGAAACTAAAATTAATTCCTTGCACTTTAGTCATAGCGCTTGCCTCACTTATCGGGTGCGGCAATTCCGAAAATGCGGCCAACGCTGAAAAGGCAAGAATTGAAGCTGCTGCTTCCGCCGATAGAGCAAAGGAAGCTGCTTCCGCCGCCGCCGACAAGGCGCGAGAAGCGGGGGCCGCGGCTTCAGACGCCGCTGCGGCGAAATCGAGAGAAGCAAGCGATAGGGTGGAAGGCGCCGTCAACAAAGCGGTTGAAAAAGTAGAAGGAGCCGCCGCAAGAGCAGCCGAAAAGGTTGAAGGTGCAGCGGCAAAAGCGGCTGACAAAGCCAATGCCGCCGCCGACGCCGCTGCAAAGAAAACCAAAGACTAACGGACCTTCGATTTTTGGGCGATGAGCCTGTAAGCTTCTCTTACGTGCTGGGCCAGATCATTCTCGCTGATCTGGTCCAACTTTATACCTACCCATCCCTTCACACGCATATACGGCGAACGATAAAAAAGTCCGCGGCCAGCTTTCGATGAGCGCTTCCTGTGCGCCGGGCTGTGCCGGAATCCATATAGCAATGCGGCCATTGTTGTGATGATCATTCGCGAACATCGTGAAGACTTTCTTGTTGACAAAACACGTTGGTTCGCCGTGCGATAGCTTTTCCGGCCACGCCGGGAAATGCAAAGCACAGGCTCCGCACGCGCTTCAAATGTTCTTCACTCATCGCAAACATCGGGTTTTCACTATAAACTGTAAAGATCGCTACCGAGATGAAAGATATCGCCCCGGAAACTACGACCGGCATCGTGGAGATTGCCGTTCTTGACGATGACGCGGATTTTCGTTCCTATATGGAGGATGTGCTGAACGCGGAAGGGGGCTACCGGGTTTACACTTTTTCGCACCCTTACGATCTGTTTGCCCACAATGAGCAACGTCTGCCCGACATGGTGATGCTTGACATGAACATGGGTGAATTTCGCGGCGACAAAGTTTTGGAGCAGCTCTTTGCGCGCTGGCCGGGCCTTTGTGTGATCATCGTCACCGGCTATCCCTCGATGGAGGATATGCGGGCCACTTTTAAAATGAAGGTATTCGACTATTTGGCGAAGCCGTTCTCTTTAGCCCAACTACGCCTGACTTTGAACAATGCTATTGAAGGTTACGGACTGGGCCGCACAGCCCAGGATAGGCTAAGAGAGCGGCTGGGCCATCGCATCAAAATACTGCGAGTTGAACGCGATTGGTCCCTGAAGGATGTGGCAGCCTTCACCGCTCTAAGTGTCTCCCAGATCAGTTCCATCGAACGGGGAGCCCATTTACCCAGCATGGAAAGCATGCTGGCGATTTGCAAGGCCTTCGACAAGAAACCCAGTGAGTTGCTGGCTTCCATCGACTTTTAAAGGCTTCATCAGGCTACTATCGCCGGCCAATAGGTGGTGGGTTCGGAACTAGGCGTATCAGCCTTTGCACGGTTCACTACTTCGAGTGACCGTATGAGGTTGTTGATCGCTTGACGGCGATGGTAGAGGAACTGTAATTGTTGGTCTGTGGTCTTTCCTTCTAGGGCTCTTTCAAACGGATCTTTCGCTGACATACATTAGTTATAGAGGTACTAGAACATTAAGACAATTACCTTAAGCATGGTAAAAGCGCAACAATTGCGAGGGTGATAATCTTTACACCTATGCCTGGTACCCTCTATGCTACACTGAAATTTCGTTCAATCCATGGACTTTTTACAAGGTCTTAACCCCCAACAAAGAGAAGCGGCGGCTCACGTTGAAGGCCCGTTATTAATACTGGCCGGCGCTGGTAGCGGCAAGACCCGCGTGATCACCCATCGCATGGGACACTTGATCCGCGACCATCAGATTTACCCTTCCTCCATCATGGCGGTCACCTTCACGAACAAGGCGGCGGAGGAGATGCGGAACCGGGTGGGGAAGATTCTTGGCGAAACGAACCCAAATCGAGTGCCGAGGGTTTCCACGTTTCACTCCTTCTCCGTACGGATGCTACGGCGCGACGGAGAAAAACTGGCGGACATCCGGCCGGGATTTACGCGCAGCTTTAACATTTACGATGCTGACGATCAGTTGTCATTGGTGAAGTCTATCTTCAAGGCCATCGGCCTGGACGAAGAGTTCATGAAGTACCGCGCGGCGCTTTCGCGGATCAGCCAGGCCAAGAATGCACAGGAGAAGCCACAGGATTTTTATAAGTACGCCGGCGACCAGAAAATGCAGCGGCTGGCGGTGGTTTACGATCAATACGAATCCCGCCTGCGGCAGGCGAATGCGTTGGACTTTGACGATCTGCTCAACGAAGCCGTTCGCCTGCTGCGGCACGATGAGGATCTACGCCGGAACTATAACCGCATGATCCAATATTTGATGATCGACGAATACCAGGACACTAATCGTAGCCAATATGAGATGATGCGCCTGCTGTCGAGCGAGCACCAAAACGTGGTCGTCGTTGGTGACGAGGATCAATCTATCTACGGTTGGCGCGGCGCGGACATTCGCAATATTCTGGATTTTGAGAACGACTATCCCGGCTCGAAAGTAATCCGGCTTGAGCAGAACTACCGGTCGACCCAGAACATTCTGGAAGCAGCCACGGCGGTAGTTGAAAACAACACGCAGCGCAAGGGCAAGCGGTTGTGGACCGATGAGGGCGAAGGCGACAAGATCATCATCTACGAGGCGATTGATGGTGAGAATGAGGCGCTGTACATTGCCAACGCCATTGAGAAGATTCTCTTCGAGCACCAGAAGTGGAAGGTAGCTATTCTTTACCGCACCAATTCTCAATCGCGGCAAATTGAAGAAGCTTTGCGTCGTTATAACCGGAAGTATGTTGTGGTGGGCGGTACCAGTTTCTATCAGCGCGCGGAAGTGAAGGACATTCTTTCGTACCTCAAAGCTTCGGTTGCGCCGGATGATACGGTGAGTGTTTCGCGCATTGTGAACACGCCGGCCCGTGGCATTGGCAAGTCCACCATGGAACTGGTTGAGAAATACTCGCAAGAGCATGGCATTAGCGTTTGGAAGGCGATGCGGGAGATGGTGGAGAAGCGGCAACTGGGTCCTCGGGCCGAAGCGTCGCTTGGGGCCTTTGCCAAATTGCTGGAGGAATTGCACCAGCTGGCGCAGACCGCTCCGGTAGACCGGTTGCTGGCAACCATTATTGAACGCTCTGGCTACATGCGCATGCTTGAAGCGGACCGAACGCCGGAATCGGAAGCCCGCAAAGAGAATTTGAACGAATTGCTGAACGCCGCGGCCGAAGCGGCGGAGCGCGAAGAGACGGTGGCCGATTTCCTGGACAATGCCGCGCTGGTGGCTGATTCCGACGGCATCGACGAAGCAGCGCAGGTTAGTTTGCTGACGATGCATAACGCCAAGGGACTGGAGTTTCCAGTGGTGTTTATCACCGGTTTGGAAGATGGGTTGTTCCCTCACAGCCGTTCGTTGAACGACGATATGCAAATGGAAGAGGAGCGCCGTCTTTGCTATGTTGGGCTGACGCGGGCTGAGAAAAAGCTGACGTTAACTTGGGCCCGCTTCCGCCGCAAGTTTGGTGGTGGCCCTTCCGAACCTACGATTCCTTCTCGATTTTTGACTGAGCTTCCGCCCAATCTGGTGACCCATATGGGGGCTGGGGCGGCAAAGAATTATTCCGGCATCGACCTAACGCTTGAGACGCACGAAGTGCGCCAATCGGCGAAGAAGAATGTGTTCAACGGAAAGACTTACAATTCGCTGGATAACATCAACCAGTTTTTTGCCGAACGGGGAATTACGCCCAAGCAGTGGCCGCCGACGCAACCGCCTTCGCAAGCAAGATCCTCGGCCCCGGCGGCGCCTGTAACGCCACAGACGGCTCGGGCTGTTCCGCAGCCGATTCCTAGAGCGCCGGAAGCAATGCCTCCGCCTGTGCCGCGGCAGCAGTCGATGTTTGGTGATCTGGAACTGCCTCAGCGGCCGGTGGCTGCGAAGACGGCGCCAGCGCGGGCTCCCTTGGCGAAATCCGACAGTCAACGGCTTCCCTGGGAAGCGCCGAACCTTCCCAATTCGGTGGCTGCCTCTCGGCCTGCGGTTAGTCCGCAGCAGGGGCGGACGCAATGGCAGGCTCCTAATTTGCCGAACGCCACGCCGGTGACCCAGCGCCCCGCAGCGGCTTCGCCTATCGCAGGTTCCTCCGCACCATCTTCCAGCAGGCCGCCGTGGGAGGCCCCGAACTTGCCGAACGCCGCAGCGGCTTCGCCTGGCGCAGGTTCCTCCGCACCATCTTCCAACAGGACGCCATGGGAGGCCTCGAAGCTGGCAAGCGTGCCTGCTCCACTTTCGCGGCCTCCAACGGCGGCGGCTTCTAATTTGGGATCGGCTCAATATGCCGCCCGCCAATCGGCGTCGCCCAAGAAGAGTTCCATTGTTGGAAAATCCATCCGTCATGCCAAATATGGGGCCGGGGTGGTGCTTCGCCAAGAAGGCGAGGGAGAAGATGCTAAACTTACAGTAAGCTTCCCCGGTTTCGGACTGAAGAAACTGGTGGCCAAATTTGCAGGGATAAAGACTGAATGAACACTAAGCACGTTGAAGATACATTAGAACGAAAGAAGTTGAAGCGCGCCTCGCGTAAAAAGTGCGCTCCAAAAGCAAAGCGCGCCACGGGCGTAGCTCGTGGATCGATGAAGAAAAAAGTTAAGACCATCAGCAAGGGTCAGCGGAAACGCTAAATGGCGTGAACTCCTTTTTTCACACCAACTCTCTATTTCGAACAAAGTCAATCGACGCTCTCCTGGCTTCATCGGAGCAGGGAGAGCGTCGGCTCCAAAAAACTTTAGGGGTTTGGAGCTTGACGGCTCTGGGAATTGGCGCGGTAATTGGTTCAGGCATATTCACACTGACAGGGACGGCGGCGGTGGGCGAGGTTGGACGCCCCGGCGCTGGCCCTGCTATTGCTATTTCATTTCTGCTAGTGGCATTCGCCTGTAGTTTTGCGGCGCTTTGCTATGCGGAGCTCGCCTCGATGATTCCCATCGCGGGCAGCGCTTACACCTATACGTACGCAACTCTAGGCGAGCTAATCGCATGGATCATCGGTTGGGATTTGATTCTGGAATACGCCGTGTCGAACATGGCGGTGGCCGTGGGTTTTTCCGCCTATTTCAATGCCATCTTAGATGCACTGTTCGGCGTCCATTTGCCGATGTGGCTTTCTACACCGCCGTGGGTTGAAGGTAAGGCAACTGGGGCGATCTTCAATCTGCCGGCGCTGTTGATTTTGCTCTTTTTGAGCTGGATTCTGGTGCGTGGCGCCAAGGAAGGCGCGGGCGCCAATAATGTTATGGTGGTTATCAAGTTGGGGGCCATCCTGGCCTTTGTGTTTGGGGCTGCCAGCGCGGTAAACACCGCAAATTGGCATCCCTTTGCTCCAAACGGCTTCAAGGGCATCATGTCCGGCGCGGCCATAGTGTTTTTCACTTACATCGGTTTTGATTCCGTATCGACCGCCGCCGAGGAGTGCAAGAATCCGCAGCGTGACATGCCGCGGGGCATTCTGCTTACTTTGTTCCTATGCGCAACTTTGTATGCATCGGTCGCTTTAGTTTTGACTGGTATTGTCGATTGGCATAGCCTCAACAACGCAGCCCCAGTGTCTAATGCGCTGAAGCAGATTGGCTATTCGCACTTGAACGTTGCGGTGAGCGCCGGGGCCATCGTAGGCATGCTTAGTTCCTTATTGGTATTTCAATACGGCCAAGCGCGCGTTTGGTTCGCCATGTCCCGCGACAAGTTGCTTCCCGACTGCTTTTCAAAGGTTCATCCGAAGTACAAAACACCGCATACGGCTACTTGGATCGCTGGCCTTGTGGTAGGCATTCCGGCAGGCCTACTGGATATTGGTACGCTGGCGGACCTTTCCAATATTGGAACTTTATTCGCTTTCGTTCTCACATCGGTTGGCGTTATTGTCCTGCGCCGAACACAGCCAGACAGGCCGAGAAGTTTTCGGGTACCGTGGTCGCCATTCCTGCCGCTTGTCAGTATTCTATCCTGCGTAGCACTGATGGCCAGCTTGCCGACAGAAACCTGGATACGATTCTTCGCTTGGCTGGCCATCGGTTTAGTGATCTATTTCCTTTACGGGCGAAAGCGGACCGCAGGGCTAACCGGATTCAACGGCGATTGAGCGATTAAAAGCGGAACGTTTCCGGTTCGGCTTGCATTTTCCCAACCCGGACTTGCGTCAACTCCGAGATTACCGCTTGGTCGCAAGACCAGCAATTCAGCACCAGCTTGTTGTTACCGAGCCATTGCGGAATGATATCGATCTTGCCTTGCAGCCAAACTTTCGATTCCATCGCTCCTAGCCAATTGGGTAGAAACGTTTTCCTGGCCAAGCTAACGAAGGTCTTATCTTCTTGCTGGCTGGCGCCGCAGGCGGAACGGCCTACGCGCAAGGTATATTTCTTGTCAGGGGAGGTGATTTCAGAGCTCTCCCGTTCAATGCAGGGGTTTCCGCGGGTCGCAAAAAAAGAGCCGAGGGTAAGTATGCCAATAGTAATACAAATATTTCGAACAATGAAGCGGTTAAGACGCGCCATGGTTTCATCCTTTATGCCAAAGAATTGAGTTTAAAGCTCTTCATCTCGACCTTCACGTGGGCTCCCCTAAAGCTTATTGAAAGTTTGAGATTCTTTGAAACCAGTGCAAATCAAGGGCCATTTGCAAGGGTCTTGGTTTGCTATGTTTTACGTGGACGCTAGATTCAGGGTTGCAATAATTACCAATATTGAAGCACCCCTTGGGTGGAAATTACCATGTGGGTTTGTTGAACTGACCCATTAAAACTAAGGGCTGGTTAAATTCTCTTGATTTTGTGGCCGCAACTATGTTTTTCGTGTTTGAGCCTTAGACCTCACATCACATGAAACTATCACTACAACTTCTTTTCTCTTCCATCGTTTTGGTGACCCAATGTGGGCCGACCTGCCCGGCGCCGACCCACGTTTGACTGGCGCCCCTGGCGACAGCACTTGCATTTCCTGCCACGGCGGCGGCACACCTCTTAATGGCGGACCGGGAAGCGTCAGTATCGCAACCTCGTCCACTTACACGTCTGGGGTTAAGCAGAGGATCACCGTTACCGCTTCCGATTCGGGGCAACGCCGTTTCGGGTTTGAGTTGACTGCCAGACTTAGCAGCAACCTGATCAATGGGCAGGCTGGTACATTGGGGGCCCGTGGACAATGCCGCGCAGATCATTTGCGACAATTGGCGCAGGGCTCCCTGGACGTCGGCCACAATGGTGCAATTTGCGACTTACACGCAACCGGAAGCTCGTTTAGCATCGATTGGACTCCACCCGCCACGGCCAACGGTTGATCGGTGAGGGCTGAAGTCGGTGCTCTCGGCTGGCATGTTGGCGAGAAGCGAAATACCAATCGCCGTGAGTTATGGTGCTGAGGTAAAGGGTTCTTCCAGGTCTTCTCGTTGAACGTTGTTTTGTTTCATACCACGAGGGAAAGCGACGGAAACAAATGTCGAGCAGAGCAGGGCAGGGGATTTGCGGAAGCCCGATATCGTTAGTTCGTCACAACGTAAAGCCCGCGCGGGGCGGCAATCTCGCGCTATACTTTGATCGTGCGTCGTGTGGCCATCATCTCGATTTTACCTTGTGCTCGCCATCATTCTGCTGGCCGGGCCGGGCTATGAGATGATCGACCGCTGGGATAACATCCCGCAGACGGGGAATGACACCGTCCTGTCGCTGGTATTATTGGCAACCTGTCTCGGTTTCCTGTTCATCGTCACAAATTGCACGGTCGCGGCACTGAAGTTTCTGTACTGGCTCACCGCCCGGTTGGGCGGGTTCAATGGCATCTTGCCGCGGCGCATAGAATCGGGACGTTTCGAGCTGGATACCGGCCCGGTCCCGGCGCTCTTCCCGCTCCGCGTCTAACCCTCATCCCTTGCTGTCTTTGGATACCGGCTCGCATCGGCGATCCGGGACGTCGTTTTTTCCATGGAAACTCTTGCGGGATACCTACTCTCAATCAAACCGGAACCGATTTTGTCGATCTTTCATCGACCGTTGGCCTAATCGCCACGGCGGTGCTCACGCTCAATCTGCTGCTCGGCATTCTGCTGTCTGCCAAGTACAAAACGACCCTTGCCTGGAAGCGATTGCCGCCTTGGTTGCGGCGCGTTGATGTCTATACCCTGCACCAGTACGGGGCCTATATTGGCCTGGGCCTTGCGGCTCTGCATCCGGCATTGCTGCTGCTGGCCAAACAGGAACATTTTCGGGTACGGGATCTCCTCTTTCCTTTAACGGCTCCGCATCAGCGTTATTTCTATTACCTGGGCGCTTTGGCCTTCTATGGCTTTCTTACCATTGTCATCACGTCCACGGCTGGGGTGCGCAGGCGATTGTCCAATCGCACCTGGAAATGGATTCATTTCGCGTCGTATGCCGCCGCGCCGCTGTTCCTCGTCCACGGTCTGCTGGTTGACCCCACGCTGCTGGACAAGCCGGTGGATCTCATCGAAGCCGAAAAAGTTCTCAGCGAACTCGGCATTGCGTTGTTTATCGGGGCGGCCTGGCTCCGGCTGCGCTACGAGCGGCGGAAACGGTGGAGTGAGACGTTTCACGTTCTTCCCGTCGCGGGTGTGGTTGTGGAAACGGCGGCGGCCTACTCCTACGTTTTTGAAATCCCGACGGCATGGAAAAACCGCTTCACTTATCGGCCGGGACAGTTCATCACGGTGCGCCTGCGGCTCGGGGATTCGTATGTCAAGCGTTCCTATTCGCTCTCCAGCTCGCCGGATGCGGACCGGGCTGTTCAGATTTCGGTTAAACGGGCGGGGCGGGTTTCCAATCATCTCAACGGCACGGTGAGGGCAGGGGACTGCATGGCCGTGCTGCCGCCACAAGGGAGTTTTTTCATCACGTCGTTGAAGCGGCCACACCACTATGTGCTGTTGGCGGGAGGCAGCGGCATCACGCCGCTTTATTCGATTCTGAAAACCATTCTGCTGAGAAGTCCGGGCAGCACGGTCGCGCTGCTCTATGCCAATCACGACGAAGGCTCGATCATGTTCGGCGCGGCGTTGGCCGAATTGCAGGCGCGCTCCTCTGGCCGATTCTCGCTCATACACGTGCTTTCCCAGCCTTCGGGGGACTGGCCGGGCCAGAGGGGAAGGCTCACTGAAAGCAGGGTAGCGGTGCTGCTCGACGATCTGGAATGAGGCAACGTCTCCGGTCTGCCCGTTGAATATTACGTTTGCGGCCCGACCGGATACATGAACCTGATCGAGGCGGTTCTCCGGGTGAGAAATGTCCCAGCTGAACGCATTCACCTGGAAGCTTTCACGATGGGCGTGCCGATCAATGAAACCGAAGCTGATCGCGAAACGGAAACGACGCTCAAAGTTGTCGCGCGGAGGCGCACGGCCAGAGCGACACCGCTAAAAATGCGCATCACGTTCAAGGGAGAAACTCACGAGCTGGAATGCCGACCAAATGAAACCGTCCTTGATGCCGCGCTCCGCGGGGGGCTGGCGCCTCCGTTTGCCTGTCAGCAGGGGGTCTGCGCCAGCTGCAAGGCGACGTTAAAAGCGGGACGGGTGCGGATGCGTCTGCATGAGGCAATCACCGCGCTTGAAGTCGATCAGAGGGAGATTTTGACGTGCCAATCGATTCCAGTTTCAGCCGAAACGGTCATCAACTTCGACGAATGAAGCCGCTTCGCTGCATCCTGATAAGTGCGTGCGCGTTGACGGTCTACGCACAACAGCGTCCCGCCGAAAACCCGCCGGTGACGCCGGTCAAGCAACCGGAATCCGGATCGTCAACGCCGACCGCGCCGACGACTGTTGGGACCAAGGAAGGGTGGAGCTATGATCCCGATGCCGGATTTGTGTACAGTCGGGGCGACTTCAAATGGACGAGCTGGGGCTACGGCGAACGCCTGTTTGATCCGGGTGGGGAAGGCTCCTGGCGGCGCGTGCGTCAGGGCATGGAGTTTGATTTGCCGCGATTCACGGCCAGGTATCGACCGGCCTTCGTGTACGAAGTGGATTTCACGGACAACAATTTTTTCAAGCAGGGCCCAAAGTGGCGCATCAGCGAAAATCTTTTTTGGGCGGTGCGGAACGCGGAAGATCCGGCAAAATTCCGGGTGTTGATCGGCCAGAACACGCACATCCTGACGTTGGAAGATTTTCAATCGTCGGGCAACCTGACGACGATCAACCGTTCGCTGATTCTGGAAGAGCACGGCAGCGTTTTCAGCTGCGGGACGCAATTCGGCATTCAGATGGTCAAGGCATTGTCGCCGCGCTATTCCCTTTCGCTCTCGGCGCAAGACAATCGCGGGTCATTCAACACGGATCGACCGCAGTACCTCATCGGCAATTCGCTGGCGGCAAAGCTGGAAACGCTCCTCATCAACGATGAAAAGGCGGGGCGCAAGCTCACCGTTGGCGGCGGGATCGACCATACCCGCGACTATCACAACGGCCTATTCACGCTCGGGTCGGCCCTAGGTTTCGAGCCGCTCGGGGCGGCGGAAGCGACGGGCAATAAGCTCTCGTTTGAAGGCGATCTGGTCTATACGGCGCGGGTGGGCAAACACCCGTACACCTTTGAATCGCAGGCGTTGCAATCGAACTTTTCGCGGAGCCGCACGAGTGCCGGGGGGATTTACGGGCTGCTGTCGTTTTCGGTGTTCGACACAAATCAGTTGGGGGACCTCGACCCGTTCATTCGTTACGATGTCGTGCGGCTGAGCCGGGAGAGCATCGGCGGGGCGGCAATTCAACAGGCGTTGCGGGCGGGCGTTAATTACAATCTTCCATTCAGTCGAAAGCTGGTTAACTACCACGTCGAGTATGCGCGTAATGCTGTCCACGGCCCGCTGGCCATCGTGCCTGTTGCCCGGTCGTTCAACGAGTTTTGGCTCGAACTACGCTGGAACGTTATAAGGTATGTCCGTCATTGAGAGGAGGATCTAATGAGCGTAAAATTAATTTCCCAACCGGGTAAGCTGAGCCGCAATGTCGTAGTTCTTTCGTGGGTGAGTTTCTTTCAGGACGCCTCGTCCGAAATGCTTTACCCCGTGCTGCCGCTGTTTCTGACTGGCGTGCTCGGCGCAACTCCTGCGGCGGTGGGCTTGATTGAAGGCGTGGCCGAAGGCCTTTCATCAGTCCTGAAAGGGGTCTTTGGAAAGCTGGCTGACCGGATGGCGCGGCGTCCACTCGTGGCCGGGATACAGCCTTTCCGCTATTGCAAAGGTGCTCATTGCGTTGGCGGCTGGGTGGCCGTTCGTTCTGTTCTGCCGCTTGCTTGATCGCGTGGGAAAGGGAGTGCGCACGTCGCCGCGCGATGCGCTCATTGCTTCGGATACGCCGCCGGAGATGCGCGGGCGGGCGTTTGGATTCCATCGGGCGATTGATACGGCGGGCGCTGTGGTCGGGCCGCTGATCGGTCTCGGATTGTACGAGCTGCTGAATCACCAGCTCAGGCCTCTGTTTTTGATCTCGTTAATTCCGGCGCTGGTGAGCATTGCCCTGATTTTCCTGGTGCGGGAAGGGCCGCTTCCGGTACGCGTTGCGCCGCCCACAAGCGAAAAGGGGGGTTCTTCCTCGCCGGTATTGGCGTGCCATCGTCATCATAACGGTTTTCGGGCTGGCCAACTTTTCCGACGCGCTGATTATTCTGCGCATGAAGCAACTCGGACTGAGCTTCGTCGAGGTGATGCTCGCCTATGCGATCTACAACGCCAGCTAAGCCCTACTGAGTTATCCGGCTGGGAAGCTTGCGGATAGGCTACCGCAACAAATTGTCTTTGCGGCGGGCCTCGGCGTTTTTGCCGTCGCTTATCTTGGGTTCGGGCTGGCGGCGAGTGCTCTCTGGGTCTGGCCGCTCCTCATCATCTACG
>JAYVXT010000552.1:0-4737 GCA_043785065.1 Bryobacterales bacterium | reverse complement strand
GTGGGTTGATCTGGGTGAGCAATGGCGGAAATTGACCGGGTTGCCGATGGTGTTCGCGGCTTGGGCTGGGGCGAGCGGCTGGATAACGCCCCGTCTTGAAAAAGCATTTACCGGGTCGCTTGCGTCGGGGATGGCGAATCTGGACATAATTGTCGCGGAAGAGTCGAAGGAGAGGGGTTTCAGCGAGAATTTGATTCGGGATTACCTCACTAGGAATATTGTTTTTAACCTTGGATCCAGAGAATTTGAGGGCATGCAGACTTTTTTGAATTATGCGGCGGAGTTGGAATCGAGCCTGAGCCCGCTAGCGGAAAGAACTTCCATATGAAGGGGCGAATATGAGACTCAATGACAGCCAGGCTGTGGACTTGTTGCGGAGTGATGACCTGATTGGCGTTGGCATGGAAGCCGATGCCATCCGGCGGAAATTGCATCCAGGCGAGGTGGCGACTTACATCATTGATCGCAACATCAACTACACCAACTTTTGTACCGAATATTGTAGTTTTTGCGCATTCTATCGTCCGATGGGACACTCCGAGGGCTACATTTTAAGTCGTGAAACTTTGCATCAAAAGATTCAAGAGACGATTGATCTTGGAGGCACGGGCGTTTTGATGCAGGGTGGGCTTCATCCGCATTTAAAGATCGAATGGTATGAGGAACTGCTGCGGGATTTGAAGGCCAATTTTAAAATTCATTTGCATGCGCTTTCCGCTCCGGAAATTTTGAATATTGCCGAAGTCAGCGGCATTTCGTTGGAACAAACGCTTACAAGGTTGCGCGATGCCGGTCTTGATTCCATACCGGGCGCGGGTGCGGAAATCCTGGATGACGAGGTTCGCTACAAGATTGCCCGTTTAAAGTGCAGGTCCTCGGAATGGATTGATTTACATCGTATGGCCCATAAGCTGGGGATGAGAACAACCGCGACGATGATGTTCGGCTGTGGAGAGACGCTGCAACAGCGGGTGAATCATCTGCGGCAATTGCGTGAGTTGCAAGACGAAACAGGCGGCTTTACCGCGTTTATCCCTTGGAGCTTTCAACGCGAAAATACGTCGCTTGGGCGGTTTGTGAAAGAGGAGGCGACCTCGGTTGAGTTTTTGCGCACGCTGGCTGTTTGCCGCATCTACCTGGACAATATTCTGAATGTGCAGACCTCTTGGGTGACGCAAGGGTTGAAGGTTTGCCAATTGGGGTTGCGCTTTGGCGGCAATGATGTGGGCAGCGTGATGATTGAGGAAAACGTTGTGTATCAGGCGGGGGCCCGGAATCAGGCGACCGAGGAAGACTTGCGCCGGATCATTCGCGATGCGGGCTTTACGCCAAAGCAGCGGGACACGCTGTATCGAACTTACTTTTTGAACTAGGGCGCGCGCCCATGACGGGATGAGGGTTGCATGTTTATCAGCATTACGCGGCTGCGCTTGCGGCTTTGGTTCTTTTTGCCCTCCTTTTTCATTGCCTCCAGCGGCATAGTGAAACAGGCTAAGGAAGCGGCGGGGTTTGTTGAGGGTGCAACGTTCCTGGATAGGAAGCTAACCTTCTGGACAGTTACTTTGTGGCGGGAAGATGCGGCGATGAAAGCTTTCCGCGGGCAGGGGGCGCACAAAGAATCCATGCCGAAATTCGCCAATTGGTGTGATGAAGGAAGTGTCGCGCACTGGGAATCGGAAGAAGGTTTGCTTCCGGACTTGGGCGAAATCAATCGGCAAATGAAGGCGCTTGGAAGGCCTAGCCTGCCTAGCCGCCGATCGGAAGGGGACTGGAGATTTACATTTCCTACTAGCCTACCAGCCCCCTATGAAATAGGGGGATTGGGCTCGACTTCAGCCGAGCCTTGCGCCGGACGCCAGTCCGTCAAATCCCCCTATTGCCATAGGGGCTAGTAGAAGTCTTTGCCAAAGCTCTGAGATTAAGGGGCTGGCGGCAAAAGCCATTATTGCCGTTTCGGCCTATGAAGTAGCCTCATGCAAAACTCCGAAGCTGCATTGTTAGTTATAGAAGTTCTTGTCCCAGGCGTGACGGGCCAGAATATCAAGCACCGATTGCGGCAAGGAACCGCGGGCGGATACGGCCATGTTGTTTTCAACGTTGCTGAGCTTGCGCATGCCGGGGATTACAGTCGATACCGCGGGGTGCGACAAGCAGAAGCGCAGGGCGGTTTCGGCTAAAGGCTCGTTGGTTTCGCCTAGTTCTTTTTGAAGCTCCTCGACGCGTTCCGCTACTTGCTTTTTCCGATCTCCCTTGAAGTACATGGCGCGGAATTCGGTGGGGTCGAATTGTGTGGCCCCGGTAATGGTTCCAGTCAGTGAGCCTTCATCCAATGGCACTCGGGCCAACACCCCAACGTTGTATTCCAAGCACAGCGGGAAGAGGTTCTTTTGCGGCGTGGGATCGAAGATATTGTAGATCACCTGGACGGCGTCGACCAGGCCGGTCTTGATTACATCCAGCGCTGTGTCTGGCTGGTGGGCATTGATGGAAATTCCGATGTTCCGCACTTTACCGGATGTTTTCAGTTTTTCAAAAGCGACGCGCCACTCGTCACGATGAATCCAGCTTGCGCTCCAAACATGAAGCTGCTGCAGATCAATGGTATCAATGCCCAGATTTCGCAGGCTGGTTTCCGTGGATTCGATAACATAATCGACGGGGAACACTTCTTGGATATCGGCATCGGGAGCCGCCGGCCAAATGCGATTCTTCGGTGGAACTTTTGTGGCCACCAAGACTTTGGCCCCGGATTCGCGGACGGCTTTTCCAACCAATGTTTCGCTATGGCCTTCGTTGTAAGCCAAAGCGGTGTCTATGAAGTTCAGGCCCAATTCAATGGAGCGCTTCAGGGCGACAACGGAATCGTCATCATTGCTACCCACCCATTGACGACCGCCAAGGCCCCAAGCTCCATATCCAATTTCACTAACATCAAGTCCAGTTTTTCCAAGTTTGCGATAATTCATGTCCTTCCAGGTTACTGTAGTTTCCAGTTGGAATTGAAGAGTCCAGAAGCGGCGATTTCTCCGCTATCCTTGCGGACAATGGCCCAGTCGCCTTTTCGCGGATAGAGGAGAGCATTGGTGCCAATGAACTCCTTTTCGCCAAAACTATGGCCAGTGTTGAGCACCACGTAACGCGCAGGGGCCAACGGATTTGGGGCGATCATTTGTAGTGTGAATTGTTTTTCGGAATAGCTTTGGCCCGCAACCGTAAACTGGCCATTTGCCCAGCGGATGGGGAGTTTTGCGGCAACTTGGCCCAGGAGAGGATTGCTGGTTGGCGTTCCCCACAAAATCACATTGTGGGTTTCCATATCGGCCTTGGTAACCTTGGCTGCCTCTTTCATAGGCAGTTCGCCACGCATGTATTTTGACCATATGGCAGCAAATGCTTCCAGTTCTTTTGGCTTCGTTCCAGCATAAACACAGAGGAACGCCTCCATAAAAGCGTCATCTATAGGACCTTGCAATCCGCGTCTCTTGTGGGCTTCGGCAACCTTCCCAGCCACCCACTTTCCTTCACTCTTGTTAAACTGCTTGCCCGTTAGCGTTTCGCCATCCAGTGTGACGGTGCGCGTTGTATCCAATTCAAGGCTACGAATGTTGGCGGTAGTGAATTTTGTGCCTTTGCGCGATAAGGTGGCTGGTTCATAAAGGGTTTCGAGAGCGTCTACCGTAAAGCCGCGCAAGTTGCCATAGCGTGGCGTGTACGTAACGAAAGTAAAATCGGCCAGTGGTTTTCGAGGCAGATTCTTTTCGATGAAAGCGTCGGACATCTTCTTCGAGTCCGGATGGAATTTATGGGCAGTTTGCGGGCCAACCAGGAACAGAATTTGCGGCGGCTTAACGCCAATGCGCTCCAACTCCAACTTGATGTTTTGGGAAGCGGTGAGTTGCGGATCGATCTCACCACCATAGCCGACCGTGGGGACAATCGCCGCGTTTGCGGCGTAATCCACGGCATCGTAAATATGCATAGCCGCCGTTTCCGGCTCACGCGGATCCTTCACTTTTGCGTACTTCATTGTTTCGGTAAATCCGGCGCCTGCTTCCATGGCGGCCCAACTGCCGGGGAAATGCAGACCTATGTGCCACGCGCCGGCGCCGCCCATGGAAAAGCCGCGAAGAACAATGCGATCCGGATCGATGGAATATTGGCTCTGAACAGCGGCCAAGGCTTCAAGCACGTCAGTCTCACCGGCCCATCTATAGGCGTTATTGGTGCGGCCAAACACATCCAGCTGAATAAAATCCTGATCCGGCGGTAGGGCTTTGGAGGAATCGTGGGAGGCTAGGAAATTCACCTCGGTCAGCGTTGCGCCGCGGCCGTGCAAATTCACGTCGAGCCGAATTAGCTTGCCTGCCTGATACGATCCGGGGATGATCAGCCCATAAGGTTGTAGACTGCCGTCCACCCGCGAGATGTAAGCTCTTGAAAGGCGCCCCTTGGCTTGGGTCCAAGGTTTTTCACCTTTGGAAAGTTGTGTGGCTCGATCCATTCCCATGGCAAGACCCGCTAGCGCGGACTTGTAATCGTTTTTTGAGTAGAATTCCTTCGGCGCATATTTAATGGCCCACTGGGCAGCTTTCAGGTAAATGGCAGCATCAGCGAAATCAGCCTTCCCTTTCACGGCAGCTAGCTTTTGTTCCAGTTCCTTCGCCTTCGCGGCAAGCTCCGTCATTTCTTCCGAAGTAGGCGTATAAAGCCCTTTGGGCGCGTCCTGAGCCAGAATGG
>JAYVXT010000551.1:0-4741 GCA_043785065.1 Bryobacterales bacterium | reverse complement strand
ATTTACCATCTATTAGTGAGTTTAGGTCGTAGGGAACCCCGTTCTCCCATAACACCGCGCGTATGTTGGAGTCGGCATCGGACGAAACCCCAACAATTTGACCCTTGTCGTTAATGAAGAGCGCCCCGCTGCCGGTGTCTCCCGGCAGGGTTCCCAAATCTTTCATTCCGGCGGCTTGTGTCCACAGGAATGCGTGATTGACACTTTCACCCTTCAAGTTGGAATGACCAACCACTTGGCCGGGATTGTTGACGGAAAAAGCCAGATTCCCAAAAGGGCTCTTCCCTGCTCCACCACCCAAATTGCCAAGATCCGTAAAGGCGCCGTTCTGCCAAAGCAGAGCGTGACTCTGCCTGACATAGGTGGCGCTAATCGGGTCGAAACCGCGGCAGGGGCCGGAACTGCCAACCATTTGGCTATTGTCATTTATGCCGAATACCATGCCATTGGTGTCGCCCGCGGGAATGGGCAGCTCAATCACTTTGCCGTTCTGCCAATACACTGGCCTGGTCTGGAACAGTTGAGGGGCTCCGCAGTTTGGGTCACGCGTGGTATTTTCGACGGCTCCAGCGGCAACGCCCTGACTATTCATCGTGTCCGCCCAACCGTTTCGTCCACCCAATGTGAGCAGTGGCGTCATCACGCCGTTCTGCCACAGGAAGGGGAGACAAGTGGTGCTGGTGGAGGAAAGTTCATAGGCCTGATAGCCGCAGAAATCTTCACCATTCGGATCAGCGGAACCGGTTTCCGCTTGTCCGGCCACTTGTCCATTTTCGTTGACGCTCCACGCAAAACTATTCTTCCCGCCAAGGCCCGGAGCACTGATGTCCGTGGGTATTTTATTCCGCCAAATTGCAGCGTGGCTTGCCCCGTTTGCCGCGGTGATGCTTCCACTGATGGCCCCGTTGTTTGTGATTGCGTTCAGAGAATTGAATTTGCCGAGGTCGGTTACGGTGTAGCGTGCCGGCTGTGCACTTACTAAGTGCGCCAGTACGCTGGATGCGATCAAAGTTACGATTCGTTTCATAGTTAATAACATGTAAGATCTCCTTTTATGCGGATCTGATTCAAGATTGCTACTGGATGCTAATGCTTACCATCGGCGCCGAGAGGAAGGCGGTGCTCAACTGCACTTGCGCCGGCCCCTTCACTGCATCGGTGGGTACGCGAAAGTTCACCTGATAGCCATCCACCGCGCCAGGAAACCCAACTGCCCCAATCAAGTCGGCAGGCTTCCCATTCACCCGCACTTCAACTGGTGCATTGACCACTGCCGGTGGATTTCCAGGAAACGGCTGGCCGGGAGCAACGCTGGGACGAGTCCCGCCAAGGCTGGTTGCGAAGAGGGCTAGCACTTCTCCCGCCGCTGCCGGCTTCGATGCAGTGACAAGAGTGAAATCGCTGGAGTGAGTTATGGCAACTCCTCCTGGTGTAACCGCAATCCGCGGCACAGACACTATGCAGGCCGGTTGAAAGCCCACCAAAAGATAACCACGGTTCACCCCGTCAAGGGTGTATCGTCCAATGACGTCACCACGCTGATTCATGTTGTCGATCGCCGTAAAGGTGGCGCCCGGGAAATCGACGGTGCTGAATTGTCCGCCAATGAAGGTAAAACCATGGCTTACACCGTCGGCGACGTACCGTCCGGCAATGTCGCCGCGTGCGTTGATTCCATTCGCACCGGTGCGAGTAGAACGCGGGACGTCAACGGATGTGAATTCGCCATCACTCAGCAGAAAGCCGTGGTTCACACCGCCGACGTTATAGCCGCCCACGATGTCACCTTGCGGGTTGAATGCCACGGGGTTGGTATTGGCGGCGCCAGGGAAATCAATCGTGGTAAATTTTCCGTCAATCAGCAGAAAACCATGGCGCACGCCAGCTAATGTGTAGTCGCCTAAAATGTCGCCGCGAGAGTTAATGCCGCCCACTTCAGCGGCGGTAGCACCGGGGAAGTCAATCGTAGTAAATTTACCGCTACTCAACAGGAAGCCATGATTCACACCACCTAAAGTATAGAAACCGCCGATGTCGCCGCGAGGGCTTAGCGTAAAGGCTTCGGTGGCCGTAGCGCCGGGGAAATCGATTGTGCTGTATTTGCCTCCACTCCACAGGAACCCGTGATCAGACTTGTCGGCATTCACGTAATTACCCACAATGTCGCCGCGAGTATTGATGCCGAATGCGTTGGTTACCGTAGCGCCGGGAAACTCGATCGTGGTGAAGCCCGGATTCTGTCCAAACGTTATAAATGGCGCACACAGCGCGAAGCCGAGCGCGAGTAAGTAAGGGCTAGATTGTTTTCTCATTTTGATCTTCTCCACCTGCTATAGGCGCCAAACGCGACGAAAACCTATCATGGGACAGCGGTATAATTCAGCCTATGGGTGATGCACAGGCTTCCCAACTTGGCGAACCGGCTATGGGCGAAGTTAGCGAACTCCTTCTTGCATGGAGCGGCGGAGACCAAGAGGCGCTGGATCGGCTGACGCCAATGGTCTATGAGGAGCTTCACGGTCTGGCCCGCCGTTACATGCGTGGCGAGCGTGCAGGCCACAGTTTGCAAGCCACGGCGCTGGTGAATGAAGCTTACGTCAGGCTGGTGGATTACAAGCGCATGCAGTGGCAGAATCGGGCGCATTTCTTCGCCGTTTCTGCTCAGTTGATGCGCCGCATCCTGGTCGAACATGCGCGGCGTCACAATTTGAAACGCGGAGCCGGTGTAGCGCACCATACCTTTGATGAGGCAACTGTTGTATGTGGGGAACGTGCGCCAGACTTCGTTGCGCTGGACGATGCCATGAAGGCTTTGGAGCGGATGGATTCCCGCAAGGCGAAGGTGGTGGAGATGCGTTTTTTTGGAGGACTCACGGTGGAAGAAACGGCCGAAGTACTGAAAGTGTCGGCCCTCACCGTAATGCGGGACTGGAGTTCCGCTAAGGTCTGGCTTTACCGTGAATTAACGGGCGGGGCCACGGATGGAGCCTGAACGCTGGAAGCTAGCCGATAGGTTGCTGTACGAAGCTCTGGAACGCCCGCCGGCCGAGCGAGCAGAGTTCGTGCGCCTCGCCTGCGCGGGCGATAATGCCCTTGAGCGGGAAGTGCAATCGCTGCTGGCCTGGGAGCGCAAGGTGGGAAATTTCCTGGAGCGACCCGCAATTGAAGTTGCTCCGCATAGCATAAGTCCACAAGCTAACGGCGATCTACCTGTTGGCGAAATCATCTCCCATTACCGCATCGCCGGAAAGTTGGGGGCCGGCGGGATGGGCGTAGTCTACAAGGCCGAGGACACACGCCTGCTTCGCTTTGTCGCTCTTAAATTCCTGTCCGGCGAATTTGCGAGTAACCCGGAAGCGCTGAATCGTTTCCGGCGTGAGGCCCGCGCGGCTTCGGCCTTGAATCATCCCAACATCTGCACCATTCACGATATTGGCGAACACAAGGGTTGGCCCTTCATCGCGATGGAGTTGTTGGAGGGCCAGGCGCTTCTCGATCAAATTGGCTCCAAGCCGCTTCCGAACGAAGAGATCGTGAATGTGGGAATCGAAATCGCAGATGCGTTGGAAGCCGCGCACGCCAAGGGCATCGTTCATCGAGACATCAAGTCCGCCAACATTTTCATTACGGGGCGTCAGCAAGCGAAAATATTGGATTTCGGATTGGCCAAGCAAGCCGCCGAGCCAAGCACTTCGCCAGAGGCTTCTACTGAGTTAGTGACAAGCCCTGGCTCAACGATGGGTACGGTGGCGTACATGTCGCCGGAGCAGGTTCGCGGCGGAACTCTGGACTCACGCACGGATCTATTCTCATTCGGAGTTGTGCTGTATGAAATGGCCACCAGCAAACGACCCTTTCGTGGGGAAAGCACGGGACTGATTTTCGATGCGATTCTGAACCGCGCTCCCACGCCTGCTGTCCGCTTGAATCCCGAATTGCCTTTGGAACTCGACCACATCATCGGCAAGTGCCTCGAAAAGGACCGCACGCTGCGTTATCAGCATGCTTCGGAAATTCGCACCGACTTGAAAAGGTTGAAGCGCGACGGGGAATCGGCGCGGATCACAGCAAGCGCTACGCCCGCAGTCACTCCCAAGGCTAAGCTCCGGAAGTGGATGGCGCCCGCCTCGGCCGCTTTGCTGGCATGCCTCCCCGCAACGTATTTCTATTTTCACCGTCAGCCCAAACTGACCGACAAAGATACGATCATTCTTGCCGATTTCACCAACACAACCGGAGACACGGTTTTTGACGGCGCTCTGCTGCAAGGGTTGGCGATGGAACTGGGGCAGTCGCCTTTCTTGAGCATCGTTTCAGATCGGCGTGTGCAACAAACGTTACGGCTAATGGGCAAGCCGGCGGATACGCCGCTGACTGCTGATTTCGCCAAGGAAGTTTGCGAGCGTACTGGCAGTGCCGCCGTCCTCGAAGGTTCGATTGCGCCCATCGGCAGCCAGTACATAGTAGGCTTACGCGCAAAGAACTGTCATACGGGGGACATGCTGGATGAAGAGCAGATACAAGCCGCGACGAAAGAAGAAGTACTGAATGCCTTAAGTAAAATTGCCGTAAAGTTCAGAATCAGAGTAGGCGAATCGCTCGCTACTGTCGAAAAGCACTCGACCCCACTGGTAGAAGCCACCACACCATCATTGGAAGCGTTGAAAGCTTATACCGCCGCAATTAATGCCAACTTCACCAATGGACCCGCCGCGGGCATACCCTTTTTTGAGCGCGCCGT
>JAYVXT010000550.1:0-4756 GCA_043785065.1 Bryobacterales bacterium | reverse complement strand
TCTGATGAGTCTGCCATAAGTTGCTAAGGCCTCCCGCCTTCGATACAACTTATCAGCTATTGGGAACTGTAGTCACGCACGCTTGCCGGAAGGACACAGATCATCGTCCAAGACGCCTCCTCCTACCAAAAGTTATTAAACCGCCTGGATGAGTTGGAAGCTCTGGAAGGAATTAAGCGGGGGATTGCCGACGTGGAAGCAAGCCGCGTCACCCCGCTGAAAGAGTTCGATTCCGCATTCAGAGCAAAACGTGGCCTACCAAGTCGCACTCACCGATAGTGCCAAGGCCGACGCGAATCAAATCTTCGATTGGGTTGTTCAACGGGCCGCAATCCGAGATCAGCAATGGTTTGAGGAACTGAATCGCCTCTTCGCGCCTCGAGTTTTCTGTCGACAATTTTATTGATTTTCTTTAGATTTGAGCTACGATATCCAGAAGACAGGTAAGTTACACCCTTGAAAGTGTTCGAGTCTGAATTCAAAAACGAAACGCGGCCCGCCAAGTCGCCCTCGATTGGTGTGCCGCCATCTACGCATTTTGAGAATTGATCCAAAGGAGACAAATGATGCTGGGAGTCAATCCGTACATCGCATTTAATAAAGGGAATTGCCGGCACGCGATCGAATTCTACAAGAACGCTCTGGGCGCTGAAGTACTCTTCACTCAGACCGTAGGCGAATCACCCATGTCTAATATGGGTCCGGCTGAAAACATCATGCACTGCACGATCAAAGTAGGCGATTCAACGATCATGTTGTGCGACAACCCGAGTCCTAAGGAAGCAGCGGGCGACGGCAACATAAGCTTGTCAATTGGTCTAAACGATCCGGATCGGGCCAAACAACTGTTTGACAACCTCGCCAAAGAAGGCGCCGTCATTATGCCCCTAGCCAAAACCTACTGGGCGGAAGCATTCGGGATGGTGACCGACAAATTTGGCATCAAGTGGATGGTGAACTGCGACGGGCCAAAGTAACGAGCGTCCAAACTAAGTAGCGTGATTCACGAACTGAAAAATAATCGTGGCAGCTCAAAACTGCGAAGCAAGAGAGCATCCACGGCAACTGGACTACGCTGCGCTTCCGGGAATGGGATAACATGCAAAGTATGAAGCTGCTAGTCACGATTGAGAGAGATGAGTCGGGTATGTTTGTCGTAGAATGCCCCGCCATCCCAGGATGCGTGTCTCAAGGAATCACCAAGCCTGAAGCCTTAGCCAACATCGAAGAAGCCATTGCTGGGTGTTTAGATGCTAGAAAATCCAACGACATGCCTTTAACCGTTTCGGTTCACGAGGTTGAGGTAGTTTAGAGGCTTCGCTCCCTGTTGTGTCGGGGAAGCGGGCGGTCAAAGCGTTTCAGGATGCTGGCTGGGTAATTGATCGGCAACGCGGTAGTCACGTCATCCTCATCAAGAACGGTAGCAATGCTAGTCTTTCCGTGCCGCAACACACTGAATTGGCCCCTGGAACATTGCGATCTCTGCTTCGCGCCTCGGGTCTTTCAGTGGAAGAATTTAATGATCATCTCTAATGCCCATGGCCAGCGGAGTACAGGATGTCGTCGTAAGTTGCCTTAGCTTTGGCCCCACCTAGTCAACTAGTGAACATAATGACTCCGCCAACACCTCCCCGTCTTGAAGTACGATGATACAGAAGGTTTCTCAAATGACAATCACGGAAATCATCGATTGGTCCAAGTTTCCAGGAGCCGAACATGTCCCTGACCGCCAAGGCGGAGCCCCTGTGTTTATCGGCACTCGAATTCCGGTTGAGGCGATTCTGAACAACTATCAAAGCGGTTCTTCGATTCGATGAAATTGTGGAAAACTTCGATGTAACGACGGATCAGGTGAGCGCAGTACTTGAGCATGTAGCGAAACATTTAAAGCTCACTCGTTGCGGGCTCGTGGTTCAAGGAATCAGGACGCTCGAATGCTCAACAAAAACTGTTAGCATCACATTAGATGCAAATATAGTGCGGAGATTCCGTGCTTGACATCAGTACAGACATACACTCACTAAGCAGCTTCAAGCGGAACACAACGGAATTCCTCGGCCAGATGCGCGGCAGCGGGCATCCCATGGTGCTGACCATCAACGGCAAAGCCGAGATTGTCGTTCAAGACGCCTCCTCCTACCAAAAGCTGTTAAACCGCCTGGATGAGTTGGAAGCTCTGGAAGGAATTAAGCGGGGGATTGCCGACGCGGAAGCAGGCCGCATCACACCGCTCAAAGAGTTCGATTCCGCATTCAGAGCAAAACGTGGATTACCAAGCCGCACTCACCGATAGTACCAACGCCGACGCGAATCGAATCTTTGAATGGGTTGTCCAACGTTCGGCGATCCGAGGTCAAGAATGGTTTGATGAACTGATCGATTACTTATATTCGCTCGAACCACAGCCCTTGCGATGCCCCATGACGCGCGAAGCAATCTCGGCAAAGCCTGTGAGATCGCTGTTTACTATTTGGCCAACGCAACCTTTATTTATGAAATTGACGAACGGCGTAAGCAGGTTTGGATCTTTCACATTCGTCATGCAGCCCTTCAAGATCTGGACGTCGATCCGTTAGGGAAGTAGGTCGTTGAATATCCACCGGATTGAGAAACTGCGGGGTTAATATTAGGACTCCAAATTGCAGAATACATCCACTACCTTCACTCGCGGCAAAGCCGTCCCATCCGATGCCGCCAATCCAATCCTCTGGCGCGCTGTCAAGAGTGGTTAAAAAGAGCCGCCTGGTGGTAATTCACCAGTTTGTAAATGTATGGTAAAACTGTAACGGTTTTGCAACCAACAGCCCCTGCTTTGCGTTTATAGGGGTGAGGAGAAAAACATGAAACGCACAATTAGGACTCTAGCAATCGGGATGACGTTGGTGACTGGTTTTGCCTTCGCCACGACGATTACTAATCCCCCCCATTCCATGCAAGAAGAACTGGAAGCCAAGGTCCGGCATGAATTACTGATGCTGCCCTACTTTGGAGTTTTCGACAATCTTCAATTCCGCGTTGACGGCGCTACGGTGACGCTGCTGGGCGAGGCGACCCGTCCGACGCTGCGGTCCGACGCGGGCAATGTAGTAAAACGAATTAAAGGCGTGACTGGGGTTAACAATGAAATCGAAGTTCTGCCGCTTTCCCGTTTCGATGATCAGTTAAGGTTGCGCGTAGCACGCAGTGTTTACGGACAAACGGTGCTAAATCGGTATGCATTGGGTGCGCACCCTTCGATTCATATTGTTGTCAAAAACGGCAACGTGACATTAGAAGGAGTCGTGGCGAATAAAATGGATTCAAACATTGCCAATATTCAGGCCAACTCTGTGTTCGGCGCGTTTTCCGTAAAGAACAACTTGCAGATTGAAAGGTAGTGCTGGATTGGATAAGTGTGCATAGCTTTCCTCCAAAGCGCAAAAGCCGCTGCGGCGCGGCGCCAAATGTTAGAGTAACTTTGCTGATTTCGTAGCCGAGGCAAGTCTGTTTTACGCGAGTTCATCCAAAGAGAAGAGGCAAATGGGCCAGTCCCTGAAAAGGCTGGCCCCATTTTTTTGTCGAAATAAGGTTGGAAAAAACTGACGCCGGACGCTAATGTTGTGGAATTCAATCTTAGGAGACCGGCCGGCGCCAGGTAGGCAAATTAGCGATCCTGTTTTGGAGTTACTAGGAGGCCGTTGCCGCCATGGGGATAACGTTTTTCTGCCTTAAGCGTTCCGTTCGCCGCATGAGATTCACGATTCGAGGACCTTCAAGCCCACAAGCGCAGGGGTTAATGATCAGCGACCCACACAACCCGGAGACCAACCGGAACACTGGCTGGTAAGGGTTGCCGATGAGACTGACGAGAAGTTCCTCACCCGCTCCCTCTTCAAAAACTGCGGACTTGGAATTAATATGAAGACCTTGATGAGCTTCACACTCCCAGGCAAGCAGTTCACCGCCGAAGCCGTAGAATTGCTCATGGATTGGAACCTGGAAGACGCGCCAGAACAGATCCAGATCCTCCTCTGATATCGGCCCCTCCACCAATCCGGCAAAAGCCACAACGGAGTGAGTGAGCGGCGGTATCCACACGTGGCCCGATTCAACCCCGCGAGCCAAGGCGCGCAGAGTGTCGAGCGGCGCGGCAATGGATTCGGGCTTAAGCCGGGCCAGACGCGGATTGCGGTAATCGTCGATGCGATTGTAGCGCATGCTAAAACGGAACCCTTCGGCGAGTACGGCGGTCTTAGGCTGGTTGTGGCAAGGATGAACAAAACTTCGTTTGCGCGGACGCGGCGGTTTGTCGCTTTTGAATCGATCCCCATTCTTTAGGTAATCAAGCAGTTCCACTTTTGGCAATCGCGTCAACCACGAATGCATCTCCATTTTTCCCGCATGCGCTTTTCCTAACTGCTCGGCGAGGAGCGATTGAGTTCTGTAATGACGAGTGTGTTCCACCGCCTTTAGAAACGACGAGGCCAATTGCTTGCGGCTGGCTTTGGATGCGGAAGATTCCCGCGGCGTCCTGTAACGGATTACTGGAGCTAGAATAGTGGTGGACACGAAATAATAGTCAAATTAAAGGCAGGTAACTCTCCATAGGATCTTTCCGTAAACGAAACGATTTCATTGCGTGTACCGTCCTAAGGAAGCATAAAACCATTACATGGACTTTTCACGAGTTCGGGGAGATGGTGTAATTCCAGTCGCCATGAAAGTCGTCGCGGACAATCCGGATCGCTGCGAACTCCGTGTCAGTCACTTTGATTCC